>JAITHV010000013.1 GCA_031279835.1 Coriobacteriales bacterium
ACCTTGAGATTTCGATAAAGCACGTGACAGACGCGCTGATTGAGGAACAAGGCTCCGCTGTTGTCACTGGCAAGCTCTTCAATGACATAATAAAAAGCCTCCCTGAGGCTGCCGTCACGCTTGAGCATGTGCAAGACACGCTGACCATTACCTGCCAGGACTCGTCGTTTACACTTGCCACCATGGACCCAGCTGACTTTCCGAGCTTTCCGCAGGTTATTGCTGACCGGTCGGTGGAGCTTCCCTCAAAAAAAATACAAGATGCTGTGCACAAGGTGGCAAAGGCAGTTTCGCGCGACGAGTCACGCGCGGTTCTCACGGGCATATTTCTCAAAGTCGAAGACACAGTGTTGCAATTAGTTGCCACCGACTCATATCGGCTTGCGATAGCGCGCCTCCAACTCCCTGAGCCTGCGGCCGCAGCGTTGGAAGTGATTGTGCCCGGGTCTGTTTTTGAGGAGATTGCCCGGCTGTCGAACAATGAAGATAGTATACAAATAGGAGAAGCTGAGAATCAGATAGTGTTTCAGTTTGGTACTACAACGTTTATATCACGGAAGATAGAGGGCAATTATCCAAACTACGAGCAAATCATCCCACAACAGCATAATCTGTCGTCAAAAATGAAAACAGCAGAAATAATCTCTGCGGTAAAACGTGCCGCCATTTTGGCACAAAGCCACGGGTCGGTACGCTTTACTATCGACCCTGACGGGCAATTTGTTACTGTTGCCACACAATCACAAGACATTGGATCGTCAAATGAGCGAGTAAACGCAGAAATTGAGGGTGACAAGTTGGAGATTGGCTTCAACCACCAGTACATCATTGACGGACTGGCAGCGGTAGACACCGAAGAGCTTGTGTTTGAGGCACAGGCGCCACTGAAGCCTGGCATATTCAAGTCTATTGGCGAAGACTATTACTTTTATCTCACCATGCCAGTTCGTCTGGATTAACAAATAGATACTTACTAATAAATATCTATTTGTTATAAAATATAATATATTTATGTATTCAATACAACGCATAGTTTTTGACAACTTCAGGAACTACCCGTCGCTTGTGCTCGACGGCTTGGGTCAGCTTGTCGTCATTGTCGGAGACAATGCGATTGGCAAAACAAACATCATCGAGGGCATCCAGCTGGTAAGCATGATCGAGTCGTTTAGGCGGCCGTCGTGGCCTGATGTCATATGCCACGGGGCAAACCGCGCGCAAGTGACCCTAGATTATTGCTTTGAAGGCGTCGTTAACAGTCTCTCGCTCGTCATAACCGACAACAGCCGTTCGTATCGCCTTAACGACAAGGACCGCCGGCCCAAGGACTTGCTCGGCCACCTCCCGGCAGTCTTGTTCACACCCAACGACCTCACTGTTGTCAAAGGCCCAGCCGAGCGCCGTCGCGAGCTTGTAGACCGTCTTGGATGTCAGATATCGCGAAGCTTCTTTGACATCAAACATGAGTATCAACAGGTGGTGAAGCAAAAGAACGCGCTGCTGCGTGACGATAACACCAATAGCGAGGTGCTTGCCTCATGGAACAACAACCTCGTTCGTCTCGGTGCTGCGCTCACAGCACACCGCAGCTCGTTGTTTGACCGCCTGTTAGAGGCCGCGCGCGACGTCTATGCGACCATTGCTCCTCATGAGACGCTTGAGGCTCGGTACGTCCCCTCCTGGGAGTTGCTAGACCCCGGCGGTCTTATGGGTCTTGACAAAAGCGAAGCAGGCGTGGCGAAGCAAGACAGCGACCTGCGCCTTCGTCGGCGCGAGACGGTTGAGGAAGACCTCGACGCAGCACTAAGGCGCCATCAGGCACGGGAGGAGGCAAGTCGCAGGAGCCTGATAGGTCCGCATAGAGACGAGCTGGCCTTCTCCCTCAACAACCGGGACGTGCGCCGCTTCTCGTCGCAAGGCCAGCAGCGCTCGATTACGCTTGCGCTCAAGGCGGCAGAAGTCAGAGTGCTTCGTGCAGTTACAAGGCGCGAGCCGTTGCTGCTGCTTGATGACGTGATGTCGGAGCTAGACGAGGCACGGCGAAGGCTTTTTATCGAGCACCTTGACGCTGCGACCCAGGTCTTTGTGACCACGACCGACCTGGGCTACTTTGATGAGTCACTTGTGTCGCGCGCCCAGGTGGTGCACCTGCCGATTGCAAGCGGCGGCCAGCTAAAGGCTGGGGCATGACGAGGTCAGAAGACAGCATGCAGAACAATAAAGGCCGTGGCCGCACACCGCACTACAACACGGTTGACAGCACCGGCGGCAAAGCAAGCCCCGGCCGCGCGTCAGCAGAAAAACGCCAAAACAAGACGGTCGGCATCAGCGAGCTCTTAGGGCTTTGTCTCGACCAGGTGGTGCCCGACTGGCAGCAGCAGCGCTATTATCTGAGAGACGCATGGGAGAAGATAGCGACGCCGGCTGCACAGGACCACACCGACAACATCGTCTTCTCAAAGCGGGGCAAAGAGCCGGTCGTGTTGGTATACACCGACGACTCGGCCTGGATGGCCGAGCTGAACAACCAGAAGGAGTACTTTAGGGTCATGCTCGAGGCCGAGCTGAAGACGCCGGTACACGAGGTCAAGTTCCTCGTGTCGCGAACGACATACTTGCGAAAACGACGCCCGTGACGCAAGAGGCACAACGGGGTGAAAACCATGGTGACGCGAAACGCCCCAAGAGGGGACACGCCCGGGTTTATTGACTTTAACAAACAGGTGTATAAAGCGCCATACTGCCGTTGAACCGAAAATAAGCCACAAAATGATAAAAATCATGAGCACCATACTAAACCATGCCTTAAAAAGCTCTGTATGTGCCTGAAATGGTCAAATTCTCCCTTACTCTGTTATACTGTCGAGTGTACCATTCCATCCGAAAGGAGAAACCTTGGCCGATAAAGCCACCAACAACGCTGGCTACACCGAAGGAGACATCCAAGTTCTCGAGGGCTTGGAGGCCGTGCGCAAGCGCCCGGGCATGTACATAGGCTCGACTGGTCCGCGTGGGCTGCACCACCTGGTCTACGAAGTGGTGGACAACTCGATAGACGAGGCCATGGCCGGTTTTGCGACGCGCGTTGACGTGGTTATCCACAAAGACAACGCGGTCACGGTTACCGACAACGGGCGTGGAATCCCGGTAGGCAAGCATCCCAAGATGAAAATACCGACGCTTGAGGTCGTTTTGACCATACTGCACGCAGGCGGCAAGTTCGGCGGCGAGGGCTACAAGGTCTCCGGCGGGCTGCATGGCGTGGGCGTCAGCGTCGTGAACGCGCTCTCAACGCGTCTTGACATCGAGGTCATGCGCGACGGCGGCGTCTATGAGATGAGCTTTGAGCGTGGTCAGACGGTACGCAAGATCGAGCAGACCGGCAAGACGAAGAAGACGGGCACGAAGATAACTTTCTGGGCAGACGGCGAGATCTTTGAGACACTTGTCTATGACGCCGACATCCTCACGGCGCGCTTGCGTGAGATGGCGTTTCTCAACAAGAACGTCAAGATCACCTTCACCGACGAGCGACACCCCAACGAAGACAACTCGGGGCCGTTTTACGAGGAGTATCAGTACGCAGGCGGCATCGTGGACTTCGTGAAGTACATCAACCAGGAGAAAGACGTGCTGCCGGGGCTGTCGAAGCCGATTTACTTCAGCGTCGAGCAAGAGGGCGTGGGCGAGATCGAGTTTGCCCTTCAATGGAACACCACGCACTACGAGACGACGCTTGCCTTCGCCAACAACATCCACACCACCGAAGGCGGTACCCATGTCGAGGGCTACCGCGCCGGCGTGACCGCCATAATCAACGAGTACGCCCGCAGCCACAACCTCCTTAAGGAGAAGGAAGACAACATGGTAGGCGAGGACATCCGCGCCGGACTGACCTGCGTCATCTCCGTAAAGCTGCGAAACCCCCAGTTCGAGGGGCAGACCAAGACCAAGCTCGGCAACACCGACATTCGCCAGCTGGCGCGCGGCTCGGTGACCAAGGGCCTCGCCGAGTACCTTGAGGAGCACCCAAACCCCGCGCGCGAGATCTTGAAGAAAGCACTCGAGGAGAAGCGCGTGCGTGAGGCCGTGAGCAAGTACAAGAAGTCTCAGCGCTCGGCGAAAGAGAATGCCTCGTTGCCCGGCAAGCTGGCAAACTGCACGCTCAAAGACCCAGAGCTGACCGAGCTTTACATCGTCGAGGGCGACTCGGCCGGCGGCTCGGCCAAGCAGGCGCGGGAACGCTCGTTTCAGGCCATACTCCCCTTGCGCGGAAAAATCCTCAACATCGAGCGTGCAAACCTCCATCGGTCGCTCTCGTCTGAGACGATAAACACGCTAATCACCGCGCTCGGCACCGGGATAGGAGACGACTTCGACATTGCGAAGGCGCGCTACCACAAGGCCATCATCATGACGGACGCCGACGTGGACGGCGCGCACATACGCACGCTCCTTCTCACTTTCTTCTTCCGCTTCATGCCGCAGATGATCGAGCACGGCTACATCTATATTGCCCAGCCGCCACTGTTTCGGCTCTCGGTGGGCAGGAAGCATGACTACATCTACAGCGAAGACGTGCTCACGCGCGAGGTGGCCAAGCTTGCGCCTGAGTCCAAGTACACCGTGCAGCGCTATAAGGGACTCGGTGAGATGGACCCCGAGCAGCTGTGGGAGACGACGATGGAGCCCAAGGTGCGCACACTGCTGCAGGTGACCATCGACGACGCTCTTGCCGCTGAGAAGGTCGTGAGCGACCTGATGGGCGACAAAGTGGAACCGCGCAAGGAGTTCATACAAAAACACGCGCGCGACGTGCGCTTTTTGGACATCTAGCTCCGAATAATTACGTTAAGGAGAATTAGTGGCACAAGACAAGACCCAGGAGCTCGACCTCTCTGGCAGCACCATAAAACCAGCCGAGATGGCTGTCGAAATGCGCCAGAGCTTCCTCGAGTACGCGATGAGCGTCATCGTCTCGCGTGCCCTGCCTGACATTCGCGACGGCCTCAAGCCGGTACACCGGCGCATTCTGTACGCCATGCACGAAAGCGGCATCACGCCGAGCCGGCCCCACAAGAAATCCGCCTGGACGGTAGGAGAGGTCATTGGCAAGTACCATCCGCACGGAGACAGCGCCGTGTACGACACGATGGTGCGACTTGCGCAGGACTTCTCGATGCGCGTGCCGCTCATAGACGGGCACGGCAACTTCGGGTCGCCCGACGGCGACTCCGCAGCGGCCATGCGCTACACCGAGGCGCGCCTCCAAAAGTCGGCCATGGAGCTGCTGCGCGACCTCGACAAAGAGACGGTGGACTTCCAGCCCAACTACGACGAGTCGCTCCAAGAGCCTGCGGTGCTGCCGGCGAGGTTTCCGAACTTGTTGGTCAACGGGTCTACCGGCATCGCCGTCGGCATGGCGACCAACATCCCGCCGCACAACCTCGGCGAGGTGATCGACGCGACCTGCATCATGCTCGATGACGAGGAGGCCCCGCTTGACGACCTCATGGCGGTGTTGCCCGGGCCAGACTTCCCCACAGGCGCGCTCATCATGGGCAAGCAGGGCATCCGCGACGCCTATGAGACGGGACGCGGGTCACTGGTGCTGCGCGCGAAGGCCCACCTCGAAAAGACGTCTACTGGCCGTGACCGCATCGTCGTCAACGAGTTCCCCTACATGGTCAACAAGGCAAAACTTGAGGAGAAGATCGACGAGCTTGTCCGCGACAAGAAGCTCACCGAGATAAGCGACGCGCACGACGAGAGCGATCGCAAGGGAGTGCGCTTCGTCGTTGAGCTCAAGCAGGGCGCCATCCCGCAGGTAGTGCTCAACAAGCTTTACAAGCACACGCAGATGCAGACCGGGTTCGGCGTCATCATGCTCGCCCTCGTAGACGGCGTGCCGCGCACGCTCGGCCTGCGCGACGTGTTGCGCTACTACATCAAGCACCAAGAAGAGGTCATTGTCCGACGCACGGCCTACGACCTGAGAAAGGCTGAGGAGCGCGCGCACATCCTGCGAGGCCTGATTATTGCGCTAGACCACATCGACGAGGTGATAGCGATCATCCGCTCGTCGCGCGACGACAACGAGGCGCGCGCGCGCCTTATGGAGCGCTTTGGCCTCACCCAGACGCAGACAGACGCGATTCTCGAGATGCGCCTGCGCCGCCTCACCGGACTTGAGCGCGAGAAGATCGAGACCGAGCTCGCCGACCTGTGCGCGCGCATCGAGTACTATCAGCGCGTGCTTGCCGACAACGCCTTGCAGCGCCAGGTGATCAAAGAGGAGCTCCTCGAGATACGGCAGCGCTTCTCCACGCCACGCCGCACCGAGATAACCACCGAGGCCAGGGACCTTGAGGTCGAAGACCTTATTGCCGAAGAGGACATGGTGGTCACCATCACCCGCTCCGGCTATGTGAAGCGCCTGCCGGTTGCGACCTACCGCCAGCAAAAGCGCGGCGGCAAGGGCCTTCAGGGCGTCAACCTTAAGGAGAACGACTTCGTAGAGCACCTGTTCATAGCCTCTACCCACGACTACATGCTCTTCTTCTCGACACGTGGCAAATGCTACCGCCTCAAGGTGCACGAGCTTCCCATGGGCTCGCGCCATGCGCGCGGCACTGCGATCGTCAACCTGCTGCCCTTCGAGGCCAATGAGGCAATAGCCGCCGTCATCGCGACAAAGGAGTTCCCTGACAACGAGTACCTGCTCTTCGCGACGAGCGAGGGCATGGTCAAGAAAACAGCCATGAGCGCATACAACCGCTCGCGTCGCGAAGGGCTTATCGCCATAAACCTGCGCGATTCCGACGCGCTCATCGCCGTACGGCGCGTCAAGCAAAACGAGCGCGTGATCATGGTCTCGAGCGCCGGCAAGGCCATATCGTGGGACGAAGACGAGGCGCGCCCGATGGGCCGCGACACGATGGGCGTCAAGGGCATGACAGCGCCGACGGGCGCCCGGGTCATCGGCATGGAGATCGCGCCGGAGGGAAGCGAGCTGTTCGTGGTGACCGAGCGCGGGTTTGGCAAGCGCACGCCCATTAGCGACTACCCGCTGCATCACCGCGGCGGCCAGGGCGTCTACACCATCCAGATGACCGACAAGAAGGGCCCCATAGTGGGCATGAAGGTGGTGTCTGTGGGACAAGAGCTCATGCTTGTGAGCGAAGAGGGCGTGGTCATCCGCGTCAAGTCCACAGACGTGTCGCAGCAAGGCCGCTCGACACAAGGCGTCAAGGTGATGAACGTCTCTGACACCGACCGTGTGACTGCGGTTGCGCGTGTCGCCTCGTCGCGCAAGAAGGCGGCGAAAGCATGGCCTGAAGGCCAGGCAGATGCGCAGGGCAGCCTGTTTGGCGACGACGGCGCCGTAGGCGGCGGAGGAGGAGCCGGCGCCGGCAACGACGACGACGGCGACGGCGCCATCGAGGCTTTTTATGAGGACGACCTTGACGAGGAGCTTGAAGGCAACGACGACGAGGGCGACGATGCCGAGGACGAGCCCAGCACGAGCCAGGCGTTCGAGGGCGGAGGCAACTGAGATGTTGCGCGCAGAGGCGCTGTTGTTCGACCTTGACGGGACGCTCATCGACAGCGAGGAGCTTATCCTCTCGTCGTTTCGCCATGCGACTGCGCAAGTGCTTGGGCGCACGTACCCCGACGAGGTAATGCGCGACATGATAGGCATACCGCTTGACTATCAGATGCGTAAACTGAGCGAGGAGGGCGCCGCTGAGCTGCTGCGCGTCTACCGCGAGCACAACCGCACGGTGCACGACCAGCTGGTGCGCGCGTTTGACGGCGTTGACAAAGTCATGGCGGCGCTCAAACAGCGAGGCTACCGTTGTGCGGTGGTGACCTCGAAGCTCACGTACCAGGCGGTACACGGCCTGGAGATGTTCGACCTTGTGCGCTACTTTGAGTTCGTTCAGGGCTCTGACCAGACCGAGCGCCACAAGCCCGACCCCACGCCGCTGCTTGTTGCGGCCGAGAAGATGGGCATTGCCCCAAGCCAGTGCGTGTACGTCGGAGACAGCCCCTACGACATGCAGGCAGCGCGCGCCGCAGGCATGACGGCGGTCGCCGCGCTCTGGGGCATGTTTTCTCGTGAGCGCCTTCTTGAAGGCGGCGCCCAACACGAGGCCGCGAGCGCCTGGTCGCTGCTCGACCTCTTCGCTTAGGCACTGCTCACGCCCCCTGGCATATGAAGCCCTGGCCAAGAGCCGCCTCGTCGGGGAGAGACCGCGCTTGCGGCAGGTAGCTCGCCGATCAGGGTGTCGGTGCCTGCCGGTCTCTACTGCTGCTTCATGGATGGATCCTGCGCGGAGGCGCGAGGCGCCGCAGTCGCAGGATTCACCTCCAGAATCTGCCATGGGCAGTAATCTCGTATGTGTCGATTCCCATCCGTCAGCTCATTGATAGGTAACACGAAAAACAAAATCGTGTTACTATTGTTTGCACACGATGGAAGTGCGCATGCGCACATCCACGGCACGACGCAAAGGAGGAGCAATGCTTGAAGAACGCATTTGGGACCGCGTGGTCGCGTTTCACGGCCACAGTTGCCCGGGACTGGCGATCGGCTTCAAGGCGGTCGAGGGCGCGCTTAGCGAGCTGGAGCTTTCTGGCTGCGACTGGCCTGCCTTGGACGAGGAGATCGTCTGTGTGACAGAGAACGACGCCTGTGGCGTAGACGCCATACAGGTGGTTCTCTCATGCACGTACGGAAAGTCCAACCTTATCAGCCGCTTGCGGGGAAAGATGGCGTTCTCCTTCTTCACCCGCGACACAGGCAAAGCTGTTCGCTTGGTGTTCACGGCGTCTTGTCCTGAGGGAATGGAGCGCGACGCGTACCAGGACTACTTGCTTCGCACTCCCTACACTGAGCTGTTCAAGGTGACGGTGCCCTCGTTTGGCCTTCCGCAGCCTGCGCGGCTTTTCGCGTCAAGGACATGTGCCGCGTGCGGCGAGCAGGCGGCAGAGTACGGGCTTCGGCTACAGGACGGTAAGCTGGTCTGTCTCGATTGTTACGAAGCATACGACCGTGAGGGAATCGGTGTCTGAATGGGTTAAGGAACGTCGCCACGCCAAGGTCGCGCATCATCGCACAGAGCACGTTTCGCTTATTGCTATTGGCGCTATGTGTGCAGCGTGTGTGGCAGTGGCGCTGGTCTCGTTGACGAGCGGCGTGCAAAGCCTGAATGTGCTCGAGAGCGTTTTAGCGCTCTTTGGCGCAGGCGACACGCAAAGCGTCATGGTGGTGTCGTCGATTCGCCTGCCGAGGATAGTCTGCGCGGTGGTCGCCGGCGCTGGGCTTGCGCTCGCAGGAGTCGCCCTGCAAAGCGTGCTGGAGAACCCCTTGGCCTCGGCCTCGACGGTGGGCATCTCACAAGGCGCCGCGTTTGGCGCCACTGTGGCTATTCTGCTGGTCGTGCCCTTCTTCAGCAGCGCTGGCGCCAGCGTCGGCATGGGCACGGTCGCGCTGTTTGCTTTTGCGGGCGCCATGGTCTCGAGCCTCACGGTGCTTCTTTTTTCGCGCTTTGGCTTCTCAAGTCCCGAAAGCATCATCCTGGTAGGAGTTGCCCTCTCGTCATTGTGGGCAGGAGCATCGACGATACTCCAGTATTTCTCACATGACATCGAGCTGGCAAAAGTCATCTTCTGGCAGTTCGGCGACCTCTCACGGGCAACCTGGCCGCAGATCGCGTTCATGGGGTCCGTGTGCCTCGGTGCGGCAGTCTACTTCTTCTTCAACCGGTGGAACTACAACGCCCTGCTCAACGGCGCGCAAAGCGCCGCCGGGCTGGGGGTCAGCGTCGGCCGCGTGCGGCTTCTTGGTGTGCTGGTCGCGTCGTTTACCGCCGCTGCCATGGTCTCGTTCGTAGGGCTCATCAACTTTATTGGGCTTGTCGCCCCGCATATTGCCCGTCGCTTTGTGGGCAACGACACGCGGTTCCTGCTGCCCGCCTCACTCGTTTTGGGCTCGTTGATCATGCTGATGAGCGACCTTGCAGCCCGCCTGGTGCTATCACCTGTGATCTTGCCGATAGGCGCGATCACCTCGTTTTTAGGCGCCCCCCTCTTCCTCTACTTGCTGTACCGGGGACGCAGAAGGGCTCGAGCATAGGCAACCGTTAGGGAGGAGACACGATGAGGCATGCGCATGGCTTGTCAGACAAACAGCAAACGAGTCACGAGTTGCTTGGCGCCGTTGGCGTCAGCTACCACTACCCACACGCTGCGGCCACGGCAGTAGATGGCGTGGGACTCTCCGTCAGGCGCGGCCAGATGCTGGCCGTTCTCGGAAACAACGGCGCAGGCAAGTCAACCTTGCTCGACCTGCTTTCTGGGATGCTCAGCCCCTCACAAGGGAGGGTGGTCGTCAATGGCAGGGACCTTGCGACTCTGGGCCGACGTGAGGCGTCGCGGCATATTGCAACAGTGCTGCAACAACAGCGCGTCGCGCACCTGAGCGTTTATGACCAGGTGCTGCTTGGCCGCCGGCCGTATATAAGCTGGGGCTTGAGCGCCCATGACCGCGCGGTCGTCTCAGAAACCATCGAAAGGCTTGGGCTTGAGCCGCTTGCCACGCACTATGCAGACGAGCTGTCGGGAGGAGAGCGGCAAAAAGTGTTCCTCGCCAGGGCCATTGCACAAGAGCCTGAGGTCTTGCTGCTTGACGAGCCGACGAGCGCCTTGGACATGCGCAACCAGGCGGAGGTCCTGGGGCTTATCCGCTCGATCACGCGCACAAACTCCTTGGCGACGGTCCTTGTCATCCATGACATCAGCCTGGCCTTGCGCTACTGCGACTGCTTCTTGCTGATGCGCGACGGAACGACAGTGGCACAAGGCGACATCGACTTGCTTACCGAGAGAGACCTTTCGCATGCCTATGGCATCAAGGTACGCATAGTGGGACTTGACGGCGTCAGGATCGCTTTTAGCGCTCCTGACGCCGCGTGACCTCCCAGCTGTCGGGCTCACAAGTCCTCGAAGTCCACCTGCCTGAACGAGTAGCCTTGAGCAGCGAGGTCGCTCGCGAGTGGTTTGCCGAGGAAGAACGTCGTTATCTCGTCAAGTTTTTGCGTGGGGTCTACGTCGGAAAACTGCTCGGGGTAGGCGACCGAGCCCACCCAGTAGCAGTTCGCGACCGCCAGCTCGATGTTCGCGCCATAGAAACGATATGAGACCAAGGTGTACGTGCTCTTGTTTCTCACGGCCTCAAGGTGGGAGAAATAACTGGGGTTAGCGAGGTAGTCTTCCTTGACGAGCGAGAGGTTGCTGGTCTCAACGAACACAAAGTCTGGCTGGGCCGTCAAGACCTGCTCGATGTCAATGTCGTAGGCGCCGCTCGCCCCGCCGACGTCAGCGACGTTTGTTATCCCGGTCTCGACAAAAGGAGGAAACAACGCCTCGGTCCCCGCAAACCCGTGACCGCCCCTGAAGCTGATGCCGGCGGCATAAGCAGTCGGGCGGTCGGCGGCAGCGCCGGAAGTACGCTTGGCGAGGTCGGCTTGCGTCGCCTCAAGGTAGCCAACCAGCTCTTCTGCGCGCGCGTCTTTTTTGATCACCGTGCCAATGAGCCGGATCGCCTCGTAGTAGCGCGCGTCAAAGATCTTGTCGCTTTGCGCGATGCAGATGACTGGTATGCCGGTTTTTTGCTGAAGCGCGTCGGCAGCGTCTTTGTCGATGCTGGCAAACACCACGTCAGGATGCGCCAATGCCAAGGCTTCCTCGTTAGGCGTCACGCCGTTTGACCCGCCTTCGCCGACCACGGGCAGCGCTTTGAACTGCTCAAAATTAACATGGCGGTACCCACAAGTCACGTAGTCCGTCTGCTCAGCCAACTCGACGCCCGAAAGCATGTCCACAGCGCCAAGATACGAGATTGTGCGCAGCGGCACTGACCCAAAGCCCACGATCTTGTCTACAACGACAGGAACCTCGACGGAGCGGCCGGCCATGTCGGTCACGTGTTGTGTTGCCTGCGCGGCGTCGGAGCCGGTGTCCGTCGAACGGGCTGGGTCTGCAGCGCAGCCGCCAAGCGGAGCCAAGAGAGTTGCCGCCAGGGCGAGCAACACCAGAAGCAGTGAGCCCGCACGAGCGGCCTGTGACCGCTTGCCCTTCTGCAGCCCTGACGGTGCCTGCATTGCTAACAGTGGCTGTGATGCTCTCATCTTGTCCTCCTTAAAACGCGTTCCTCCACAATGGTGTTATGAAAAGTAAATTCGTAACATTTCCAGAGTACCTTCTGCGCGCCTGGCCGTCAAGGACGACAGGTTTCGGCTGAGACCTACCGGCAACATTTGTGTGCGCAGGTCGTTGACAGCTTGAGTTGGCGCGTATAGAATGTGCCAACTAAGTAACCCTTGGCTAACTATTGGCCTGACGCAGGATTCTACGAGAAATGGAGAACGTCGATGAAGGTCAACATCGTGTATTGGAGCGGGACGGGCAACACCGAGGCCATGGCAAACCTCATCAGGCAAGGCGCCGAGAGCAAAGGCGCTGAGGTTCAGGTCAAGCCAGTAGACCAGGCACAGGATGCCGACCTCAACTGCGACATCCTCGCGCTCGGCTGCCCGTCGATGGGCGAGGAGGAGCTGGAAGAGACCGAGTTCGAGCCGTATTTTGCTTCTCTCGAAAAGCAGCTCGCGGGCAGGCGTTTGGCGCTCTTTGGCTCCTACGGATGGGGCGACGGGGAATGGATGGAAGACTGGACGAAGCGCGCGCGCGATCTTGGCGCCGAGCTTGTCGCCACAAGCCTTGTCGTAAACGAGGGCCCAGAAGGAGACGAGGCGCAGCGCTGCCGCGAGTATGGAGCGGCGCTCGTCGGCTAGCCGGCCTTGAGCGAACTGCCAGCTTCCGACACCCTGGCCCGGCATGGCAAACAAATGCCGCAGGACGACTTGAGCCGCATCACTGATCGTGTACAATAGGTCAGCATGTGGGTCAGCGAATGCCCCACTCACCGCACTGGTGCTGCACGGAGACGGCGCAGGCGACTGCTTATCGCACAACTTGCCACCTCATGCTCTGCCAGCCGGTATCTGTCAGGTCAGGCAAGCGTTGGTTCGCTTAAGACAGGGGAGGTTTCCCATGGGCAAGAAGTTCACAATCGGTTCATTCATTCTCGGCGGCTTGGTTGGAGCGGCGATCGGGCTGCTGTACGCGCCGCGACCTGGCTCAGAGACCCGCGCCATCGTGGCTGACAAAGTCGACGAGATCTGGGGCCAAGGCCAGACGCTGTACACGCAGGGCCGCGAGCGTATCCAAGACGGGTTCGCCAGCGTGCAGCCGGTCATCTCACGCAAAAACGACGAGCTTCGCGAGAAGATCGAGAGCGCCCGCGTGGCAATCGCCGACCAAGTGGCCAAAAACGCCGCCGCCGCACGTGACGTTATCAACGATAAAGTCCCCGTTGCAGGTGAGAAGATAGGCCAGGCAGTCGACGTGGTGCGCGGCCAGATCGACGCCGCCGCATCACGGTTCAAGAGCGCCTCGGCGCAGGATGCCGATAAGCCAGCAGTGTCTGGCGACGCGCCTGGCGCCGCCTCTGGCCCTGCTGCGGCTCCAGGCACTGAGGGCAGCTCGGCCGCACTCTCTGCAGACCAGGAGCAGGCAGACTAGCCCGAAAGGCCGGTCGCACAGCACCCCGACAGCACCCCGACAGCACACCGCCCGACACTAAGAGGACAGGCAACCGCTACATGCTTGACGTTAGATTTGTACGCGAGAACCTCGAGGATGTCCGCGAGGCCATGCGCTCGCGCCAAAAGCCTTGGGACAGCACCGCCTTCATGACGCTTGACACACGGCGTCGCACGCTCATTGCTGAGCTCGAAGGGCTTAAGGCCGAGCGTAACGCCGCGTCCAAGGCAATAGGCTTCTTGATGCGCGGAGACGAGGCCGAGCGCACAAAGGCCGACCAGGCCAAAGAGGCGGTGCGCGTCATCAACGAGCGCATCGAGGCACTTGAGGGCGAACTGGTGCAAGCCGAGCAGGACCTGCGTGACGAGGTGCTCTCGCTTCCCAACCTCCCGAGCGCCACGACCCCGCAAGGCGTCGGCGAGGAAGACAACATTGAGGCGCGGCGCTGGGGCTCCCCCCGCGACTTTGAGGTCGAGGGGTTTGCGCCGCAGGCCCACTGGGACCTCGGCCCCGCGCTTGGCATCATCGACTTCGAGCGCGCGGTAAAGCTCGCGAAGTCGCGCTTCATCCTGCTCAGCGGCATGGGGGCCCGCCTTGAGCGCGCCATCATCAACTTCATGGCCGACACCCACGGCGCCCGTGGCTACAAAGAATGGTGGTGCCCGCTCCTCGGCAACGCCGACACGCTCACGGGAACCGGCAACCTCCCCAAGTTCGAGGACGACCTCTTCAAGACAACAGGCGGGATGTACCTCATCCCCACTGCGGAGGTCATGCTCACGAACATTCACCGCGACGAGGTGCTCGACGCAGACGACCTGCCGCTTCACTACTGTGCCTTTACGCCGTGTTTTCGTGAGGAGGCGGGAAGCGCCGGTCGCGACACGCGCGGACTTATCCGCGTGCATCAGTTCGACAAGGTAGAGATGGTCAAGTTTGCCACGCCCGAGACCTCTTTTGACGAGCTGGAAGGCATGGTGGCCGATGCCGAGAACATCCTGCAGCTGCTTGAGCTGCCGTATCGTGTGATAACGCTGTGCACCGGCGACATGGGTTTTTCTGCAACCAAGACGTACGACCTCGAGGTCTGGCTGCCCTCGTACAACGGCTACAAAGAGATAAGCTCCTGCTCGAACTGCGGAGACTTCCAAGCCCGACGCGCCAATATACGGTTTCGCGACGCAGGCGGAGACAAGAAGCCTCGCCTGGTACATACCCTCAACGGGTCAGGTCTGGCTGTCGGTCGCACTATGGCAGCCGTCATCGAGAATTACCAGGACTCTGACGGCACGGTTCGCGTGCCAGAGGTGCTGCGCCCCTACCTCGGCGGCGTTGAGCGGATAACCCCGGCCTCCTGACGCGCTGCAAGCAAGGCGTCGGCGAACTCGACCCAGCCGTCGGCAGTCTGTTTGCGCGTGGCGAACACCGGGCAGGGGGCTTGGGGGTCAAGCTCTCCTCGGCTGTTGTAGGCTCCTGCCCCGGCCAGCACCTTCTCCATAGCCCCACCGTTCATAAGCACAAAGCTGCCGGTGTGCTCGCCCATGGCGACATCGGCACTAGAGTCGCCAACCGAGACGGCCTGGCTGCGGGACAGCCCGCGCCTGGCCAGGTCGACGGCAACGGCGTGCGCCTTGCCGCTGCCGCGTGGCATAAGGTGATAAATGTGTATTTCGGGGCAATCGATCAGCGTGTGCTGTGACGGATGTATGACGCCGTTGTCGAGGATGTCGAGCGGAAGGGCGCCCTCGCCAAGCATGCGCTGCGCCACGACCACGTCGATCTTGCCGCGCAGCATGAAGGTGACTTCGCGAGCGATGCGGTGCGGGTTGTGGTGCTCGACCCTTCCGGGAAACGCCTCCATGAGCCGGTCGACGACGCCGCTTTGAGCGACAAGCCCGTAGGGTGTCGCGTCTGCGGGCAGCATGCCAGGCTCAAGACCCTCGGCGAGCACCAGGTTGTCCCACTCACCGAGCAGGTAGCGCGACTGCGCGTTTGCCCCATAGCCTTCCTGCACCACGCAGCCCAGCTCGCTGATGAACGTGCGCAGGTCGAGGATGCGTGCTATCTCCTCGCCTTGCAGGCGGTTGCGCCCGGTCACCGGCACTATCTCGACGCCTGCCTCGCGCAGCGAGACCAACGCGTGCGCGGTGGCGGTCGAAGGGGCGCCGTCGTGCGCGGCAAGCAGGCGGCCTCCCGGAGCGAACAGGGTGCCGTCGAGATCGGTGTAGACGCAGACGACCTCGCGCAGCGCCTCGGCCGCCTGGGGGGTGCTGACATGGGGCGGCAGGGCGCAGGGCGGCTCAGTGGTCTGGGGCGCTGTTTGCATGGTGGTGCTCCTAGTCTGGCCGTGCGGCCGTGTGACCGAATGGCCGTGTTGCTGAGTGGCTGCACTGCCGCGTGGCCGAAGCAGTCTGCGGCCTGTCTTTTGCCTTGCAGTATACTGAAGCTAGCGGGATTTCTCCAACCGACACAGAAAGCAAGCAGCATGCTCACAGAACGCCTTCAGTCGACAATGGTTCGGCTGCTTAACCAACGCTACCTTGACGTAAGGCCGGTAGACGCCGCGTTGGACCGGCTTCCGCCAGCCCCCGCCGGACCGCCAGCCCCCCGCCGCTCCTATCTGCTCTACGTGCATGTCCCGTTTTGTGAGCGCCTGTGCCCGTACTGCTCGTTTAACCGGTTTCCCTTTGACGAGGCTCGTGCGCGCGCGTACTTCAAAGCCCTCAGGGCCGAGATGCGCATGCTGTGCGGTCGTGGCTACGACTTCAAGTCCATGTATGTGGGCGGCGGCACGCCGACGGTGCTCATCGACGAGCTCACTGCGCTCATCGACGAGGCGCGCGCGCTGTTTGGCATCGAGGAGGTCTCGTGCGAGACCAACCCCAACCACCTCACGCCCGAGCGGCTTGAGGTTCTGGAGGGTCGTGTGCAGCGCCTGAGCGTCGGTGTGCAAAGCTTCGACGACGGGCTGCTTCGGCAGATCGGCCGACATGAGGCCTACGGCTCGGGGCTTCAGACGCTCGAGCGCCTCCAGGCTGCTGCCAGGCACTTTGACACCATCAACGCCGACATGATCTTCAACTTCCCGAGCCAGACCGAAGACCAGCTCGTTTACGATCTGGCTTGTATACTCGAAAGCGGCGTAGCCCAGACGACCTTTTACCCGCTCATGGCATCGCCGTCGGTCGCGCGCTCGCTGAGGCAAACGGTCGGCCAGGTAAGCCATGCCCGGGAGCACCGCTATTACCAGCTGGTCAGCGCGGCATTGTGTGGAGAAGGCCCGCAGCCCTTGTTCGAGTTCAGCAGCGCCTGGACCTTCAACGCAGTGAGCGCTAGTACAGACAACACAATGATAGACGAATACATTGTTGACTATGAGGAATACCCGGCGCTTGGATCAGGGGGCTTCTCCTACCTTGACGGCAGCTTGTATGTCAATACTTTTAGCGTGAACGAATATATTCGCCTCATTGGAGAGGGACGCATGAGCGTGAAGGGCGTGGTGCGCTTCTCGCGCTACGACCGCATGCGCTACCGGCTCATGATGCAGCTGTTTGGCCTGCGTCTTGACAAACGGCAGTGGGAGAGTGACTTTGGCTGTTCGGTCGCATCAGGTGTGCCTGTCGAGTACGCTTTTTACCGAACGGCTGGCGCGTTTGCGCGTGAGACGGCCGACGAGATCGTGCTCTCGACTAAGGGACGCTACCTGCTCGTGGCGCTCATGCGGCAGTTCTTTGTTGGAGTCAACGGCGTGCGCGACCGTGCTCGCGCAAGCTTGCCGGATGCCGAGCGCCTGTTGTTTGAGTGCCTCGACGACGGCCAGTGACTCAAGCCCGTAATCACACGGCCAGGTCCACGATGGCGCAACGGGGCGGGCTCGCTGGGTTTATCCTGCTACAAGGACCCGTTTTAAGCTTTGGTACACGATTGCGGTGAGCGCCGAGTTGAGCGCGGCCTTGATAATGTTGAACGGGAGCAGGACGGGGACGAGCATCCCTACGACCATGTCAAGCGGAACGCCCAGGTAAAACGGCGTGATCAGGACGTTCATGAGCAGCATCGCGGCAATGCTCGCCACTGAACCGAGCGTCATCCCGGCTGTCATGCGCACGACGCCTTTGCGGTTGAGGCAGATGAGCGCGGGGGGCAGCACGAAGGCGACAACAGCGACGGCGTTCATGAGCGCGCCGACGGGGTTGGCCACAAACAGCCCATGGAGGCCGGCACTCAGTATGCCGACCACGCAGCCGGCTGCTGGCCCGTACACAAGGCCGGCGAGCAGCGCAGGCACGTTGGCGGGGTCGAACTTCAGGAATGCGGCGGCACCGGGCATGAGCGGTATCTCGATGAATGAAAAGATGACGCTCAAGGCCGTGAAGAGTGCCATAGTGGCTATCTGTCGCGCACTCCAAAGCGGCCGACGTGCGGGGCGGCTCGATGGCAGAGGGTCGATGCGTGTCATGAGGCAATGCTCCTTTCTCGCGCAGGCCGCCTTGGCTAGCCACAGCTTCATGTTCTGCGCGTTGCGTTTTCGTAAAAAAACGCCCACAGAACCTGTGGGCGTGGCGCAAAGCAAGCGATGCGCTGTTCTTTCATCCGGACTATAACCGTCGGTCCCAGGTTCGCACTGGGTCAACCACTGGCGTGGCTCGCGGGACTCGTGGCGCGACTTGCGACGCAGCCCATCACCGCCGGTGAGGAGTTTCACCTCGCCCTGAACAGATATGCGCTGTTCAGTATAACAGCTGTGCGTCTCAGCCGTGCGCATGACGCCAAGAAAAACCCTCCGGCAGTGTGTTAGAGTTCATCACAGAAAGGCTCGAAGCGGCCATTGCCGCACGAAGCCTCCGACCCCCGCAGCCTTGCAGCCCCGCAGCCTCGTAGGCTCGTAGGCTCTATGTCCTGCGGGCTTGCACGAGCGGCAATAGGTACGAGAAACGGAGCGTGCGCCCTATGACAACCGCGCAGGTAGGCATCATCATCGGTTCGAAAAGCGACCTCGAGGTCATCAGTGCGTGTGTGGATCAGCTTGAAAAGCTCGGCGTTGCGTACGAGCTGATAATTGCGAGCGCACACCGCAACCCCGCAAAGGTGCACGACTGGTCATCCGGGGCAGCCGAGCGCGGGCTAAACGTCATTATAGCCGCCGCCGGCAAGGCGGCCCATCTTGCAGGCGTAGTGGCAGCATACACCCCGCTTCCCGTCATCGCAGTGCCCATAAAGACGAGCGACCTGGGAGGGCTCGACTCGCTTTTGTCTATGGTGCAGATGCCCATGGGGGTTCCGGTTGCCACAGTCGCCATTAACGGCGCGCGAAACGCCGCCATCCTCGCCGTTCAGATCCTTGGGGTGGCTGATGCCGACTGTCGGCAACGCATCATTGACCTCAAAGAGCAGCTGTCCCAGGACTAGCTTCTGTGCGCCGCGTGCCTGCCTATGGCAACAGAATAGCAAAACCAATCACATCACTAGATAGTACTACAGCACTATCGCCTTTGTTACCAAATGGAAACACAAAACTGTTAAATTGATGCTATAATTCAACGCTCAATGTATAATCGTCGGAGGTAACATTCATGGATTTAATGGAACAGGCGCAGATTGTTGCACGCATTCGCGATAAGCTTGTTGACAGTACCGGCACCCGGTTTAAAGTAAGGGCAAACATGGGTCGCTCGAAGATCATTGAGTGTGAGGGGATCCTCACACAGGCGCACCCCCAGTTGTTCATCATGGAAGTTGAGAAGAAGCGCGGGCGCATCACCCGGCAGTCTTATCAGTATGTGGATATCTTGACAGGCATGGTTGAGCTCAGCGACCTCGAGAGTGACGAGCCGATATACCCCTTCCCCGTGTCCGTCAAGGCATAACTCTCAATAGATGCACAAGCAGTGCCGGCCTGCAAGGGGAGTCACAGGGCTGGCGAAACATTGTCGGTGCGCTCAGGCGGCGCAGGCAGGGACACTCGCCATTCAGAAGAACACAGACGCAAAGGCGCACTACGTGCAGTGCGTCTTTGCGCTGTGTGCTCATAAAGCTCGTTCATAACGTGCGCGCTATGCGCGCACGCATAGCGCGCACGCATAACGCGCACGCGCTCGATGTGACATCCTGGGCGCACTGTGAGAGAATACTAGAGCTCAGGCGGCATCACATTCCGAACCTGGTCAGGTCTTGACGGAAGCAGCCATAAGGTCTCCCTGATGAGCGCCTGAGCATTCTTTTGTCTACTAATTCAGACTGCCCCGAACAGGAGCACCTTGGAAATCATCCAGTTCTTCCTCGAGCTGCTGCGTGACCCGCGCGGGTTCATTGCAGATTGGATACACGCGCTCGGGCCAATTTGGGTCTATGCCCCGCTCTTTGTCATCGTTTTTGTCGAGACCGGACTGGTCGTCACCCCGTTCTTGCCGGGCGACTCCCTGCTTTTTGCGGCCGGCGTCTTTGCCGTTGACGGCGGAGGTCTCTCGCTGCCTGTCTTGCTTGTCTTGCTCAGCAGTGCCGCTGTGCTCGGCAACACGTCGAACTACTGGATAGGGCGGCTCATCGGTCGAGCAGTCATCGAGTCGGGGCGCATCAGGGCGTTGACGCCCGAGCGGATCACCAGGACGCAGGCATTTTTTGACAAGTACGGGTTGCTGGCGGTGGTGTTGACGAGGTTTTTTCCGATCATACGAACCTTCGCGCCTTTTTTGGCTGGTGTGGGCAAGATGCACTTCGGGCGCTATACCGTCTTCAACATCGTCGGAGGCGTGCTGTGGGTGAGCATTTTTACGCTCCTCGGATACTTCTTCGGCGGCATACCGTTGGTGCAGGACAACTTTGAGCTAATCATCATCGCCATTGTGGCTGTGAGCCTGGCACCGACCATCGTGGGAATAGTGCGTGCCCGACTTGCGCGACGCAGAAAAGCACCTGACGATGCATAGCAGCAAGTTAGTTCTTGCTTAGATAATCAATAAGCTCTTGTCGAGAGCCGAGCCCTGTTTTCACATAGCAGTTCTTGATATGCGTGTGCACCGTCTCAAACGAGATACAGAGCTGCTGCGCGACGTTTTTTTGGGTGTGCCCGAGTGCATACAGCGTCAGGACCTCTGCCTCGCGCTGCGACAGGCCAAAGCGCTGCGCGAGGTCATCGATGCTCAGGCGCATGCTCTCTGCACGCAGGTCGGTGTAGCCACCGGGGGCCGACGTGCCCATCTGGTCTGCCATGGCCTTAAGCGATAGTCCCTGGTCGAGACGCTGGACGCGCGCGGCTCGGTCGAGAAGCAACGCGCGCAAGAACAGCGAGAGCATCAGTGCTACGGGGATCAGGCCGAGGGCGGCAAGAGCTGCGGCGAACACGCCAATGTTCTCGGAAGCATTCAGCAAAGGAAACACAACGCTGCGGCCGAGTATTTGCGGGAGCAGGAAGAAGTACAGCCCGAAGAGATGGTACGCAACTGGGTCGCGAGCGCCCCGCGTCATGAGGAAGATGACGAAGTACCAGGCAAAAGTCACCAGCATGGTATTGATGCTGTTGCCGAGAATGGTGCCGGTGGCGAGCGGCCCGCCCACAAACAGCAGGCCGAAGATGAGCGAGGCAAAGAGGAGCACCGTTATTATCCCCAGCATGCGCAGGCTCAGGTGCCAGAACTGTGAGCGGTAGGCCTGGTGGATAAAAAAGACGCCCGTAGACTGGACGATAAGCACGTGGGCGAGCACTGAGAGGTAGTAGAATGACGCGAGGTAGTCTGCTGGCCCGAAGGCGAGGAAGAGGCCGGTGCCAAACGCGAGCAGGGCGATGCCGAGCGCGACGGTCGCGACAAGGCGGCGGTGAGCGACGCGCTGGGCGGCAAGGCTGATGAGTCCAGGCTCTTCGGGCGCGGCTGTGCCGGTGACTGCGGCAGTCGGGTCAGGGGGCGCAGGGCCGGGGGGCACGGTGCACACTCCGGAACCACTCCAGCCTGCCTGGCGCCGACGATGGGCAGCAACGCAAAAAAAGCTCCCGACAGCAAACAGCAGGCATACCAGGAAGCTCGTTGCCCCGAACAGGCCAAGGACGCCCATCACCAAGATGTCATAGAGCATGGTCGCAGAACACACGATTATGACCGTCTGCGCAGTCGAGTGACCGCGCGACGCCTGGAGCCAGTAGAAGGTCCCGGCTGTTTGTGCAAGGAAGGCGAGGCCGAACAAAAGCACCTCGGACGCTGTGCTGCCGAGGTCGAGCAGGTTTTGTGCACTGATCAGGATAAAAACAACAAGTCCAAGGGAGGCCGCGCCATAGGCGACCAGCGGCATGACGTGAGGAGGAAGGCGCAGCCTGCGAATGAAGACGAGAAGGGTCGGCACGGCGAGCGCGGCAAGGGCGATCAGGCCGGCCAGGTCATTGAGCCAGATGCTGTCGAGGTCGGCATGGGTCAGGTGCACCGAGGCAATGCCGACGAACTGCGTGAGGGCAAGACCGACGATGAGCGGCGCGAGGCGCTTGAGAAGCGCGACGAGGCTCTCGGGCGCGGTCGTGTTGACAGGCGTCGGCTCGGTGGTTGGCCGCATGCGTTCTTTTGGGCTGTCTTGCTCAGCGTGCGTCCGATCATCAAGCTCGTTCACCAAGCTCCTCCAGGTGAAGTATATGGCTCGCTTGCGGACACACGGCCGCAGTGGCGAGACATGTCATGGCAGCATACAAAACGACACTCATGACGCTGTTGCGGCAACAAGTCGGCAGTTTTGCCGCAGCGAGCATGCAGAGCGCCCATGCGTTCTCCCAAGCCAGGGCCTCATCCCCCAAAACGGGTGAACAGGCACGGGGCAAAAATTGCCCAAAATCACCTGTTTGAGGGCATGAATCAATATAAACGCTTGTTTACAGTATCAAAAAACCAGCTGGTTTGTCGAGAGTTATTTTGGCCTTGACGGATTGTGGGATGCCATGAAAAAAGAAATGAAGAAAGAAAACTACACTGCTGCCTCCCGCGCGCCATTTGAGCGAAACGACGCCATTGTCTTTGCCATTGTCGCAGACAGCTTTTGCAACCCTGGGCAAAAAAAGTGGGACGAGCGTTTTGGGCACGAGGGCTGGCGGCGCTTCGTGCGTCAAAGCGACGAGATGCTGCGGCGCTTCGGGACTGCTGGCGCCATGACACTGGGCGAGCTGCTGCCGCCTGACTACACTGAGCACACCGAGTTTTACCGATGCCACTTCACTGAGGGCAAGCTCTTCGCGGTGCTGCCGCTTGAGGCGTTGTACCGCCATGTCATGGAGCCGCGGCCGCAGGACACGTTCTCGTTGCGACCGGCGGTCCCGGGAGTGCGGCCAAGCAGCATCGAGCCGCTGATGCCCCGTGCTGAAGAGCCGGGATTGACGAGCGCTGCTGGTGCCACGGGCACCGCTGGTGCGTCGGGGGCCCCGGCGACTGCACAGGCCGGCGTTCCTGCGTCCGGCGTCGCTCCCGTTGCGCCCAGCGTCGCTGCGGCAGGTGGTTCTCCACAGATCTCTTCTCCTCCTGCGGCTGGGGCGCCGGCCGGCTCTACGACCGGCGCCTCTGCCCCAGCCTCTGCCCCAGCCTCTGCCTCGGTCTCTGTTCCTCTCGCCTCGGCAAACGGGGCGGCCGCAGCAGCAAGCAAAGGCACTGCTCAGGCACAGCGGAGCCGAGAGGTGATGCTCATGAGCATGGGGGCGCAGCTGGCCCAGATGAGCTCCGAGCGCCCAGACCACCTGAGCGTCATGCTCGACTTCCTAGCCTTGCTTGTGTGCAACGGGCTGTTCGAGGAGGCGCAGCTGTATCTCTGCGAGCACCTCGAGTGGCTGCCGCGTTACAAGCGCGACCTGTTGGAGCGTGCGCCGTTCGCCTGGTTTTACGCCGTGTTGCTCGACGTGCTCATACGGCTGAGGGCCTCGGACGCGCAGCAGGCGTTTGTGCGGGCGGTCCAGCAGCGACAGCGCCAGCTGTACGGCCAAGTTGCGTCGTTTGGGTAAGGGGCCCGTGTTGCGCGCGCGCGACGATGCCTTGCGCTTCGGGAGAAGATAATGGCGCCAGGCGTGATACTGGGCGTGTATCTCTTTTCGGTCAGCATGGCCACGGGCGCCGCGTTTATAGCCTGCGTGCTGGCACTGGTCGCACCGCAGGTGCTGCGTGCCGTGAGGGCCGGACTCGCCTCGTCGTTCGTGTTCGCAATGACGGCGGTTGCGGCCCTCATGGTCATGGGTGGCGTCGGCTCGGTCTTTGTGCGGCTCTGCGGTCATTCAGAAGGAGCCATATGCTACCTGTCGAGGTTCGACATGTCGCTCTCGCTGCTGCTTGGAGGGCTTGTGCAGCTGGTGCTGCTGATGGCCGTCACGGTGGCATGCCTGTGGCATGAGGGCAGGTGGCGCAGGGAGAGGAACCGTGCCGCCCCCCTTGGCAAGCCGAGCACCGACACGCCGATCAGCTCGCTGTTGCTGCTTGCGAACACCCTGCTGGCGGTCTGCTGCGTCATACACACCGCCTTGTTAGTGGCGGTGATAGGCGGTCTTGGCCCCTTGTGCGCCGTGCCGCTTGTGCCGCTGCTCCTGCTTTTCTCGTTCGTCTTAGGAACCGCGTTCTTGCTGCTGGTGACCTGCCTGTTGCACCCACAAGAGGTGCGTGGCCTGGGAGACCTGCGCTGCGTGGGCTACTGGCTGCTCACGGTTGCGAGCCTGCTGGCAATGGGGCTGGCAGGACTGCTGGTTGCAGAAAACGACGAGCGTGCTGCTGTGTTGGCGGCAGTCGTCGAAGGGGGAGAAGCCCCGGTTTTTTGGCTTGCAATCGTGCTGGTCGGCTATGTTGTGCTAATTGTCACGCAGTCAGTTGTCGTCGTCACGTCGCGCCACCATGCCCGCTTTGACTCGCACGCGACCGGCTGGCTTGCGACAAGCATCCCCGCGTCGCTTGGCAACAAGATGGCAGGCCTTGGGCAGGAGGGCGGCGTCCTGGTCCCTGGCCGCAAAAGACTCGTGTCTCAAAGCAGGGTTGCTGATGCAGACAGCCTGCTTGTGTGCGCAGAGATCGTGGCAAACGCAACGGTGCTCATCGGAGCGCTTGTCTACACGCATCTTATGGTGAGCCTGCTGCTGGCCAACTACTGACTCTTCTCACGGCAATGACTTGAGAATCTGCCCTGAATCTCGCTCAGGGCGCACAAGACTCCTTTCAGATTATCCGCCACGCAGATATGACCGGCATCGGCAATTGGGTAAAACCCCTTGTCGGGAGCTACAAGGCCGTCAAAATACTCCATGACCTGTTCAATCGGGATTTGGCCATCATTCTCGCCATGAATAAAATAAGCAGGGGTGTTGAGCTCGGTGATCTCCCAGGCGGAGAACGCCGAGAGGAAGTCAAGCAGGTGAATGCTGAGCTTTTGCGCTCTGAACAGGGCGCGTACGTCCGCAATGCCAAAAACAGGGCTTCGAAGGGCAATGCGCACAACGTTTTTAGTGCTGATGCCCAGGCCGTGCTTTTTCTTGAGCTTCATCAAAGTGCCTGCGTGTAGGAGAAAGTCTTTTGCGTCGGCCAGCCCGTCTTCGAGTTCTGACAGGGTCTCTTGGTCGCGCGCGTCGTCGCACGCCAACTGCTTGAGTTTTTTGAGAGTGATCCGTTCTCCCTGAAGGCAGTCCACGACCTGGCCTGAGCCAATATAAAACAAGACGTTCTCAGGGTGTTGATGGGCATACAACAGTCCAAGCACGCTGCCCCATGAATGGCCATGGATGATGATTTTGTCTTTTTGGTAGGCGTGCTTTAGATACTCAACAGTTGCCGCCAGGTCCTCAAGGAGTTTTTCGGCGGTGACGTCACTGCCCTTGGTAGGGTTCTTGCGCAGGGTCTTTCCTGTTCCGCGCTGGTCGTAGTACACCGCATGGCACACAGGCACAGGCGGCTCGGCGTGATGGGCGAAGGGCGTTGCAGACTGCCCCGGCCCGCCGTGAAGCACCAGCATGATCTCCCCGCCGCGGCAGGGAAAATGCAGAAGGTATTGCTGTATCCCATTAATCGCAACGTATTCCTCGAAGCATCGTTTGGTCCTGGCCATATGCTCACCGCCCTTTGCGAAGGCCATTCATGGGTGGTTGGCGTCCTCAGCGAGAGCCTGAGCCGGAATCGCAGTCCGACATGCGGTTCAAAAGCGCGATTGCCCGCTCGGAGAGGATGGTCCTGAAAATTTGCTGCTCGTCATTGAGGTCGATGCCGGTGATTTCTCTGATGCGGTTTATGCGGTATTTTGCCGTGTTGTAGTGGATATGCATGGCTTTTGAGGTTTCGGTGACATCTTGGCGATGGTGGATATAGGCAAACAAGGTTTCTGTCAGATTGCTGCCCTTTTGGTCATCTTGGCGCTTCAGCAGTTTGACCGAGGGGGTGACCAGGTCATGGAGGTCGAAGACTTCTCCGAAACGTAAAAACATATGGGTTACGAGGAAGTCGTCATACATAAGCACTCGATCAGTGATACGTAGGCGGTCAGCGAT
>JAITHV010000116.1 GCA_031279835.1 Coriobacteriales bacterium
GTCCACACTGGACGTCATGGTGTCGGCTCCCCGCAGTTGGGGTCTTATTTGAAACCACCGTGTGAGCATAGTATAACAAACGAGTGCCTTTGTGTTTCGGGCTGCCTTAACTCACTCTACAGATGCTCTACCCGCCCCATACGCGCCATGCGCTCCATGCACCGATTATCGCCCAACCAATAGCACAGCATGCTATAGTTGCATGAGGAAGCCGCTACACGACGAGTGCGCTGTCTTAGCAAGGAGGATGTATGAAGGCAACCGGAGAGTTCACCGTGTCGGACTGGAAGGAAGACGCCCTGCAAGGCCAGTGGGAGGGGAGGCAGCTGTCGTCTGTCACGGCTGTTTTTGAGGCCAGCGGGGCCATACAAGGACGATTTCTTGTCGCCTATCTCATGAGCTACAGCGCCATTGACCAAGAAGACCCGCACAACGGCACGGCGCACTACACCGGCTACCTGCTCTTCGAGGGGAGCATTGGCGAAAAACAGGGCACCTTGGTACTTGAAGACAAGGGCGTCTTTGCTGCCCATGCCCCTTCAAGCACGCTCACAGCTGTGAAAGGGTCTGGGACCGGCGGCCTGGAAGGGCTTGTCGGCACTGGGCGCTACTACTCTGCCGACGGCACGATGGCCATAGAGCTAGACCTCACGCCGACAGAGGCAGACAAAGGATAAAGGAGGTCCCGTATGTCACAAAAGGGCGAGATCGCGGGTCAAGCCTGCGATGACCAAACCGGCATGGCTCTTGACGAGGTGCTGGCCGCGCTAGAGTCTCTGGGCACCGAGCGCATGAAGAAGCAGTATATGGGCAGGGGTGCTCGTGAGCCGCTGTTCGGCGTGGCCACGGGCGCAATGAAGCCGCTCACCAAAAAGCTCAAGGGCGACCAAGCGCTCGCTGAGGAGCTCATGGCCACCGGCAATTACGACGCGATGTATTTTGCCGGCACAATAGCCGACGCACGGTCCATGACTGAGGCGGACTTTGACCGCTGGATCGATCTGGCGTACTTCTCCATGCTCTCTGACTTTGTGGTGGCGGTCACGCTGGCCGAGTCTGACTGTGCGCAAGTCGTTGCAGGCCGCTGGATCCAAAGCGACCGCGAGCTGTGTCAGTCGGCAGGCTGGTCTTGCTACGAGTGGCTGCTCGGCTGGCGGCCAGACAGTTACTTTGAGCGAGAAGAGGTGCTGGCCCTTCTCACCAGGGCAGAGCAGACCATCCACAACAGCTCAGACCACGTTCGCCGCGTGATGCACAGCTTCGTCATCGCCGTCGGCGTGTCATACCTGCCTTTGCACGAGGAGGCTGTCGCGACTGCCGAGCGCATCGGAACAGTGACGGTGGCCGCAAAAAAAGGCACATGCGCCTTGACCCCTGCGGCAGAGACGATCCTGGGCATGCGCGAGAAGGGGAAGCTCGGGTTCAAGCGCAAGGCTGTGCGCTGCTAGGCCGCAAGGGAAGGCCGGGCATGCGCCGCTCAGCCACGAGCCACGAGCCAAGAGCCAACGCGAACCTAACGTAACGGCAAGGTTGCCCGACGAGGCGTGCAGGCTGGCCGACTGGGCGTATAATGTGCCCCATGAGCAAGACACGACTTGAGGCCTTCACCGACGCAGTGATCGCCATCGTCATGACCATACTCGTTCTTGAGCTTAAAACGCCCGAGCACGCGACCCTCGAGGCCCTGTGGGAGCTCAGGTTTCAATTCTTCACCTATCTTGTTAGCTTTCTCACGCTTGCAATCTATTGGAACAACCACCATCATCTGTTCCAGGCGTCACGTCAGGTGTCCGGCAAGGTGCTCTGGCTGAACATCTTGCTCATACTCTGCATGTCGCTTTTTCCGCTGACTACCGCCTGGATGGGGGAGAACGTCTTTGAGCGCGCCCCCGAGCTTGCATATGCGGCTGTCATGCTCACGGCCGACGTCGTCTGGCTCTGCTTGGCCAGGGCGCTCGCGCATGTCAATGGGGTGCAAAGCACCATTGCCGTCTCGCTCAAGGCGAGCGGCTACCGCAAATCTGCGATCTCGATCTCGCTTGTTGCCCTCGGCATGGCCGTCGGGGTGTTTCTCCCCATGGCCGCGCTCGTCGCCTGCCTCGCCTCGCTGGTCCCTTGGGTCGTGCCCGACCGCGACATAGAGCGCCGCCTCCATGGGCCAAAGGACCCTGGCCAAGGCGACACACAGCATCACGAGCAGCCGTAGCTGCTTGCCGTGCAGCTGGCTGCCTCGCTCAAGACTCGCATGCCCCAACTCTCTACCTGTCGATAAGAAAAGCAACTATTCCCACTTGCGTCTTATGGTCATATACTGTACTATAAGACCGTAAGACGCAACAAGGCATGTGTGAGCGTAGACCCGCATACCGGTCAGTTTGGAGATGACACGCAGGTGAGAGCAGAACTAGACAACGACCGCCCGCTGTTTTTGCAGGTCAAAGAGGCCATCGAGGAGGAGATCCTTGCGGGATCCCTCGGACCGGACGACCAGATACCCTCGAACAGCCAGCTGGTCAGCCTCTATGGGATAAACCCGGTGACCGTGCACAAGGGTGTGACCATGCTGCTGGACGAGGGCATTGTCTACAAGCGCCGCGGCCTAGGAATGTTCGTAAGCCGCAATGCGCCTGCCAGAATCCGCGTGCGCTACCAGGAGGCCTTTAAAAACGACTACGTCGAGCCGCTCACGCAGCGCGCAGAGATGCTCGGCGTCACGCCAGACGAGCTTCACGCGCTCGTTGACGAGAGCATCCTCGCGCACCAGCCGCCGCAGGCAAGCAGCGGCATCGCCGACTCGGCGGCCGTCAAAGACCACACAAGACGAAAGGACTGAGATGCAGCCCCCAGCCCCCAGCCCGCATGGCGACCCCGACCCGACGGGCGCCATGGCCCCACCCGAGAGCGCCCCGCCCGCCATCGAGCTCATCGACGTGACGCTGCGCTATCCACGCCAAAAAAAGCCGGCGCTCGACGGCGTCTCGGTGAGCATTCCGCAAAATGCCCTTTGTGGGCTGCTGGGGCGCAACGCCGCAGGCAAGACGTCGCTCATGGCGCTGCTGGCCGCTTTTCGGCGTCCCACGGCCGGAAGCGTGCGTCTCTGGGGCCAAGACCCGTTCGAAAGCCCGCAGGCCATGTCGGAGGTAGCCTTCGTCTATCAATGGAGAGAAGAAGGCTTCGCAAGCTACTGCAAGCCCCGCGAGCTGTTCGCCATGGCCGCGCACATGCGGCCTCGGTGGGACAACGCGTTCGCCACGCGGCTCGCCGAGCGCTTCGACGTGCCGATGCGAAAAAGCACCTCGCGCTTGAGCAAGGGCCAACAGGCTGCCGTTCGCTGCATCCTCGGGCTTGCCGCGCGCGCCCCTCTCACCATATTCGACGAAGCATACCTCGGCATGGACGCGGTGTATCGGAAGGTCTTCGTGGACGAGCTCTTGCAGGACTACCTCAAGTACCCGCGCACAATATTGTTCTCAACACACTATATTTCCGAGATGGAACGACTGTTCACCGAGGCCTTGATGCTGGACGAGGGGCGGGTGCTCTTGCATGACGACTGCGACGTGCTGCGCGCAAAGGGCATGGCGCTGCAAGACCTGTTCATATCGCTGACGTTAAAGGAAGGGGAGAGCTATGAGTGACGAGACCAGCCGGGCGAGCCAGCCCTCCAACCGGGCGAGCCAATCCTCCGGCCGTGCACTGGCCGGAGCCGTGCGCTACCTGCTCAAAAACATGGGAACCTCGACGCTCTGGTACTTGGTCATATTCACAGGCGTGCTCGTCGCGCTCCAGCCGCTCGTCACGCTCTTGAGCAAACCTGACGCAGAGAGCACGCAGATCGCGCTAGCGATTGTAGCAGTGAACTCGAACAACATCTTCTTATTGGTCATGGGGATAGTATACCCGTTGATGTTGGAGCTCTATATGATGTTCGGGGTGACGCGCCGGCAGTTCGCGCGCGCGCTGCTCGTAGCGGGCGCAGCGTTGTCGGTGGCACTTGCTGTCGTGTCTGGCGTCGTGGCGTGGGCGACTGCCAGCCTTGACGCGCTCGCGCTTGCAGGGGTCCTGGCAAGCAACCTGCTCTGCTTCCTGCTTGGGTGGCTCGCGGTCTCGGGCTTTCAGCTGCGGCGCGTCCTCGCAGCAGCGGGAGGCATCCTCGCGGCAATCGTCATGGCCTCGCTTGCCAGCATGCCCTTTGCCAGCAAGATGCCGTCAGAAATCCTCCAACATGCTGACTGGCTGCCAAACTGGCTGCGCTTTGTGCAAGAGCCGGCGGCGAGCCTCGTTTGCATGCTGGTCATGGCAGCCCTGCTTGCGCTGGTTCTCCCGCTGCTGATGCGGCAGGCCAAGCTCAAGTGCTGACGCGCCCTTGCTGCTTGTCGGCACAGAGGCACAGACTGCGGCTCCGTTACCGCTGGGCAAGGCAACGGCCACGGCAGCGCCTGGCCGCCTCCCACCCTTGCCTGGGGCGCTACCATGGGTCCTTGTCGTCACACGAACAAGAGGAGGCGCCATGGCCAGTGCGAGCACCCAGAGCAACACCGCCCTCGAAACAATCGACCTCGAGGCTGGCTTTGTGTCGCGATTTGACTGCAACGGCATCACGCTGCACGCCTACTGCACGAACGACGCGATGAATGATGTCGTGCACGTGCTTGAGAAGTCTGGGCGCGCGGTTGTGGTGGAGCAGCCGAACTTCACCAAGAACATCACAGAGCTCGAGGGCTATCTTGCCAGTCGCGGCCTGGTTGTCGAGGGGGTCATCGCGCCCTACCACATGCCAGGCTGCTTTTTGCCTGACGTGCCGCGCTACACGACGCGCTCGGCAGAGTACTATGGCCGCCACGGCAAGGGAAAACGCGCGGTCGATGGCTTCATGCAGGCGTTCGCGGGCGCGTTTGACGGCTCGATGCTGCCGACGACAGGGTTCATCGAGGACGATCGGTTCACCTTGGCAGGCATCGAGTTTGAGGTTGTTCCCACCGCTGACGCCTTCGACCTCGTGGTCGAGGAGGCAGGCCTCATATACACCCACCTGCTCGGTCACGACACGCACTCGATCGTCGAGAGCGTCGCGCAGGCGCAGGCGTCCATCGATCTCTTGAACGGCTACGTCTCCCGTGAGCTGCCAATGGCGCTCAGCAGCCATCATGGTCCAGAGACTCTCGATGACGTGCGAGAGAAGGCCGCCTACCTCGTCGCGCTCGTCTCAATTGCCTCAGCCGCGCCTGATGCCGAGAGCTTCAAGTCCAGGATGCGCGCGGCGTTCCCCGGCCTCGGCGGCGAGCACTACCTTGATATGACCGCCCAGTCCTTGTTCGCATCCTAGCCAAGGGCGCTCACGTGGCCGGCCAGGCCTCTGCTGGCCTGTGTGCAGCCTCTGCTGGCCTGTGTGCAGCCTCTGCCCGCTTTCGCGAACCGTCCCCGAGGCCGCCCAATGGCCGTCCCTGCCTGTGACCGCTGACTTGTGGCATAATCTGTGCAGTACTACGCCAGTCCGCTGACTGCAGGAAGGGTGAGTGTCCATGCTGTTCTCCCCTCAGATCGATTATGTCTTGAAGTCTGTTCAGAGCAACGACGTGCATTTTGTCCGCTTCTGGTTCACCGACTTGCTGGGCTCGCTTAAGTCTTTTGCTGTCACGTCCTCAGAGGTTGAGAGCGCTTTTGAGGAGGGGATGGGCTTTGACGGCTCGTCCATCGTGGGATTCACGCGCATTGAGGAGTCCGACATGCTCGCGTACCCCGATCCCTCGACGTTTCAGATCCTGCCTTGGCGGCCGCAGATCAACTCAGTGGCGCGCATGTTTTGCGACATCCGCACGCCCGAGGGAGACCCATTCGAGGGGGATCCCCGCCACGCGCTCAAGCGCATGCTCGCGAAGGCGGCCGCGCTCGGTTACACGATGAACGTCGGCCCTGAGCTCGAGTTCTTCTACTTCAGGGACGCCGAGACGACCGTTCCTCTCGACAATGGCAGCAACTTCGACCTCACCCCGCTCGACGTGGCGAGCGACATCCGCCGCGACACGGTGCTGAGCCTTGAGCACATGGGCATACCCGTCGAGTACTCCCATCACGAGGCCGCTCCTTCTCAGCATGAGATCGACCTGCGCTATGACGAGGCGCTCTCGATGGCCGACGCCGTCATGACCTACCGGCTCGTGGTCAAAGAGGTGGCGATGAAGCACAATGCCTACGCGACGTTCATGCCTAAGCCTCTCGCAAACCAGTACGGCAACGGCATGCACGTGCACCAGTCGCTCTCTACCGGCGACGGCGTCAACGCCTTCTTTGACGCTGACGACCCGCAAGGCTGCAACCTCTCCGCTATCGCAAAGAGCTACATTGCTGGCATACTAAAATACGCACCAGAATTCACCGCAGTCACGAACCAGTTCGTCAACTCATACAAACGGCTCGTCCCTGGCTTCGCGGCGCCCGTCTACGTGACCTGGGCACGTCGCAACCGCTCGGCACTAGTACGCGTGCCGCACTACCGGCCTGGCAAAGAGACCGCCACGCGCATCGAGGTGAGAAGCCCCGACCCGTCCTGCAACCCCTACCTTGTCTTTGCCGTCATGCTCGGTGCCGGGCTCGCCGGCATTGAGGAAGGGCTGGAGCTGCCCCCCGAGTTCACCTCGAACGCCTATGCCCTGAGCGACGCCGAGCTCAAGAGCAGGGGCGTCACGATGCTGCCCAACAACCTGGGCGACGCCATTGAGCGCTTCGAGGGCTCGGCACTCATGCGCGAGGTTCTGGGCGAGCACATCCACAGCTTCTTCGTGCGCAACAAGCGCGAGGAGTGGTCCGCATACTGTGCGCACATCTCAGAATGGGAGCTGCGCCGCTACCTCTCGGTGCTATGACCCCGCAAGAGAAGGCCGAAAGCCCAACCCACGCGAGACGCGCCGACGGCGCACTGGCCGCAGAGGCGTCCTTCGGCGCACTGACCGTCGTCGTCGGGCACTACGGCTCAGGCAAGACGAACCTCGCACTCAATATCGCGCTGCTGCTGGCAAGACGCTCCAACAATGCCAGCGTCATAGACCTCGACATCGTGAACCCCTACTTTCGCACGAGCGATTACGGCAACGAGCTTGCCGCATCCACGGTGGACGTGCTTGGCCCGGTCTATGGCGCCAGCAACCTCGACAGCCCCTCGCTCATGCCAGGCATCGACGTGAGGATACGCACAGCGAGCAAGGAGTCCCCGGTGGTCGTAGACGTGGGCGGCGACCCCGACGGCGCCCGTGCCTTGGCACGCTTCGAGCCTCAGCTGGCAGCGCATCGCGACTGCGCAGTCCTCGGCGTGGTGAACTTCTGCCGACCTGAGACTGCGGCGCCCGACGACGCGCTGGCCGTCCTGCGCGGCATCGAAAAGGCCTCGGGGACGCGTGTCACCCACCTTGTCTGCAACACGCACCTCAAGGACCATACCACGGCCGAGACGGTCTTAGACGCACTCGCTCCCCTCATCGAGCTCAGCACGGCGTCGGGCATTCCCGTTGCCTTTGTCTGTGTGCCGCGCAGCCTTTATGCTGTAGTCCATGAGAGAATAGCCGCCTCCGGGCTTTCGACCTTGCTAACGGATGTGCTTGTCACCGCTTCTTGGGAGCCGCATGATTGGACACTGTGAGAACACAGCAGGCATGCCCCGCGAGCGGGGCATGCCTGCTGTGCGTAAACGTTTTGTCTACATCCTCTTGAGCACCATGGCTCCTGGGTTCGCGATAGAGGACAACTCAAACGAGTCGTCGTCTTCAGCACGACGATGTCGAACTCCCCCATAGACCTTCCGTCATATTTCAGGTTAAGGTACTCTTCATCAGGCATGTAGGTATAGGTGTAGTTGAGAATATAGCCCGGAGTCAAAGGTGAGACAATCTTGACTTTTTCCTGGACTTCAAAATAAAAGTCGTAATCCTCTGTCCCTGCTTCGGCAGAGCTGGATGCGACACGGAGCGTGGTGAGGAATTCTTCGCCACTCTCAATCTTCCATTTACCAATAATCAGGTCTCTTGGATCGCTGTTTTTTCACTGCAGGCGGAAAACACAAGGAGGGGCACCAGGATGAGCAAAAACAGCAGTGCGAGCATGACAGACTTAGGGATTGCGAGGTGTCGTTTCATAGGCAGTCCTCCTTTTATGAATTGTTAAACACGTAATCTTGGAAAGTTAGGTAGCATCGATTCGCTCTGCTTCGGGTCACAACCACTCACCGCCGTAAAACACCAGTTAAAGATGCATTTCCCGTGTGCCCTGGCACCTATTTGCCGC
>JAITHV010000073.1 GCA_031279835.1 Coriobacteriales bacterium
TTCGAGTACCGGCACCTCTGCGCTGAGGCCCTTGAAGAACTGTGCTGGGACGAGGCGTCTGTGACAGCTGCGGTCGAGGGCACTGACTTTATCATCGCCAAAGGCATACCGGTGGTTGAGCTGGGGGCATCCACGGTGCGCGAGCACTGGCACAACGCCGAAATGCTGCCCGACGCGGACTATGAGTGCATGATAAAGATAATCGAGGAGCGCCACCCTGACCTGGCGCCCCTAGCCGAGGCCTACAGCGCGGGTGACATGTTTTATCCCTGCAATATGGTCATCATGAGCAAAAAGCTCCTTGACGTGTATTTTCCGATCCTCTTTGACGTCATGGACGAGTTCGAGCGGCGCACTGACATGTCGCGGTACTCGATACAAGGCCTGCGCACGACCGGGCACCTCGCAGAGCGCCTTTTTGGCATGTTTTATCTCCATGCCATGCGCGCGCAGTTGGTGGTCAAAGAGCTCGAAGTAGCCTATTTTAAGGACACCAGCAGAATACCCGAGCGCCCGCAGCCATCCAGTTCTGACGCGGTCGGAATCGTCTTCGCTTCGAACGACGCGTTTGTCCCTTGTCTTGACGTAGCCCTGGCGTCGCTGTACGAGAATGCTTCGCCGCAGCGCAATTACGACATAGCCGTCTTCACCACAGACATCAGCGCCGCTAACGAACGGGTGCTTATGCAGCGGGCAGCGAGATACGGCAACATGTCGCTTCGTATCATAAACGTGCGGCGTTTCTTGGCCGACAAAGAACTGAGCACCAAGGCGATTGTCGGCCATATATCGGTGGAGACCTTCTACCGGTTCTTGATACTTGACATCATGGCGGCCTACCACAAGGTCCTCTACCTTGACTGCGACCTGCTCATCCAGGCCGATGTGGGGGATCTGTACGACCATGACCTGGGAGACTGCCTGATCGGCGCCGTCATCGATGCCGACTACCTGGCGAACCTTAACCTTGACATGGCCGGCAAAGTCTATGATGAGGCTGAGTTGTGCGGACGCTTGAAGTACTCGCGCGAAGTGCTCGGCATGCAGGACCCCTACGGTTATTTTCAGGCGGGAGTCCTGCTGTTCAACGTAGACGAGCTGCGCCGTGTGCACGACTCGATCAGCCTGATCAATATGGCGGCGAGCGGCAAGTTCGACCGCTACCTCGACCAAGACATACTCAACTCGGTCTGTGACGGCCGTGTGTCTTACCTGCCCATGGAGTGGAACGCACTGGTCGACCACCATCTTGGCATCGGGAGGAAGCGCCTGATCCTTGACTGGGCGCCCGCCGACATTGCCAAGCGCTACATGAGCGCGCGGGCTAACCCGCGCATCATCCACTATGCGGGACCAGAGAAGCCCTGGAACTATGCCAATGGAGACTTTTCTCGCGAGTACTGGGCGCAGGCCCGCACGTCGCCTTACTACGAGCAGCTGGTCGCAAACATGGCATCAGCAAGCGTCGATGCGCGGATTGCGGGAGCAGTTCAGTCCGTGACCTTGACGCGCCTGGTCAAGGTAGCCCGCGGCAAGGCCCGCGGCATCATCCGCTCGAAGTTCAGGCGCTCAGGCCACTAGCTGCCGCCGTTCGGCTGGCGTACGGCCGTCCTTCTCCCAACGTGCCGAGTCCCGCGAGCCCCTCAGTCTTGCGCAGCCAAAAAATCCTCTTGTTCAAGAAAAAGTTACCTGCCCGCTATTGAAAAGCGGGCATCGTCGGTCTACTATATCTATGTTAAGAATCACACTGATGCACAATATGTTGTGGTAAAACTGCGGATAACCTGTGGGTTACCTGTGCGAAGTGCCCCAATATTGTGGATTCTAGTGGTTTATCGACAGGTCACGCAAGAGCAAAAAGCACGTAAGGGGTAGCACGTTGAAGAACGACGAACAAGAGGCACAGGAGATGCGCCAGGAGCTGAGCCAGAGCGCTCGGCGTGACCGAGCAAGAAGCACGCACAACATCGCCAGCAACAGCCACGGCGCTTGCGACGCGGCTGAGCACGATAAACAGAACAGCAAAACGCAGGACACACACGACACGGAAAGGCAGGACAACATGGCAGCGAAGCCGACAAAAGTATCACTGATTGTCAAACGAGACGGAAGGGCGGTCAACTTTGACCTCGCCAAGATAACCAACGCGATCGAGAAGGCCTTCTCGGCTCAAGGAGTGCTCCGTGAGCGCGCGACCTACGAGAAGCTTGCTCAGCAGGTGTACGACAAGCTCAAGGCAGGGGCCATCGAGGGCGACCCAACGGTCGAGGGCGTCCAGGATCTTGTTGAAGAGGTGCTTGACGAGAACGGGCATTTCCAGATCGCACGCGCGTACATCCGCTACCGCGACGAGCGCGCCCGCGCACGCGTCATGAGCACGCGGCTCATGCAAGAGATCGACGAGATCACCAACGCGAGCGCCTCTGACTCTGACGTTAAGCGCGAGAACGCCAACATCGACTCCGACACGGCCATGGGCACGATGCTCAAGTACGGCTCGGCAGTGGCCAAGCAGTACTATCAGATGGGGATCCTCTCGGAGGAGCAGGCAAAGGCGCATCGCGACGGCGACATCCACATCCACGACCTCGACTTCTACACGCTTACGACTACTTGCTGCCAGATCGACATCGTGAAGCTGTTCCAAGGTGGCTTCTCGACAGGTCACGGCGTGCTGCGAGAGCCGAGCGACATCACGAGTTACTCGGCGCTGGCATGCATCGCCAGCCCGACAAACCAAAACGACCAGCACGGCGGTCAGTCGATCTCGAACTTCGACTACGGCATGGCGGTCGGTGTCAGGAAGACGTACCGACGCTTTTACAAGAAGAACCTTGCCGCTGCGCTTGAGCTGATCACCGACACTGTTGACCTGAAGCAGTGTGTCGAGGCCCTTGTGTCGCGCGTTGAGGCGCAAACCGGGCTTGCTCCCTCGCTCAACATGGACGTCAACTACCTGAGCGTCGAGAAGACGTTCCTGCTTGAAGAGCTCGTCGACATCGGTGTCAGCGAGGCGGTCGTCGACCGTGCGCAGCGCTATGCTGCAAAGCAGGCCGCTGCCGACACCGACAGGTCGACGCATCAGGCGATGGAGGCCTTTATCCACAACCTCAACACAATGCACTCGCGGGCTGGCGCGCAGACCCCGTTCTCGTCGATCAACTACGGCATGGACACGTCTGCCGAAGGCCGCATGGTCATCCGCAACCTGCTGCTCGCGACCGAGGAGGGGCTAGGCGGCGGCGAGACGCCCATATTCCCCATTCAGATCTTCCGTGTGAAAGAGGGCGTCAACTACAACACCGAAGACCCCAACTACGACCTGTTCAAGCAGGCCTGCGCGACGAGCGCCAAGCGGTTGTTCCCGAACTTCAGTTTCATGGACGCGAGCTTCAACATACAATATTATGACGGCACGCCTGAGACCGAGATCGCCTACATGGGCTGCCGCACACGCGTCATCGGCAACACGTACGACAAGAGCAAGGAGATCACTCCTGGGCGCGGCAACCTGAGCTTCACGTCCATCAACCTGCCGAGGCTTGCCATTCGCGCAAAAGGCGACAAGGTTCTCTTCTTCGAGCTGCTCGACCGGAACATCGACCTGGTGTGCCAGCAGCTGCTCGACCGCTTTGCCATCCAGTCCAAAAAGCGCGTCTACAACATGCCCTTCCTCATGGGACAAGGCGTCTGGACCGGCTCAGAAGAGCTCGCATGGGACGACGAGGTTGGCGAGGTGCTTAAAAACGGCACGCTCTCGATCGGCTTCATCGGCCTGGCGGAGACACTCGTGGCGCTCATCGGCGAGCATCACGGGCAGAGTGAGAAGGCCCAAAACCTCGGTCTCGACATCGTTGGGCACATGCGCGCACGGCTTGACGAGCGCGCGCGCAAGGAGGGCCTCAACTACTCGCTGCTCGCCACTCCTGCCGAAGGGCTCTCGGGGCGGTTCGTGCGCATTGACCGTGAGCGCTTTGGCGTCATTGAGGGCATCACTGACCGCGACTACTACACCAACAGCTTTCATGTGCCTGTCTATTACGACATCAACGCGTTTAAGAAGATCGAGGTTGAGGCGCCCTACCATGCACTCACGAACGCCGGGCACATCAGCTATGTTGAGCTTGACGGCGACCCCTCCGAAAACCTTGAGGCCTTTGAGGCCATCATTCGGCATATGAGGGAGAGCGGCGTGGGTTATGGCTCCGTCAACCATCCGGTGGACCGCGACCCAGTCTGTGGCTACAACGGGATCATCGGAGACCGTTGCCCCAAGTGCGGCCGCACAGAGGGCGACACTCCCTTTGAGCGCATTCGCCGCATCACCGGATATCTGGTGGGCACGCTCGACCGCTTCAACGACGGAAAGCGCGCCGAGGAGTCTGAGCGCGTCAAGCACGGCATCAGCCGTGCAGAGATTGAGCACGAGAACGCTCACGCCTCCGGGCAATAAGCATGCATTCTGAGCAACCGACTGAAGAAGCAACAAATGTGAGCCTGTACGGGACCGCTGACGACTCGATCGTCGACGGTCCCGGCATTCGCTTCACGGTGTTTGTGCAAGGGTGTGCGCGCAACTGCGAGGGTTGCCACAATCCTGGCGCACTCTCGTATGAGGGGGGCAGCCGCGTGAGCGTCGACGCGCTCATTGAGCGTGTGGCGGCGAACCCTTTGCTGGCAGGCATCACGCTCAGCGGGGGAGAGCCCTTCGACCAGGCAGCCTCGCTTGTTGAGCTGGCACGCTGGGCGCGCGGGCGGGTGCTTACTGGACCCTCGCGCCGCCCGCTCACCGTGTGGGCCTACAGCGGGTACCGCTTTGAGGAGCTGCTTCGCGGTGAGCCGACGTCGGCGGCAGCCGAGCTGCTGCGGTGCTGCGACGTGCTTGTGGACGGTCCGTTTGTGATTGCACAACACAGTCATGATCTGCGCTGGCGCGGCTCTGCCAACCAGCGTGTCATCGACGTTCAGGCGTCCCTTGCGACAGGAGAGGCGGTTGCGTGGTGTGGGTGAGCTACTTTGGTTGTGGGGTCTTGGGTTTCAGCGGAAAAACAGGAAACTCCATAAATCTGCGGACCCATTTGTCTTTATGCTTGTGATAGTGATACCAAACCAAGGAATATAATAAGGGAAAAATCAGCAAAACCATTGAAATCCAATAAAACCAGAACCAAAGTTCAATATAACCAAAATATATCATACTGCCAAGCATAAGAAGTGCAATGGACAGTTTCCAGCCGGCACGGGGGAAGAGCATCATCGCCTTGCGGGTAAACGGCTCGTCTTCCCTGGTGGTAAGTGCAGCACATGCCAGAGGGAGAAGCATAGAAACAAAGGGAAGAATATCATTTGAGGTAAACGAATACGAATATAAATATGTAAATACTCCCATGGTGAGTAGTATAGTTAGTAAATAGCCGAGACCGCGTTTGCCGACCTTTGGTCGTATGTGTGCCGACAAGATGTAGCTGTGCGCCTCATTTTCTGAATAGGCAAACCTGCGAAAGCGATGTCCGTCAGAAGTCGACTCGTTGGTTTGCCAGGGGTCACTGTTGTTCCATTTTTGTGACATTCTCAGAGAGACAAGATCTACCGAGAGTGTTGCTTGGAAGTTTGCCTGCGATCTTTCATCCCCTGTAGTGCACACATCAATAATGTCTACAGAATTCATGAGTGTATTTCTCAAGAGGCTCTTCTTGGGACAGAAGGTAAGGCCATCTGGCGCATAGAGAGTAAAGTGCTCAGTTTCGGCAAACCCGACGGATAAGGGAACGGAGTATTTTTTGCTGCCAAAAAATCTCGTAACCCCTTTTACGAAATCCCATGACAGAAACGCCCATGTTAGATAAAAGACAGGTACAGCAATTACGAGTGGTATAAAAACGTTAGGATTTGTAATTGAGATAGTGAAAGGATATGGAAAGATAATGGTCTCACGGTAATCCGTCATCATTGCCACAAACATGCTAAGGGCAGTAATAATAAAAGATACAATAATTCTGAACCCCGTTACTAAGGGCTCAGAGTTTTTGCCGTCTGCCCTTCTGCCTGAATAAGGCTTGGTGAGGCTATCAAAGGCATTGCGAATGCTTTTATATCGAATCTTAATAATTAGATTATTTTCAGGCAACATAAGTGAGGTTTCATGTGGGGAAATAGCTCCTGCGGCATTAGCGCCGTCATCAGAAGTCACAGCAGGAGAAAAAAAATGACTGTGAGGCATTGTTTTAATATAAAGCAGCCATCTATAATAAAAATAACATAATAATGATTTAAACTCATAAATAGCCTTCATTGACTCCCAAGCCTGCTTTTCTTGACCCGTGAGGCACAAACTATTAGTATTATATAGGATATTTTCTAGAATATTTAATAACACATCATCAGGATATGATATATTATTCTGGTCTGTAAGCGGATACTCGTTGTCAAAGAATGCTTCAACGATTTGCAGCATTCTCTGTGATGGAAGGAGGATCTTAGTTTCGGGGTACAACCCATCATTATCAATGTTGAACAAGGCTCGGCTTTTTTGATCCATTGAAAAATATACATTTTGCATGCTCTGGTATTTTACTAGGCACCCTAATAGTACGGACGTTACGAGCGCCTTGCTCTTGTAACGGGGAAGTAACTCTAGACTCTGACCAGAAGAGTCAACAACATCAAAATCAAATAAGTGGACCTTCTTTTCTAGAGCCAAGCACGGCAGGCAAGTGTTCGGGTCATTGCTGGGGTCGGCACTATTCGCAATGAGATTAAAATACGTATGAGATGACTCCCAATGACGTTGAAGCTCTTTTTCGCATGATGTTTAATGAAAGCTTATGTGAAAATTTGCAATTATCATCATATGCTATACTTTCAACGCGTCGCAAGCACCAACCGGGTCGCTTTAGCAACTCATAATGGAATAAACAGAGCTGTTTTTGAGCCAGATTTAGTTCAACCAGTTTTGCATCGTCGAGTTCGACGCTCGCACTGCGTGCGTTCATCACATTGTCTTGCCACGCATCTCAGCGTGAGAGCCAACGAAAATAGCGCCTCGCGCATGTTTTGGAGTACTGAAATATTGCGAAATACTCTTTATGAATGCTCGAAAGGGCGATATGGCTATTCTTAGAGGTCGCAGGTTGGATAAATGCCGTTCGCTTGCCTGCCCGTTTATTTTTTTTGGATTGGCTGCTATTGCCGACCCATTAACAGAAGAGGGGATTTCAAACTTAATGTCATATCCTTTATCCCGTAGCACTTCGAGAGCTGGTTTGCATAAATCATGGTCGTACCCATAGATTATTTTCTCATGGAGTTCAGCTACCCCATTAGGAAGCTCCGAGCAGCTTAAAAGCGTCATGTTGCACTTCACCCTCTCTCATCGTCCAACTCCTCCTTGAGCGGCATCCAGTCTGGAGTCATAAAAGCAACTCCTTTCAAAATGAGCCTAAGCAAAAGCACAAGCCTTTATGACGCCGTATTCGCTGCGTTCGCATGAGTAGACTTGCATTGCTTCAATGCCTTGACGCAATTGTCGTGTTAGTCCGCGCCTCTTGTTCTTTTCATTAAATTTTGCCATTATTCAAAGAGAAGAACAAGAGGAGATGTACGAATTGTGAGAAATATTACAAAACAGTTCTAAATTGCTATTGGATTGTTTCTCAACTCAACGAAAGGAAACAACTGCAACGTTAATAAGTGTTTGAATAGAATATGGTGCCTTGCCTACATAGTATTTGTTAAGGCGCAAGCCTCTTATCGCCCCTTGGCAGCCTTTGCGGCGAGCTCCTCGGCAGAAAGCTGCGTCTCTTCAAACAGGTCGTCAGCATCAAGGCCAAACGCCGTGTGGAGTGCCTGAAGTGCGCCGGAGGTCGACGCGCCGTCTATCACCACGCTGATGCGAATGGCCGAGGTCGAGATCATTTCGATGTTGACGTTGTGCTCTGCCAAGACTTTGAACATCTTGGCGGCGATGCCCGGATTGCTCTTCATGCCAGCGCCGACCACGCTGATCTTCGCGATGGTGTCGTCAACCAAGTACTCGCGAATGCCGAGCCGCTCCAGCAGGCCGTCGAGGACGGGGCGAAGCCGCGGTAGCTCGTGCGCAGGCGACGTGAAGCTTATATCCGTGAAGCCATTCTCAGAGATGTTCTGGACAATCATGTCGACGTTGATGCCGGAAGACGCGATCGCCTCAAAGACGACCGCAGCAATGCCGAGGCTGTCAGGCACGTTGCGTATGGTTATCTTGGCCTCAGACTTGTCGTAGGCGATGCCAGAGACGACAGCAGACTCCATGGTTGCCTCCTTAACGGTTGTGCCGGGGTTGCTCGAAAAGGCGCTCTTGCAGAGCAAGACGACCCCGAAGTTGCGCGCGAACTCGACAGCACGCATTTGGAGGACTCCAGCGCCTGCGGCTGCAAGCTCGAGCATCTCCTCATAAGAGACCTCATCCAGCTTGCGCGCGCGCGGGACTACACGGGGGTCACAGGTGTATACGCCATCGACATCAGAATAGATCTCACAACGATCGGCACCAAGGCCCGCCGCAAGCGCGACAGCCGTCGTGTCGGAGCCGCCGCGTCCGAGGGTGGTGATGTCATCGTTGTCGGTGATGCCTTGAAATCCTGCGACAATGACGATCGTGTCGTCTTCAAGTGCCTGGCGCACGCGGTCGCAGCGCAGCCCACTGATAGTCGCCTTGTTGTGAGTGCTCGTGGTAAGAATACCCGCCTGGCGTCCCGTCAAGCTCACTGCCTGCACGCCAAGGGACGCTATTGCCATGGCCACCACCGACATGCTCACCATCTCGCCCGTGGCGAGCAGCATGTCAAGCTCGCGCGCGGGCGGGCTGGCATTGACGCTTCGAGCGAGGGTAAGAAGGTCGTCGGTCGCCGACCCCATGGCGCTGACGACCGCAACGACCTCGTTGCCTTCGTTGTGGTAGGCAACGAGCCGCCGAGCGACGCTGAGCACGCGCTCAGGGGTGGCAAGCGATGTGCCACCAAACTTTGTGACAATACGGACCATGGCATCAATGATAGCGGAAGCGGATTACCGGTGTGCGCTAAACGCGAATGAAGTCTTCGACAAAATCTGCGAGCAAAAGAATATCATCAAAAGAGAATATATTGCGAGAAACCTCATACCCACCCTCCCTGGCTTCCGCTACTATGCGCGGCATGTCGGTGACCACGGCAACAATGCGGTTGCCCTCAACGCCTAACGCCCGTTCAGCGTCGTTGGGGTTGTCTGCCCTAAAAAGCTCGACGGTCGCAAGGCCGCTATGGCGGTATCCCTCGACAAGGACGACGTCAAGGCCGGGCTCGCCCGTCTCGGCGTCAACGCTGGCGACGGTCATGTTCTCAAGGATGCGCGCAAGTGGCGGAGACTCGCCTGAACGCACTTCCTGCACGCAGGCTATCTGGTCTGGAGCCGCAATGACAGTGAAGCGGCTGCCGGCCTGGCGGTGTCGCCACGAGTCCTTCCCGGCGACGTCAAACTCAAAGCCAGAGTGCGAGTGGTGCTTGATCGTCCCGACGCGCACGCCTCGCGCGTCGAGCTCGGCCACGAGCTTCACGAGCAAGGTTGTCTTGCCGGAGTTTTGCTTGCCAACAAAAGCGAGCGCGGGTAGTATGGGGTTGATGGCCACGTGACCTCCCAGGCAACGGCTGTCGAGCATGTGGTTGACGATGGATGCAAGTATACTCGAACGGAGATCCTTATGGCCTTTGCGTCTTTGCCAAAAAACCCTGTTGTCGCAGTGGCCGGAGCCACAGGCGCTGTCGGTCGTGAGATGCTGCTCGTGCTGGAGCAGCTTGAGTTTCCTGCCGCGCGCGTCGTCGCGCTTGCCTCGAAGCGCAGCGCGGGCGCCACGCTCCCCTTTGCTGGCGGCGAGCTGACGGTCGAGGAGATGCGCCCCGAGTCGTTCGAGGGCGTCGACATCGCGCTGTTCAGCGCCGGTGCCGAGGTGTCGCGCCAGATGCGCCCTGCAGTCGTTGCTGCCGGCGCCGTCATGATCGACAACTCTTCGGCCTTTCGCATGGAGCCTGACGTGCCGCTTGTGGTGCCGGAGGTTAATCCAGACGACGCTTTTGCGCATCATGGCGTTATCGCCAACCCGAACTGCTCGACCATCCAGATGGTCGTCGCGCTTGGCCCGCTGCACCGCGTCGCGTCCCTCAAGCGCGTGGTGGTGGCGACGTACCAGGCGGCAAGCGGCGCCGGCGCTGCGGCGATGGACGAGCTGTATAACCAGTCGCGCCAGTTCCTTGACGGAGAAGAACTGGACATCAAGCACTTCGCCCACCGCATAGCCTTCAACTGCATTCCGCAGATAGACGTGTTCTTGGACGACGGGTCGACCAAAGAAGAGTGGAAGATGGTGGTCGAGACCAAGAAGATCCTGCATGCGCCCGAAGTCGAGGTGGCGGTGAGCTGCGTGCGCGTGCCGGTGCTGCGATGCCACGCCGAGGCGCTGCACGTGGAGTTCGAGGCGCCCATTAGCGTTGAACAGGCGCGAGGGGTGCTGGCTGCGGCAGAAGGCGTGGTGCTCATGGATGATCCGGCGGAGAAGACATACCCGATGCCCGGGCTTCTCGCAGGCACCGACCCGGTGTACGTGGGACGGCTGCGCAAGGATCCCACCGTTGAGCACGGGCTGGCGTTTTGGAACGTCGCAGACCAGTTGCGCAAAGGGGCAGCGCTCAATGCCGTCCAGATCGCGCAACTGCTGTTGACACGGTAGGCAGCTGCCTTGCGGCATGCCCCTTTGTCGTCTGGCTAAACCTTGTACATGAAGTCGAAGACGTCCTCACGCTGGAGCGTAATCTGAAGCCCGAGCTGTTCGCTGTCGCGCGCAAGGCGCTCTTGGAGCTCGTTGAAGCCGCAGGCGTCCTCGTCAACGGTCACCATCATGGTCATCGAAAACAGGTCGTCAAGTATGGTCTGAGAGATGTCGTCGATGTTCGCCCCGGCCTCATAGAGCGTGGTCGCGACTGTGGCGACGATGCCCTTGCGGTCTTTTCCAAGCACTGAGAGCACGGTCTTTATCATCGAGTATCCTCCAAAGGTGTTTCAACAAGCTCATGTACGATTCCGTCAAAGACAGCCTCTCCGCGTGCGCTCCATTCTGTGGTGGAGGTATAGCTACAGGTAATGTAGCAGCGGCCGCGCCAAGTAGAGGCCGCCACATGCAGGCATTCATGCCAGAAGTGCTGAGCGAGGATGAATGCCCTCGTAACCGGCGTGTCTCCAAAGACTACCTTTTGGTCATCAAGTATACCGACGTTCGAGAACGAACAAAAGCCTCGGGGCCCAACTTTGCGAAGTGTCGGCTCGATGAGCCTGTGAGGCAACAAGCGTGTCGCAAGTGAGAGCTGTGCAATGGGGCGAAGCACCGAGAGGCCGGTTTTGTTTCGCATCATCTGGTGCCTAACTTGCATGGCGGTGTCTGCGAGACTGTCGGAGTCTTTTACGTGCATTTCGCAGAAGCAGCCGGATGCATAATTGGTAATGCCAAGGTTCGTGCCCGGGTTTATTCTCGCGCGCAGGTCGATGGTCGAGGGAATCGGCACGTCCACCACGCCAGTTTCTTGGTAGAACGAGCGGGCAAAGGCGGCGATAAGGATGTCGTTGATGGTCACGCCGTGCCTTTTGGCATAAGCCCTCAGCCTCATCCAGCTCTCGGGGGCGATCTCTCGCATAAGCGGGGTCAACACCTTCTCGCCTTCCCCATGCGGCCACATCAGGCGCTCGGTGCTTTTGGTAAGTGGGAACGGGTCGGATATGTCGCTCCCGAATAGCAGCGAGAGCTTCTCGCTCAGCGACAACTTTGTGAAGAGCGGCCTCGTGCCGCGTTTGTAGGCATGCTGTTTGGGTAGTGGGGTGCCCTTAACTAAGGAGGTGTATAGTCGCGCGATAAGCTCAAGGTACTCCATGAGCCCTCGCCCGTCCACGAGCATATGGGTCACCACTAAGCACAACGTGTCGCGGTCAGCGAATCGCACCACATCGAGGCTGACGTGGGGGTCGCCCATGATGTTCGAGTGCTTGATAAGGCTGGTAGTTATTCTCTCTTCAGGATTATCACCGGCGGGAACGACGCGCACGATGTCTTCTCCCGAGAAACCCTTGTTAACCCAACGGTCACGAACGATGCCTTTCTTATAGGTGCAGCCGACGAGCGGAAGGGTCCTTTTTGACAGATCAACCGCGCGCTTAAGGGCGTCGATGTCGATCTGCTCGGCAAAGTCGATGCGGCACCTGCAAAGTGGCATATAGAGGTTAATCTGTGTGCTCTGCCAGATATCGTAGGGAGAGGCCTTGTAGCTCGACTTGGACATGTGTGTCAATGCCTCGCCGTGCGCATTGCAGCAGTTGCGTGCATATCAGCTGTGCTTGAACGATGCGCCAAACAGCTCATTTCTGACTGGCCTTCGGCTGATTCACGATGATGAGTCTGCGCAGACACAGACTGCCTCCTTTACCCTTGTTATAACGAGACCATCCCTTCCCTCGTTATCGATATATCGTATTCTACCGTATTGACCGTGCTATAGTTTGCGGCATCACAAGATCTAGCGCCTAGCACACGCCACGCGATGACAAACTGTTTTGCTCGCGTCCGATTTCGTGCGTTTGTACGAAGGAGGGGAGGCGGTCTGTTGACCTGTGGGGGAGGTGTTGGCAAAGCGGCAGGTTGCGTGTGGCGGAGAGCTGGGGATTCGACGCGATTTGCAAGACCGGCAAATCGCCCGTCCTCGCTCGCGCCGCTCGCTTCGGACGCTCGGCAACAAACGTGCCGCTGGCACGTTTGCGGTGCCTCGCCCCATGTCTGGCTTCGAATCCCCGACGAGCTTTTGCAGTCTGTGGCGGAGAGCTGGGGATTCGAACCCCAGAACGGGTTGTGCCCGTTACTCGCTTAGCAGGCGAGCACCTTCGGCCTCTCGGTCAGCTCTCCGCATCCTGTCCGTGCCGTTCAGCAAAGCATAGCTAAATGGACACCATGGCATAATACCGTTGTCTGTGCCGCAGGTAAAGCGTCAATCTCCACCGGCCATAAAACTGTCTGGCTGCTGGCCATTAAACCTGGCCTCTGCAACGCTTGCGCAGCTATGCGCCCTGCTTTGCACTTCGTTTCAAAAGTGATATAGTTAGAAACAAAATTGAGCACCTGTTGGTACACAAGACTCTAAGAGGCGAGCCACATGCCGATTCGAGCCTGCATAAGGAGATCATAATGAAGATAACGCGTCGGACAGACTACGCTATCCATTTGATTGCCGAGCTATCACAAAACACCGGCAAGCCCATGGGTCTGCGTACTTTGGCTGAGCGTCATAACGTGACCTACGCCTTTGCGCGAACCGTGCAAAAAGGCTTGCTCAAAGCAGGGATAATCAAGACCGCCCGCGGCATTAACGGCGGCATCATGCTCGTAAAAGACCTTGAGGACATTAGCCTTCTTGACGTCTATGAGGCTGCGCAAGAATCACTTGAGACCACGTTCGACACAGAGGGGACTTCATGGTGCTTTTGCGAAGGGCCATGTATTTCAGAAAGAGCTTGGGACTCGACGCGGCGCGCGCTGGCAGAGCACCTGTCAACCGTATCGATGCGTCAAGTGCTTGACGGGCGATAATCGCGCACCGACAGCTTTCCTCGCCCCTACGCCTTCTCCGCGCGCGCTATGCCTCGATGCTTTTTGGCAGGTCCCGACCATCGGGGATCCAGTTGATGTCTCCGAGCCCTCCGTCAACAATCTGCTCTGGCTCCAGCCGCAGGTATTTGGCGGTTCCTTGGGCCGCCACCGTCCCATCTGACAGCACAAGCTCGGCGCTGCCCTCGTAAACGCGCTTGGAATGGCGGTCAAGCCGGGCAATGACCTTGAGACGCTCCCCAACAGGCACCGGTGCGCGAAACCGCACGCACAGCTCAATGGTGACGCCAAACACCTCAGGATACCGAGTCTGCACAGAACGCCCGATGGTCTCGTCAATAACCGCGCTGATAATGCCTCCATGCACGCGACCAGGGTATCCCTGGTGCTCAGGAAGCGCCGTGAACAGCGCGCATATGCTGCCGTCATCGAGATTAAGAAACTGAGCCTGCAGGCTCAGGAGATTGTTGGTCCCACAGACCAGGCAGCTGTCAGAAACGTTTTGGGCAGACGCGACGCCCTTCTCCCGAAGATCGTACTTCATGGTGCTCCCTTCGCTCTCGCGCCATCGCACGCTTTTTGCAGCCTGCCTGCCAATCAAGAGCGGCCACCGGGCAGACATGTGCCAATGGGAGATTTTTCGGCAACGCAAACAGGTATAATCCAATCCTACAACACTCTCGCCAACGATGCCCCGAGGAGTGTACAAAAAAGCAACGAGATGAGGTGGTCGGCATGGTGCATGATGCTATGCTTGATGCAGAAAAAGCTCTGGACAAGGTTGTTTTCTTCGCGTTTGACGAGGCGCGCCAAAAGCTGGAGCAGGGAGCGGAGTTCGAGCCGTTTACGATTCTGGTTGAAGGAGACCAGCTGCACATCGAGAGCCATCCGGGCGATGATGCGGTTGAGTGCTTCAACTCGGCCCGAAAGGCAGTTCTCGCCATGGAGCTGCTGTCTGACGCATATGTGTTTTGCTATGACGGCTTTGTGAGCCTTGACGACGGGACGCGCGACGCGATTGTTGTTGAGCGGGCGGAGAAAGACGCCGATGTCGGAGAGGCTTTTGCGCTCCTTTATGACTTTGACGAAAAGACCAGCACCCTCAATTTGGAAGAAACGGTCTATATGCTCGGCGAGGCCCCGTCGTTGTTCTTTGCCGATGAGTTTGATGGCGACGAGCTCGAGGAGTTCGACGACTTCGACGACGACTTTGTTGGTGTACTCAACGATTTTGACTACGACGACGACGACTACGACGACGACGAGGACGTAGAGGGCGACGAGGATGAAGAGGACGACGACGACGACGCAGAGGACGACGAGAAGCAAGAGGACACCGCCGTCGCCGATACCGCCGCCGAAGACACCGCCACTGACGACACTCCTACTCCTGCTGCCTAACAACCTATGAACCCAGAGCTTGCCCGTGCGTTGATAGCCGGCACTGACGATGACGTGGCCCGGCGGTATGCATCTCTCGCCGAGCGGGCTGAGACCATGCAGTTCGGCTTTGCCGAGCCCGAGTACGTCGTTGTCGACACCGAGACCACGGGATTCTCGCCAACAAGCGACGCCCTCATCGAGATAGCGGCAGCGATCATGGACGGGCCCACAATACGGGGGCGGCTGACTACCTATGTTGACCCCGGTCGCCCCATACCTCGGCCCATTACCGAGCTGACGGGGATTGCCGACGCGGACGTGCGCGGGGCCCCGTCTGCCGCCGAGGCCATCGAGGAGCTGGCGGCGTTTGCGGGAGCGCGCCCTGTTATTGCACACAACGCTGGCTTTGACCAGGGTTTTATTCAGGCTTTCGCTCCAGCGCGGCTGTCCGGCACCCCGTTGCTTTCCGACCAGCCCTGGATCGACACCGTTGAGATTGCCCGCATCGCCTTGCCCCGCCTCCGTCTGCACAACCTTGAGGTGCTGAGCGCGGCGTTTTGTCCCGCTCACCGCTCAAGCCATCGTGCCGCTGACGACGTAGAGTCGCTTTGCAGCATCTGGCGCGTGCTGCTGGTGGCCTTGAGTGACTTGCCGCAGGGGCTGCCGCATCTTATCGCAAAGCTTTCTGAGCAGACTCCCTGGGGCGCGCGCGACGTTTTTAGGATGGTGGCCCGCGACCAGGCTGCGCAGTCAGGAAGAACCGAGGCCGCCAGCCTACGCTTCTCCCTCGGTACAACGCGTCGAGAGCGCACAGGGACCCTTAAGAAGCGCGAGAAGATCGACGGGACCGAGCTCGACGGCGGCATTCTCAATCTGGTTGCCATCGAACGCGACGAGCTTGAGCACGCCTTCACCCGCGAGGGCCTCGCTGGGGTCATGTACAAAGACTACGAGCCGCGTGCCGAGCAGGTCCAAATGGCCGTGTCGGTCGCCGAGGCCTGCACAACCGCGACGCACCGCGTCATCGAGGCGGGCACCGGCGTGGGCAAATCGATGGCCTACCTTCTCCCCATGGCCCTGTTCGCTCGGCGCAACCGGGTGACCTGCGGCATAGCAACAAAGACCAACGCGCTCCTCGACCAGCTCGTCTACCATGAGCTGCCGCGCTTGACCGCCGCTTTGGGCAGCAGCGGCCTTGCGGGCGGGCATCGCACCGCGCCCGACGCACCCGACGCGCCCGACGCGCCCGAAGCGCCCGAAGCGCCCGACGCCCCCGACGCTTCCGACGCGCCCGACGCGCCCGACGAGCTCTCGTATGTCGCGCTCAAGGGCTATGAGCACTACCCCTGCCTGCGAAAGCTCATGCGCCTCGCCCGCCAGGACCACGCCTATCGCACGACTGCTCCCCTTGTGCTTGTCGGGCAGCTGCTTGCCTACGTCTCGCAAAGCGCGACGGGGGACATCGACCCGCTGCCGCTGCGTTGGCAGGAGCTGGCGCGCTAC
>JAITHV010000039.1 GCA_031279835.1 Coriobacteriales bacterium
CACGGTGGTGCGCGCCGTGTTCGACGGCATCGCCTGCACGGGCTTTGGCGAGGTCTCGCTCACCTCGCTCTCGAGCACCGACCACTCGCAAATCACCGAGATGCTCAGGCGCCTTGCCCTCGGCCTGCGCGACACGGGCGTCTCGCTCAGCCTGCCCTCGCAGCGCCTTGACGCCTTCGGGGTGGCCATGGCGCAGCTGATCGCGTCAGGAGAGCGCAAGACCGGCCTCACGTTTGCGCCTGAGGCCGGCACGCAGCGGCTGCGCGACGTGATAAACAAGAACGTCAAGGAAGCTGACCTCACTGAGGCTGTGCGCAGCGCCTTCGAGCAAGGATGGCGCCGCTGCAAGCTTTATTTTATGATCGGCCTTCCGAGCGAGCGCGACGAGGACGTAGAAGGCATCGCCCACATGGCCAATCGTGCCTATGCCACCGCGAAGGAAGCAGCGGGGGAGAAGGATCGCAACAACGTGCGCCTCGGCGTCAGCGTGGCCGTGTTCGTGCCAAAGGCACACACCCCCTTCCAATGGTGCGGGCAGATACGGCGCGAGGAGGCAGACCGGCGCATAGGCTTGATCAAGGCGGCCGGCCTGCACCGTGGCATCGACCTTCACTGCCACAACCCCGCCTCTGCGCTCATCGAGGCGGTCATGGCGCGCGGCGACCGCTCCCTGGCGCCGCTGCTCGAGGCAGCCTGGCGCGCCGGCGCGAGCTTCGACGCATGGACGGAGCGTTTCTCGCTCGAGGCATGGCACACGGCGGCACAGCAGACGGGCATCGATTTTGCCGCGCTGGCGTCCCGCGACCTGCCGCGCGACGCCGGGCTTCCCTGGGACCACTTGTCAACGGGCATTGACAAGCGCTACCTGCTTGAGGAACACGAACGGTCGATGGCAGAAATGACAACCGACGACTGCACGTACGCTTCTTGCACAGGCTGTGGCGCATGCGGCTCCCTCGGCGCACAGACCGAGCTGGGAGGAGGCGCCCGTGGCTGAGCAGAGCTTCAGGATGCGCATAGAGTACGCCAAGACAGGCCGGCTGCGCTATCTTTCGCACCTCGAGGTGGTTCGTGCGATGGAGCGCGTCATCCGGCGCTCGGGCCTGCCGGTGGCGCTTTCCCAAGGCTTCAACGTGCATATGCGACACGCCTTTGGGCCGGCCCTTCCGGTGGGCACTGCAGGCCTGGGCGAGCTGTATGACATATGGCTCGACGAGTACGTGCCCCCCCAGAAGGCGCATTCGCGGCTCGCAGCCGCCACGGTGCCTGGCCTGCCGGTGCGCTCAGTGTGCTACCTCGGCAAGGAGGTCCCCTCTGTCCAGAAATCGCACGTGCTCTTTGACTACCTCGTTGTCGTGGAGCTGGGCGGCGCTGGCCTTGACTGTCTGGAAGGCGCGCTCGACGCAGTGCTCGAGGAGGGGAGCGTGACCACCGTAAAAAAGGGGAGGGAGAAGTCGCTTGACCTTGCGGTCTTTTTGCCCATGCGCCCGCTGGTGCGCTGCGGCGCTGAGCCGGGCACGGCGGAGCTGAGCATGACCGTGCATGCGGGCGAGTCCGGGTCGCTGCGGCCAGAGACGCTAATGAGCGCGATTCTCACATCGCCCGGCCACAAGCTCGAAGGGGCAACCGTGGTGTCTGTGACCCGCACGGCACTGCGAGAGCCCGAGCAATGAGGATCGAGGTCGCTGCAGTCGGCAAGCTCAAGGAGCGCTTCTGGACCGACGCCTGTGCCGAGTACCTGAAGCGGCTTCGTCCCTATGCCGAGGTGGTCGTGCGTGAGGCCGACGACTGCAACCCAGAGGCCTGCGGAGGCGTTACGAGGGCGCTGCTGAGGGAGGCTGCGGCGCTTGAGCGGCTCGTAGGCGAGGGCGCGGTTCGTGTGGCGCTCGACCGACAAGGCGTCATGTCAAGCAGCGAGGAGCTCGCCGACTGGCTCAGGGCACGCCGTGACGAGGGCGCCCGTGTGGCCTTTCTTGTCGGCGGCCCTCATGGGCTCGAACAGGCGACTGTCGCGCGCTGTGCCTTGAGCTTGTCGTTTGGCCGCATGACGATGCCTCATAACCTGGCGCGCGTCGTCTTGCTCGAGCAGGTCTATCGCGCGTTCAAGATCATGCACAACGAGCCGTACCATCGTTGAGCGACGGGGAGCCTGCCGACCTGGCTTCGCCGACAATGCGACATTGTTGGTGCATGACTCGCGCACAGCGGCTCACTGTCTGTCGCCATATGGTATTCTTGCTGTAGTAACTGCCCGTCCAACTGAAGGAGCGCCATGACAGAGCAGGATGTCATCAAGTCCATAGAGCAGCACCGGTCGCGCATCGACGCCATCGATCAAGAGATCGTCGCGCTGCTCAACGAGCGGGCGCAGGAGGCGCTCAGCATTCGGTCGCTCAAGCCCCAGGCGCAACTCGGCCTGTACGACCCCCGGCGCGAGGAGGAGATCTTCGAGCGCGTTGAAGACTACAACAAGGGCCCCTTGTTTGGCGACGACCTGCGAAGCATCTACACGGCCATACTCAAGGTCAGCAAGGAGATGCGCTCATGACCTACGTCCCTTATCACCAGGCAAACACCATCACCATGCTCGCAGGCCCGTGCTCTATCGAGGACGCTGAGCAGATGGAGGAGGTGAGCGCCTGCCTTGCGCGCAACGGTCTCAGCTGGATACGTGGCGGCGCCTTCAAGCCGCGCACGAGTCCCTACTCGTTTCAGGGGCTCGGCGAGGCGGGGCTCGTGCTCATGGAAGACGCTGCGCGACGCCATGGGCTCAAGACGCTTACCGAGGTCGTCGACACGCAGCACATCGCGATGATAATGAGCCATGCGGACGCCTTGCAGATCGGCACCCGCAACATGGCCAACTTCGAGCTGCTCAAGGCAGTCGGCAGCGCGACGGCAGAAAACCACAAGCCCATTCTGTTCAAGCGCGGCATGGCGGCGACCATAGACGAGTGGCTTGCGGCAGCTGAGTACCTCACCATGGGCGGCAACCCCAACATCATGCTGTGCGAGCGGGGCATCCGCACCTTTGAGAACGCCACTCGCTTCACGCTCGACATCGCCGCTGTCCCGGTCACTCACAAGCGCTCGCTGCTGCCCATTTGCGTGGACGTCTCGCACCCTGCCGGCCAGGTAGACCTGGTGCCGTCGCTTGCCAAGGCGGCGGTGGCGGCCGGATGCGACGCCCTCATGATCGAGGTTCACCCCTGCCCGGCTCAGGCAAAGTCTGACGGGCCGCAGCAGTTGACTGTCGCTTCATTTG
>JAITHV010000075.1 GCA_031279835.1 Coriobacteriales bacterium
CAAAAGAACAGGCCGAGCGTCAGCACGAGCGCCAACAAGAGCCGAAACAGACTGACGGCGCAGGGGGTCCCTGCGCCGGTCAAGGGATAAGGCCGCCGAGCGCCCATAACCGTTACGGCGGCGCGCGTCGTGACATCGAGCATCGCAAGTCCTCTCTCTATAAGCCAAAGAGCAAGAAGAGACTTGCGCATGCTTCTTTGGCAAACAGACAAACAGATCCGGATGGCGAGTCTGTTTGCCTGTTATTAGTCTGTCTTATGAAAGTGTGATAGTAATTACGTCGTCATGCTGAACGATATAGGTATCGACACTCTGAGCAAGCTCAGTGTCGTTTACCTGAACCTTCCAAGTGGTGCCGCTGCCCCCGTCGCCGTTGGCCAACCCGTTAATCGACTCGATGGCCGCAGAAGACGCCGCGTCTGAGGTCACTACCTCAAGCACGGTCGAGTCGAGAACCTCATGCGCTGTCGACCCGACAGGCACCCACATACTCGCGTCGTACATCAGGCCCTCTGGCGTGATTTGGTTGTTGCTTGCAAGCGCTTGAGCTGTTGGGTTTTTTGAGTCAACCGCCGAAGCGGCAGACACCCGCAGTGTGATCTTAACCGTCTGAGGCTTTTCGTTATCCCCGCCTGACGGCACTTCGATCCCGCCTCCGTTGGTTCCGGACGGGTCAGTTGGCGCACACGCAGCGATGCCGACAACTCCAACAACCATAGACAGGCACAGCATAATTCTGATTACGAGTTTCACGCTTCCTCCTTTGCGGCAACAACAGGGTAGTAAAATCGTTGCAATCGGTAAAGTATACCGCAACGTCCCATCTCATGTTTGCTTGACGCGGAAGTAGAGCGAGCTGCCTGGTTGGAGCAGGCAGCGAAGGCGACCGATTGCGACGCGGTCCTAGTCGGAGCCTTCCTCGATGACTTCTCCGTTCACCGACAAGGTGACAACCTGCAAGGGTGCCGGGTTGCTGCTTTCTTTAAGCGCCACGGTCGTCAGGTACTCCATCCCGCCACAGCACGGCACCTCCATTTTGACCACGGTGACCGAGTTGACCGAGTTGTGGCTGAAGATCGCCGTAAGCTTCTCGAGACAGTTTGTACCGTCAAACTTTGGACAGCCAATAAGCGTAATGCGTCCACGCATGAACTCTGCATGAAACGACGCACGGGCAAAGGCGGCACAATCGGCCGCAATGAGCAGGTCGGATCCTTGGAGGCGTGGCATGGTGGGCGGCACGAGACGAATCTTCACGGGCCACTGGCTGAGCTCGCCTGCCGGGGCAGAGCTCGCGTCGCCCCCCTGCGCAGTGGGGCTTGCTGACTGCGCCTTGAGGGCAGCGGCAACGGCAGCCTCGTCAAAGGGGCGCGCCTCACGTTCTTCAAAGCTGATCGCGCCGGTAGGACATGCAGGGAGGCAGTTTCCGAGACCGTCGCAATAGTCTTCACGCAGCAACACGGCTTTTCCGTCGACAATGCCTATAGCGCCTTCGTGACAGGCGTCAGCGCATAGTCCGCAACCGTCACATTTTTCTTGTTCAATCTTTATTATTGTTCGCAACATAGTGGCAAACACCTCCTAAATGGTTTTTTCTCATTATATTCAGATGATGCCTGCTCTTCTGTTGTATATACAACAGATTGTATTTCGACGTTCAGTCGACTGAAAAAGACACGCTCCTGGTGCAAAGGGTCATATCACCTTGACGGATGAGACGGCGGAGCAAAAACGGTCCGCAAAACGCTTGAGCGTCTCGTGATCGCTATTACAGAGATGTATCTGCATAGCTCGGCGTCCACGAACAGAGAGCTCTTCAAAGTCAGCGCGAGCCTGTGTAGCCGCAAGCGTTCCCAGAGTGTAACGTTCGTGCGGTATGCTTGTGTCTTTGGTGATGTCCTCGTCTGCCGAAATGAACAAGAACACCCCGGTGTTTGACCCGCCCTTGTGCAGCTGACCGGTCGAGTGCAGATAACGTGGACCAATCTCAAGACAAGACGCCATGCCCAAACTGGATGCGACCCGATGACGCATCGTCTCGAGATCGTTTCGCCTTTGACCCAAAAAGGGAAGAAACGCATTGAGCGAGAAGTAGTCACCCTCCCGAAACGAGCCAAGCAAAGTGCGCAGCGCACTGTCTATCAGTTCATGGCCAACAGACTCATCCTGACTAAGCAGGTCCCCCTCATTGATCAGCGCCGCGCTCATACGCAGTATGGGCACATAATAGCCTTCATAATATACTTGGCTATAGTGATCTGGCTGCGACGACATGCCGGAATCCTCGCGCAACAATTCACTGACCCGCAGTTTGGTGGCGTCCACATCGGGCTGATCAAAGGGGTTGAGCTTCATGAGGATGCCGAGAAATGCAATGGCGTACTCCCAGATCACGAAGTGTCCGAGCAATTCTTCTATGCTTTGTAGTGTAAAGTGTCGTATTGACATACACTCGTTAATGCAGGTAAGTGATTCCGAGAATCCCTCAGTGTGGCCAACCTCATAGGTGATGACACAGCGGTCGGCGCGCGGCTCGCGGAGAGTACTAGGGTCTATCTCTATGTTCGGCACTATGCCCTTGCCCTGTTTACCGAGCGACTCGGCGACAAGCTGCTCGATCCACAGGCCAAAGACAAGTCCCGAGGGCGGCATGACCAACGACACCTTGTCGCGCTTGTCCATCAGACCACGGTACAAAAAGCTGGCAAGGCTTAGGGCTGGGTTCTCGCGTGTGTCTGCTGCGCAGCGTGCCTCAACGGCCGCTGCTGAGGCAACCGCCTGCTCGATGTCAATGCCTACGAGTGCAGCCGGGAACAGGCCGAACACGCTCAGGGCCGAAAAGCGCCCACCGACGCCGCTAGGACCTGGGAGCACGAGGCGATAGTTTTTCTCGTGCGCAAGCTGCTCAAGAGAGCTTTCTGGGTCAGTGATGGCAACGAATCGCTTGGCAGCGCCCTCTATGCCAAGGTGCCCCACCACGTAGCTCCATACCACACGCTCGAGCATGAGTGGCTCGATAGTCGAACCGGATTTCGACGACACAATGTACAAGGTGCGCGCAGGATCACACTTCTTAAGGATGTTTGTTACGAACTCCGGTGATAGCGAGTCAATCGTATAAAAGTTGACATCGGTGCGATCTGTGTGCACCTCATGAAGCTTTGTGATGGTCATGGCGGCCTGAGAAGAGCCGCCTTGACCAAGAAGAACTACTGCGTCAAGGCCTTCGAGGCGAATCCCCGAGGCTATCTCTGCAAGCTCCGTGACCGAAAAAGGCGGTCGTGAGCTCAAGTCTACCCAGCCGAGAAATCCAGCGGCATACTCCGCTGCCTCGGGGCTAGCGTCAAAGAGCGAAGCGTCGCGCGCCTGTAGACGTGATGGTGCCTTGAGCTTGAGCAGTCGCTCAAGGCACTCGTTGCATGCAAAAGATTGTTCACTGCCCATTGAAAGTCGCCTGTTCGCAGCGTGCTTCGGCCTACGCGTCAGCGGGCTTGTTCTCAGGCTCGTCAGCCCCTTCCTCGGCACCTTCGGGCTCAGCCTTGACCTCGGACCCCTCATCCTCGACGGCCTCAGGCTCGTCTGCCTCGGTCTCAGGCACGGCGTCTGTCTCCTCGAGTTCCTCCTCGGTTTCCTCAGACTCGACTACGGCCTCAAGCACATCGGCATCAGCAGACGGCTCACTCGACTTCTTTGGTGCCGGTGCGTCAGTCTTCTCAACTGCCTTGCCGTCCTTTTTCTTCTCTTTTGCGACATATTGCTCAGTGACGAGCTGCATGATAACGATAACCGCTGAGTCGCCGCGTCGCGTGCCTATCTTCAAGATGCGGGAGTAGCCGCCCGGGCGGTCTTTGAAGAGGCCTTGCTCCACCTTCGAAAAAACCTCCCTGACGAGGTCCTTGTCCCCAAGCTTTGCGATGGCGAGGCGCCGCGAATGCACGTCTCCGCGCTTAGCCCACGTAATGACGCGGTCCACGTCGCCTCGAATTTCTTTCGCGCGCTCAAGCGTGGTCTTTATGCGGTCGTTCTTGAAAAGCGCAACGCACAGGTTCTTCTTGATGGCCTTGGTGTGGCTCGCATCAGTCCCGAGCTTGCGACCTTTTTTGTAGTGTCTCATTCTGGTGTTCTCCTCGTAGCACTGGCAAAAAGCCTAGGGCTTCAAGCCAAGGTCCATGGTTTGGAGCTTGTCCTTGACTTCCTCTATGGACTTCGCGCCAAAGTTGCGAATATTGAGCAGGTCGTTCTCGCTGTAGTCAACGAGTTGGCGCACAGTATGAATGCCAGCGCGCTTGAGGCAGTTGTACGAGCGCACGGAGAGGTCAAGCTCCTCGACCTGCTTGTCAAGCTCAAGGCTGCCGCTCATGCTGTCGCTCGCAAAGATGCTGCCTGATGGGTCAGCCTCGACCACCGTCTCGCCGAGCTTCAGGAAGGCCTCGGTGTGCTGCATGACGATGTTGGCGGCGTGAACCACAGCCTCAGAGGGCGTGATGGAGCCATTGGTCTCGACCTCAAGGATGAGGCGGTCATAGTCAGTGCGCTGGCCGACGCGGGTGTCCGAGACGTTCATCGTGCAACGGCGAACGGGCGAGAACAGCGAGTCTACGTGAATGTAGCCGATGGGGTCGATTTCGCGCTTGTTGCGCTCCGCGCTGATATACCCGCGGCCGACGCCGATGCGCAGCTCCATGTTGAGCCGACCGCCTTCTGCGAGCGTCGCAATGGCATGGTCGGTGTTGACCAGCTTGAACTCAGCCGGCACGTCAATGTCTGCGCCGGTCACAACCGTCGGTCCCAGGGCGCTGATCGAGGCGATGCCCTCATCACCCGTGCCCAGGGCGCTGAACACGAGACCCTTGACGTTCAGGACAATGTCGGTGACGTCCTCAATGACGCCGTCGGCGGTCGAGAACTCATGCTGCACGCCATCAATTCGGATGGCAGTCGCAGCGGCGCCGTCCAAAGACGAAAGCAGCACCCGGCGCATGCTGTTGCCAAGCGTCTGGCCGTAACCGCGCTCAAGTGGCTCGACGATGAAGCGTGCCAAGGTGTCGTTGACGGGCTCAACTTTTACCTGTGGTCTCATGAACTCTGTCATACGTGGTTCCCTGTCTCTTTCATTACTTGGAGTAGAGCTCGACGATGAGCTGCTCGCGGATATCCAGGTCAATTTGCTCGCGCGTGGGGAGCTCGAGCACAGAGCCTTGGAGCTTCTCGATGTCTACCTCCAGCCATTGGGGCACTTCGGTGCGCTCGTTTGAGATAAGCGCCGTCTTGATGACCAGGAGGTCTTTTGCCTTGGTGGCAACTGCCACAAGGTCGCAAGCCTTGACGCGGTACGACGGGATGTTCACGCGACGGCCGTTGACGGTAATGTGGCCGTGACGCACCTGCTGGCGCGCCTCGTCTCGCGACTTCGCGAACCCCAGGCGGTACACCACGTTGTCGAGGCGCAGCTCAAGGATGCGCAGCAGGTTCTCGCCAGTCACTCCGTGCTGACGGTTTGCCAGCTCGTAATAGCCTCTAAACTGCTTCTCGAGCAGACCGTAGATACGCTTTGCCTTTTGCTTCTCGCGCAGCTGGAGCCGGTATTCGGACTCCTTGACGCGCTTCTTGCCGGCCTCGCCCGGCGCGTAGGGCCGTCGCTCAACGGCACACTTGTCCGTGTAGCAGCGACTGCCCTTCAAGAACAGCTTGCTGCCCTCGCGGCGGCAAAGGCGGCAGTCTGCTCCGGTATATCTAGCCATAATGCCTATTCCTCTCAAATCACAGGATTCATCAGTTCATGACCCTTTGGCGCCTGGGGGCGCCGGTCTGCCGTAGCGCCCCGTTGCTGACGGGGCAGGTGGCCTTCAGGGCTTGCGGCTCCCCGAGGCAGTCGGCGCACAGCCATCGTGGCCGCGCTGCCAGCCGCTCGGACCCTAAACGCGACGGCGCTTGCGCTGGCGCACCCCGTTGTGCGGGATGGGGGTGCAGTCCTGGATGCTTGCGATCTCCAAGCCAGTGGCCTGGAGCGTCCGGATAGCCGTCTCGCGTCCTGAGCCTGGGCCCTTGACAAAGACCGAGACCTTGCGCAGACCGTGCTCCTGGGCAATCTTCGCGCAGGCCTCAGCTGCCATTTGCGCGGCAAAGGGCGTCGACTTGCGCGAGCCCTTGAAGCCTACCGTTCCAGCGCTCTGCCAAGCGATGACATTGCCCTGCGGGTCGGTGATGCTTATGATGGTGTTGTTAAACGTGGACTTGATGTGTGCTTGACCAACCGCAATATTCTTGCGCTCAGAGCGCTTGATGCGGGTGCGCACCTGTTTTTTTGCTGCCATTACTTCTTCTTGCCTCCGATCTGCTTGCGTGGGCCTTTACGCGTGCGCGCGTTCGTGTGAGTGCGCTGGCCGCGCACCGGTAGACCGCGACGATGGCGAAGCCCGCGATAGCACCCGATCTCCATGAGGCGCTTGATGTTTTGCTGCACCTCTCGGCGCAGGTCGCCCTCAATCTTGAGGTTTTTGTCAATATACTCGCGGAGTCGGACCGTCTCCTCCTCAGTGAGGTCTCTGACCCGGGTGTCCGGGTCGATGTCGGTCGCTGCGAGGACCTGCTTGGCCGTAGTCAAGCCAATCCCAAAGATGTAGGTCAACCCAATCTCCACACGCTTCTCGCGCGGTAGGTCGACACCGGCAATACGCGCCATCCGGCAGTTCTCCTCCCTAGCCCTGACGCTGCTTGTGGCGCGGGTTCTCGCAGATTACGAGCACGCGCCCATGGCGTCGGATTATCTTACATTTGTCACACATCTTTTTTACTGAAGGGCGTACCTTCATGGTCTTGTCCTTTCTATATTCTCTATAGTCACGCCGCAGCCGCGGGCGTCATTTTTTAGCTGGGGATAAGGGCATGGCGTCATTTGTACCGGTAGGTGATCCGACCGCGCTTAAGGTCATAGGGAGATAGCTCCACGGTGACCTTGTCGCCTGGGAGTATGCGGATATAGTGCATGCGCATCTTCCCAGAGATGTGTGCAAGCACTACGTGACCGTTCTCAAGCTCTACTTTGAACATCGCATTGGGCAGTGGCTCAATCACGGTGCCTTCGAGCTCGATTGCATCTTCTTTTCCCAAAAAACCGCTTCCTATTCGATTACAAAAACGACAGCGTTCAATATTAGCGTAAACCACTTGTTGAGGACAAGGGTTTTTTTTCAACTGTTATCGATCTAATGCCACATACATGGGCAAAAGGCGGGCATTTGACGGATTATTGCCGGGTTCCCGCCTGGTTTATGGCTCACGAGTGCCCACAGAGCTTCGAAATGACGTCTTGCTGTTTCTTCATGCGCTCAGCGGCCTGCTCGTCGAGCAGACACGAGGTGACGCAAAGCGAGCACCGGGTGATGAAGCAGCATGCGCGGACCAGCGAAGCGCATGACCTCCTGTATGCGCTGCCGTTTGTCACCCGCATAGCACTGTATGGGGCAGTTGCTGCAAAACGGCTTCTTGTCGCGCAGGGGGCACTGCTCGACACGACGGCGTGCGTAGGACGCGAGCTCCTCGCATTGAGCGCACAGGCCGTCGCCCGACGCGGCGTGGGAGCGCGACTTGCAAAAGAGGGCAATCATCTCCTCGACGATGCGCTGATCGCCGTCACAGCTGTTCAATGAGGATCGTCTTGTCATATGCGGCCAGTCAAGTGGCTCAACGAGGCGTCGCGGCCAGTGTTTTTAGCCGAGTGTAGCCAGAGCGCCGAAAGTAGTGACAAGAACGAGGATGATCGGCAGGCAGCATAGAATCAGAAAGCCCAATACAGCAACAAGCACACCGATCCATATGCGGTTTTTGCCGGAAGGCTGCTCAAGTTGTTGTTGGTAGCCGCGACCGACGGGCTGCACGTTGACGGTGATCGGCTGCGCCGCAACTGCCGTTGGATAAGGAGACGCGGGGGCAGCTGGACGGACGGGAGTACCAGGTGTATTAGAAGTGCCATTAGCGCCATCGGCGGCAGGGGTCGTGGCCTGCTGCCAGCCAGCGGCAAGCGGCTGCCCGGAAGCATTGTAGCTGACAGGTGGCGCGTACGACGGCAGTGACGATGTTCCTGCTGCAATTGACTGGTTGGGCGCTGGGGCGCCGGGCGCAGCCGTCTCAGACGCGGCACCCAGTCCGTCCGAGACGACCTGCCCGGCGATCGGGCCTGCCGTCAAAGACTTCCCGCAATAGGGGCAAAACGTCACGCTTTCTGAGACCTCGTTGTTACAGCTCCCACATTTCATGACAGTCCTTTCTCATCGTTGCCGGTCGGTCTTGAAGAACAAGGCAACGGTCCCCGGGCCTGCATGTGCGCCGATAACGGGGTCGAGGTAGTTGATGACAGGATCAGCGATGCCGTACCTCTCCTTAAGCTGAGCTGCCACAAACTGAGCCTCCTCGATGCAGTCGCCATGTGAGATGGCAACCACTTGCTGCCCTTTAGGCTCGCTTGCCCCTTGCACAAAATGCTCGATGAGGGACTGAAGCGACTTCTTGCGCCCACGGACCTTCTCCACCGGGACCAGACGTCCGACGTCGTCAACATGGAGCACTGGCTTGATGTTCAGCAGCGTCCCCGCTATGGCAACGCCTTTTGAGAGCCTGCCCCCGCGCTGGAGGTAATTGAGGTTGTCGACAGTGAACCAATGTGCGAAGTTGAGACAGTGCCCTGCAGCCCACTGTGCCACCTCGTCAAGCGTCTCGCCCGCCTCACGGCGTTTCGCCGCCTCGAGCACAAACAGGCCTTGTCCGAGAGCAGCGGCCAAGGTGTCAACACAAAACAGCCTGCGCTCAGGATAATCGCGCTCTGCCACCTGCCTCAGGTGCGCGCTTATTACCTCGTAGGTTCCCGAAAGGGCTGAGTCAAAGCCGAGGTACAGCACGTCGAGGCCTTTGTCAAACTGACCGCGGAGAAGGTCTTCCGCCTCTTGCTTGCTAGGAAGCGAGGTTCGAATGAGCTTGCCGTCGCGCATCATGTCGTAGAACTGCTTGAGGTCGATGCTGCTTCCTTTGAGGTAGCTGCGATACAACTCGCCCTCAATGTTGAACTCGAGCGCCATGATCTGAAGATCGTAGTGGTCGATGATAGGCTCTGGCAGGTTTGACGCAGAGTCTGTGATGATGCCAAAGGTCATGGTTTCTCCCGTTTTTATAGAGTCACGGCCGTCGAATTAGGCAACTGTATGATAGCAGTTTTGTTGCCCCGCAACAGGCACGTCAGGTCACTGCCGACGCGGTGGTCAGGCGCGTGAGCCGCCCGAGCAGTCAGGACTGGCCGCCAAGGGCAGCGCACCAGTCAGCAAAGCGATCGGGGTCAACGTCAATGGCCACGAGCTTTTGGCGCGCAGTAGACCCTTTGAGAATCCGCACGGCACTTTGGGGTATTCGCAGCTCATGAGAGAGAAGCTTGATGACGGCATTGTTTGCCTTGCCCCCTTCTGGCGGTGCGGTCACGCGCACTGCTAGCACGCCGCGCTCTTCATCAGCCCAGCCGCTCACCTCGTTGGCACAAGCGCGCGGGGTGACTTTCAACCGAACGGTAACACTTGCTTTGAGCGGCAGGTGTCTGCTCAGTCGATCTCCTCGATGTCGATGTCGTCCTCAAAGTCGAGGATAACGTCGCTGTCGGTGTCGGTGTCGCCGCCTTGAACGGAGTCTATGACACCTGTAGCCGCCGCTTTGGCCGAGCTGGCAGAAGTTGCCGCAGCAGAGGCGCCAGACTGCGCAAAGAGACTGCCTGCCCCTGAGACCTGCGCACGGGAATGACCGGCCGCAGACGGCGGCAGCGAGGCATCGTTGCCGGTGATGACCTCCCGCGCCTCCATGGGCATGAGCGTTGCCCTGGCCGATGACACGTCTGGCACGATGCCGTCGATCGTAGGCATGACTTTCTGTGCGTCTGTAGAGAAGTGATTGAGGATCGAGAGGTAGTCGGTGCGGAACTTCTCGCACGACTCCCGCAGACGATCGATCTCGTCAAGTATGCGTTGTTTTTCAGCCATTGCGTCTCGCACGATGTCGCGCGCGCGCTGCTCGGCCTCGCGGTAGGCCTTCTCTGCCTCGATGCGCGCCTCTTCTTTGAGCGCGTCTGCGCTTCGCTGAGCAGCGATGAACGCCTTTGATATCTGCTCCTCGGTCGCCGAGGACTTAGGGGGCGTCGGTGCCGACTTGGCGGCGAGGGCAGCTTGTGCCTCTGCACTCTTGGCTCTGGCCTCAGCAGCGTCGATGCGGTTCTTCGCCTCGACGAGCGCACGGTTAAAATTGTCAACTTCAAGGGCAATGCGCTCCAGGAACACATCGACTTCCTGAGCGTCATAGCCATGACGGGAAGTGTTGAAGCTCTGCTGCTGGATATCCATCGCGGTCAAGCCCATGACGGTTCCTCTCTACGTAATGGCAGGCATGACAGACAGGCAGGACGCCTGCCTCGCTTGTTTTTCGAAAGTATATCTTACCATAGGCTTTTATGGCACATGGCGAATGGGCGCTCCCAGGCACAAGCCGCGGCGCCTGTGCCTGGGACAAGAGAAGAAGAAGTAGCCAGGGAAGGCTGCTTCATCCTCACTATAGCATATTTCTGACTACATATCATACGATTTGTGGGCCAAGAAGCCAGAATCCCGCATGTCCAAGTCGCCCACGACGTTTCGCTGATAACCCGTGCCGTGCTTTTGTTGCTTCATGCATCTGCCTGCGCAGCAAGTCTAGAGGATCCGCACGAGGAGCTGGACGACGACCTGAAGGACGACGATCGCGATAAGGGGGCTGAGGTCAATGCCGCTCAGTGGCGGGATAAAGCGCCTGAACAGACCGACGTACGGGCCACAGAGGGTGTCAAGCGCCTTATAGATGTCATTGAGGACGCCCTTGCTGTGGTCAAACCACGAGAACAATGCCCACACAAAGACAAGGAGCGTGTAGAGGCTTCCGAGCGTGCTGATGATGTTGCGGATCATGCCAGCTCCTCCGCCCGCGCGACAGCCGAGTGAACCGCCTGCCGCATTGTTTGCGCAAGCCCCTGAGTGTCAAACGAGTCGAGTGCCGCCTGCGTGGTCCCTCCCGGGCTTGCGACAGCGGCAACGAGCTCGTCGGGGGCTTGGCCGCCGAGATCGAGCAGGCGCGCCGTGCCGGCCATCGTCTGCTGTACTAGGCGCAAGGCCAGGGCAGCGTCAAGGCCCTCCTCCTCGCCTGCCTTGGCCAAGTCACGCACAACGCGCGCAAAGTAGGCCGGCCCCGAGCCGCTCAGTGCTGTCGCGGCGTTTATCAGTCGTTCTTCGAGCAGCACGGCATCGCCCATCAACGAGAACAGGTCGCGCACGAGCTCTCCTTCACTCAGCGCGGTATGCTCGCCAACGGCAACGGCGCTCATGCCCGCACCGACCATGAGCGGGGTGTTGGGCATGACGCGAATGATTGCCACTGAGCCGAACAGCTCCTCGAGCGTCGCTGTGGTTATCCCGGCGGCTATAGACACGACGCGTTGCGGACGAAAGCCGTCAGTGGCGACTAGCTGCGCCGCCACGTCGCGCAGCACCTGAGGCTTTACTGCCAACAGGCAGGTGGAGGGGTTTTTTACGCTGCCGCCGTCGGCCACGCAGCGCACGCCGAAAACCTCCTCAAGATACGCCCTGCGGTCCTCGCTTGGCTCGGCCACAACAATCGACTCTGCGTCGAACTGCGCTCCATGAACGAGCCCCGACACGATCGCCTCTCCCATTTTTCCGCCGCCGACCAAGACGATGGGCGCAACGCGCTCCTCGATCACGTCAAGGGCAAGGTGCACTTCGGTAGCCGCTTCACGCCGGCTGGGCGTCACGTCAAGCATCATTCTCACCCAATCTCTTGTGCCTCCCGTTCGCGCCGTTGCCGACGCGGTCCGTGTAGAGGCATGTTGTTGCCAGTACGGCCAGTCTGTCAGAGCGCCAGTCCTCGGGCGCGAAGGACTTCGCGCTCGTCGTCGGTCAAGGCATAGTCTTTAGTGATGACGTAAATGCGGTTTGCAGGGCTGTCTACCTGCGCGGAGAGCACCGCTGCGGCACCAAACGAGAAGTCGAGTATCCGTTTAGCAAGCTCTGGGCGGGTCGAAGTCAGGTCTACAGCGACTGCTGAGCCCTCCTTGAGGGCTTTTGCCACCTGCTCGGCATCCGCATACGCGCTCGGCCTGAGAGCCACGACCTGCCTGAAGCCGCGAGAGGCTGCTTGGGCAGGACGCGCTGAGCGAGGCTGCGGGGAGCCCGAGCGGCTCGCGTAGTAAGCCGGGAAGTCGCCTGACGGCGAGTGGCCGAGATCACCTGCAGCGTCCTGACCGGCCGCGTCTGCCGCCATGGTCGCCGATAGCCGGTCTTGCGACTTGCTGGGGGTGGGCGCATTGGCAGCCGGTGCCCCTGCGGCGCCGTTGAGCCGCTGGCGCTCTTGGTGTAGTTGCGCCAGCTTGTTGGGGCCTGTGCGCGAGAGGGTGTGCGCCATTGACTGAGGGCTGTCGTCCAGGTAGGGAGACGAGTACTGCGCCGTTGCGAGCGAGCCTGCCCGGGAGCCGGCCGGGCTCACGTCAGAGGCAGCAGTGCGCCGTGACGCAACATCGGTGCGGGTGCTGCTTGAATAGGGCAACAACTCCTGAGAGCGCACATCCGAGAGCGTCACAAACGGCGTGTGGGCGTCAGGACGATAGCTCGACGTCGGCAGGTCGCGAAAAGCGGTGTTGCTGGTCTGCGCAAAGCCGTCGTCGTATTCTTCAGCATAGCCGTCGTCGTAAGAATCACCGTCAGGCCTGTCATAACCGTCGGCAGCAGAGTCGTACTGGTATTCTCCGTCATCATAGTAATCGTCGTCATAGTCGCTTCGGTCGTCTCTGCGATCTTTTCCAAAGCGGTTTTTAAGCGAATCAAAGACACCCATGTTGCCAACTCCTCAGATAGCCTGACAAGCACCTGCCGTGTTTTAACCTCGTTTGTGCGACGGACCTACCCATGGGTATCCTGCCACACCTTTCTGCCAATACGTAAAATAGTAGCACCTTCTTCGACCGCTATCACGTAGTCTTCCGACATTCCCATCGACAATTCCCGCAGCTCGACATTGGGGAGAGCGCCGATGCGCGCTGCGAGGTCGTCTCGTAAGACGCGCAAGGCCCTGAACGTCGATCGGGCGCGCTTTGCGTCGCCCTGCGGCGCCATAGTCATGAGGCCGCGCACCTGTAGGTGGCGGTATTGAGGCACCGTCACGAGCATCCGCTCAAGCTCGGCAGGGGCCACGCCATCCTTGCTCGGCTCGCCGGAGACGTTGACCTCGATAAGCACGTCCTGTACGAGGGTCGATCCGGGTTCAGGCGCAGGGAACGCTCCGGTCGCGCCCTGGTGGCTCTCGTGCTCAGCAATGCGCCTCTCAATGGCAGCAAGCGCCCGCTCAGAGGCCAGGGAATGCACGAGCGAGGCGCGCGCGGCAAAGTCCTTGACTTTGTTGGTCTGGATCGAGCCGATAAAATGCCAGCGCTCTTGTGGAAACGCGTCCCGACGCTCGCTGAAGAGCGCGGTTCGGTTCTCGCCAAAATCATGGATGCCCGCTGTGACCGCCTGCGCAATCTCGGCATGACCGACTGTCTTGCTCACTGCGACAACGCGTATCTCGCCCGGGTCACGACCTACACGCTCTGCGGCACAGGCCACCTCGGCGCGGATCTTGTCGATGTTTTCTGCAATTGACGCCATTGTCTACTCCAACCACAAGGGTAGAGCGGTACCCCTTTGTCGTCTCAAGTGTGTCGAGCGTGTCTGGTGGTGCGTGTGCCTCAAATTACTTGGACTTCTCGTTGCTTCTTTGACTCCGGGCGTCCTGGTGGATTCTAGTATCCTTGCCGCAGGAAGTCTGGAATGAAGTCCTCGTCAAAGCCGCCTGCCGGGACTGGTCGCGTGCGGGAAGTAGCGGCAGGAGAGGCTGCCTCTTCGTCGTAGTTGCCGTTCGCAGAGTAAAGGGAGTCGAACTCTATCGAGGACTGGGCGTTTTTGTCGCTGAAGCCTGTTGCGACGACTGTCACGCGCAACTGTTCGTCGAGCGTGTCGTCGATCACCGCTCCAAATATGACGGTGGCCTCGGGGTCAGCGGCGTCAGTCACAGCGTTGGCGGCCTCCGAGACCTCATGCATAGACGTGTCTGAGTTGCCAGAGATAGACACAAGAATGCGGTTCGCGCCAACGATGGACGACTCGAGCAGCTTGCTCGAGATCGCCTGAGTGGCAGCCTCGACGGCCCGGTTCTCACCCGAAGCTATGCCAATGCCCATCATGGCGGTCCCTGCATTTTTCATGACAGTGCGCACGTCGGCGAAATCAAGGTTAATGAGGCCAGGAATGGTGATAAGGTCGGTGATGCCCTGGATGCCCTGGCGAAGGATGTCGTCGGCTATGCGAAAAGCGTCAAGCATGGAGGTCTTCTTCTCGACGATCTGCAGCAGGCGGTCGTTGGGAATGACAATGAGCGTGTCTACCTTTTGGGAGAGCAGCATGATGCCTTCCTCGGCCTGCATCTTGCGCTTGCGACCCTCGAAGCCAAACGGCTTCGTGACTACCCCGACGGTAAGCACGTTTTGATCCTCGTGCGCGATCTCAGCGACGATCGGTGCGGCGCCTGTGCCGGTGCCGCCGCCTTCTCCCGCAGTGATGAACACCATGTCGGCGCCCTCGATCGCGTCACTCAGCTCCTTGCGGGACTCCTCGGCGGCCTGTGCGCCGACCTCGGGATTCGCGCCCGCGCCCAAACCGTGTGTAAGGTCCATGCCAATATGGACGGTGTGGTCGGCGTCAGACATAAGGAGCGCCTGTCGGTCGGTGTTGACCGCTACGAACTCGACACCCTTGATGCCTGCCTCGACCATACGGTTGACGGCATTGGTGCCGCCGCCACCGACGCCAACGACCTTGATGACGGCCAGGTGTTCCCTGCCTATGAAATCCGACATAGTCTGTCCTCCATCGGTAGCTGTTATTCAGCTCCCCACTGCGCATGCTGCCGCGAAGATGCTGAAAAAATCTTCAAAATTGAATAATAGCAGGTAACGGGCTACGGTCAATAGATTCATGGGCACTATTTGCTTAAATGCCCAACATTTTTTCAAAAAATGGATACACCCTTATGAGGGTCCCTAGCCGGGCGCGTCTTGTTTCGCCAAACCATAGACACACCCCTTTTGCTGGGGATACAGTCGAACACAAGGCGAGCTTCGACCGCTGGTGCCAAGACGGCAGCGCTGTTGTCACCATTCTCGGCCATACCGCTGAGTGTCATGCAACAGAACACCAACCGCTCGGCTACAGGCGCACGACAGCTGCCTCTTCCAAGTGCCTGATCAGGTGCGGACGCGCGGCGTTTTAGCTCGTGACCAGGCACAGGTGCTCGGGTGGGACGCGCATTGTGACGTGCTCGCCCTTCTCAAGCAGTCGCAGGGCAGGCTCTTGTAGCATTGACGAGCGCTTGTCCATCTTCCATTGCAGGCGCTCGCTGGCGCCGTCAGGCATGAGCATGACAACGCGCTCGAAGCGCGAGTCGCTCACACGGACAACCTCGCAGCGAAACTCATTGTGAGCTTTGGCAGACGCGGACGCGGTCGTGCTGCAAGGCGCTTGTGGGCACAGAGGGGTTGCCGGTGCGGTCAAGACCGGCTCAAGGTACGACGCGCGGACACCAACCCAGGCAACGTCGCGCGGAACGGGTGCCGTCGCGGCAAGCCGCAGGTTCCAGGCAAGAGCCTCAACCGTATGGTCGTCATGGTAACGTGCGGGGGAGATGTTCTTCACCCCCGTGACTTTGAGCGTGGCCAGCGACGAGGGGCGCGCCATCAAATCGGCAGGGGCGTCGATGTCTATGAGCGTGCCGTTGCTTATCACTGCGATGCGGTCGCTGAACCTGAACGCCTCGTCGATGTCGTGCGACACATAGAGTATGGTGCCCTCGAAGCGTTCAAAGAGATCAAGCAGGTCTTGCTCGAGCGCGCCTTTTAGATGCGAGTCAAGGGATGAGAACGGCTCGTCGAGCATGAGGATTCCCGGGTTTGCCGCAAGCATGCGCGCCAGGGCCACCCGTTGCTGCTGACCACCCGAAAGCCGCACAGGATACCGCTTCTCGAAGCCTTTGAGCCCGAAGCGCTCAATCTGCTCAGTCACCATGCGCTCGACATCTCCACGCGGTGTCGAAGGCGGGATACCGGCGGCGATGTTTGCAGCGACTGTGAGGTTTGGGAACAGCATATAGTTCTGAAACAGCATGGCGGTCTTACGCTGCTGCGGCGTGAGGTTGATACGGCGCACGGAGTCGAAGAACACGGTGCCGTTGACCACAATGCGGCCCTCGTCTGGCTTCTCCAACCCAGCGACGCAACGCAACGTGAGGCTTTTGCCGCTGCCTGACTCCCCAAGAAACCCGATAGTCTCGGACCCCGCCTCAAGAGCCACGTCGAGGTCGAACGCCGGGTAGTGCTTCTTAATGCGCAGTTCGAGGCTCATGCGCCCTTCTCGCCGCCTTTGTCAAGTCCAGGCTTGCGATAGCGCTGGGTTCGGGAGGCATACCAGTTGATAAGCAGGATGACGGCAAACGAGATGAGTATGACGACAACGACCCAGAAGGCCGCTATGTCGGTGCGCCCTCCCATCCACTGGTAGTAGATGGCGAGCGGCATGGTTTGGGTAACACCTGCGTAGTTTCCGGCGACAAAAAGCGTTGCGCCAAACTCTCCCATTGCGCGCGCGAACGAGAGCACCGTGCCCGCCGCAATAGACGGCCAGGCGAGCGGCAAGGTGAGCCTAAAAAAGATGCGGGCGTTTGACCAGCCAAGGGTGCGGGCGGCGTCCGCTATGCTAGGGTCGAGGCCCTCAAAGGCCCCGCGCGCCGTCCGGTACATGAGCGGAAAAGCAACGACGAAGGCAGCGAGCACCGCAGATTGCCACGAGAAGACAAGCGAGAGTCCGTGCGCCGTGAACCAGCGGCCGAGCTCGGTCGAGTTGCCGAATGCCATGAGGAGGAGAAACCCGCAGACCGTTGGCGGAAGCACCATAGGGATCGTGAAGATGGAGTCAAGCACATCGCGCAAGCGACTGCTCATCTTGAGCGAGAGGCGGGCGGCGGCAAGGCCGAGGACGAAGACGAAGACCATGGCAGCAAGCGAGGTTCTGAGAGAGACCCAGAAGGGGCGATAGTCAATCCCATAAAAAAACTCCCAGAGCGCGTCAGTCCCTGAGGCTGGTTGCTGAATGACCACCTCTTCCACTGGCAGCAGACGTCCGCTGAGCGTGAAGAGAGCGCCTGCCGACGCATCGTTGCCTGCGGCGGCCTGGTTGTCGGCAGACGGGACTGCCTGTGACCACTCTTCTGCTTCTGCTCTCGCCTCTTGTGATGGCGATGGCGATGGCGATAGTGATGGTGCGGCGGCGACTTCAACGCAGACGTAGCTGCTCCCGGGCTCGACCACGACGCCAAACCGGTAACAGTATGCGCCATGCAGCAATGAGCTTTCCGTTGTGAACAGAGTGGGGACTTCCAGCGTGCTCAGAGGCACGCCTCCATGGGCTATTGCGTCGTCTACCGTCCTGACGAGGCGCATGAGGCCGTCTTGCACAGACGCTTCTTCGACATCGAGCCTGAGTCTGTCTGCGACCTCGCGCGGCACATGGACAATGACTGCCTCACTCGTCGCGACGACCGTGAAGGACTGTGCGTCGGTCATCGGAAAGCGGTAGCCGAAAGAGCGGCCTTCGTAGGATTTTGAAGTCCCTTTGTTCATGCGATGCACGTCGCTTGCCGCAAATGTTAGAGCGCCGTCCCGCGCAGAGCGTCCGTCAGCGGAAAGCTCAACGGCATCTGGTGAGGCAGCCCAGGCGCTCGACACCGTCAGGCATAACAGCATGGCGCTTGCAAACAGTGCAAGCGCCATGACCGCGAGCATGCTTTGCTGTGTGCGTCGGGACCGCATAATCACCAGTATAGAGGATGCGGGGCCATCATAGACAACGATGCCGACGCCACAAGCCCGTGAGTCAGAAGAGCCAGACGGCGTCCCTTGACGCGAATGCGGCTGAACCGCCCTTTACGCGACTTCAAACCCATACTGGGACCAGACGCGCTGCGCGTCAGGGTCGTTAAGGCAAAAATCGAGGAAGTCCGCTGCTGCGTCGGCATTGGCACTGCTCTTGAGCACGGCTCCGGGATACACAATCGGCTTGTGAGCTGAGGACGGCACCGTGAACGCGGTCTTGATGCCACTGTAGCGGTACAGGTCGCTTGAGTAGACAAAACCAATCTGGCAGTCTCCTGACTCGACGTATTTTGCCGCATTGCCCACACTGCTGGCCGTGCGCACCTTCGGCTCAAACGAAGAGTCGTAACTGCCGCCCTTCCCCGATGCGTCTGAGTACATGCCTATGGTGTTCAACGCCTGGTTGGCATACTGACCTGCGGGAACTGTCTCACCGTCGCCGATTGCGATAGCGGTGATGTCGTCACGCGTCACGTCGCTGAGCGACTGAATCGACACGTCGCTTGAGGTACCGCAAACTAGTACCAGGTCGTTTTCGAACATGGTCTTGCGCGTGGCGTCGTCGATCGAGCCATTGCTCGAGGCAGTGTCCATGCTCCCGGCAGAGGCAGTGACTAGCAGGTCAGGAGTCGCGCCAGCCTTGATCTGCTCAACCAGATCGCCCGAGGCTTTGAACTGGGTGTCAGCAAAGGTCACTCCTTGGTTTTTTTGAACATAGAGTTCTTGAACTTGTGGAAGCGCCTTCTCGAGGGAGTTTGCGGCGAAAATCTGGAGCTCTGTCTTCTGGGGAGTCTCTCCGGCCGGGTTATTTTCCTGAGGCCCCTGCTGCGCACAGCCATAGTTACCACATGTGCCGAATGCCAGTGCTAATGCTACAGCCAGGGCAACAAGGATTCGGGGGCGTTTTTTGCCTGTCATTGCGCTCTTTGTCTCGCTCATCAGTGAGGTCCTCTCTCTCATTTCTATTGCCGACACTATATATTTTCTGATAATGCTATTCTTATTTATGTTAATTGTCAATGTTTTTCGGGTCATTCAGCTTGTGGTAATCGAAGGGCGTCTCATGGCAGCAAACGACCAGACGCCTGTTTGAGCAAAGAGAAAGCCGCAGGCCGTTGAGATCCAACGGCCTGCGGCTGATGTCTTGCTACGAGCACCTAGTGCTAGGTCTTCGTTGAATTGCTTTTGGCGTTTATGCAGCGACCGACTTCTTGGCGACCTCAGCAAGAGCCGCAAAAGCACCCGGGTCATTGACGGCCATGTCTGCCAGTACCTTGCGGTCAAGCTGTACGCCCGCCCGCTTCAAACCGTTCATAAAGACTGAGTAACTCAGACCATTGATGCGTGCAGCAGCATTGATGCGCGTGATCCACAGACGCCGAATAACTCGCTTCTTGTTTCGACGATCACGATACGCATACTGCAAAGAATGCTGGACCTGCTCTTTTGCTACTCGGTACGAACGGGACTTTGCCCCATAATAGCCTTTCGCCCTGGCTAGAACGACACGGCGCTTTTTCTTGGCGGTTATTGAACGCTTTACGCGTGGCATGTATCTATCAACTCCTAACGGTTCTTCAGGCAGGGCTTTGTTGCTTTCCTGCCCCCGATGTTTGACCTACGAAAGAGGTGCTTGACTTAGCGTAGCCCGAGACTGCGGGCAATAACCTTGTAGTCCGCCTGCGAGACTTCGGTCTCATGCCGGAAGTTGCGCTTGCGCTTCTGCGACTTCTTTTCGAGGATGTGGCTTTTAAACGCCTTGCTGCGCATGATCTTTCCTGTGCCAGTTACACGGAATCGCTTCGCAGAACCTCTATGCGTCTTCATTTTTGGCATCTGGCTCTCCTTTCTGAGAATTCTCGTCGGAATCCTCACTTAGTGCTTCCTTGGTGCTCTCGCGTTTCTTGAGCGGAGCTATGAGCATAAACATGTTCCTGCCCTCCAGCTTGGGCTGGTTCTCGATGATAGCCTGTTCTTTAAGGTCTTCTGCAAGCTTAACGAGAATGTTGAGCCCAAGCTCAGGGTGTGCCATTTCGCGCCCCCGGAACATGATGGTCACCTTGACCTTTGCGCCGTCGCTTAAAAAGCGCAGGATGTGCTTCTTTTTTGTCGTGTAGTCGCCCGTGTCGATCTTGGGGCGAAACTTCATTTCTTTGATGTCAATACGCGTCTGCTTCTTTCGAGCAGCTTTTGCCTTCATTTCTTGGTCATACTTGAACTTGCCATAGTCCATGACGCGACAAACCGGTGGATCGGCGTCAGGGGCTATCTCAACGAGGTCAAGCCCCTCGTCGTCGGCATAACGCTGAGCGTCCGCTATTGCAAATATCCCAAGCTGGTTGCCTTCTAGTCCAATAAGACGGCAACGAGTTATGCGGATCTCATCGTTGAGCCGGGGCTCTTGTGTGCTTATGGTTCACTCACCTCCATTAGTATTATGGAACAAGAAAACACCTGCGCAAGAATGCTGTGCAGGTGCCGCGACGGGTGGACCTGTGCAAGAACCTAGAAACCTCACATCAGATCGTTTTATCCTCGTTGTTGGACCAGACAGCAACATAATAGCGCCGAAAGGTGGGAAGCCTTGCTCCCGCTTCGTGATCTTAGCAAGTCTGCGCACCAGACGGGCGAACGTGCCAAATCAGTGTTCCGAGTCTAACAGATTTTCGACAGCACGTAAAGCGCACAATAGCCAGCATGGCTCTTGTTGCTCGAGAAGACGTTTGTGTCATCATGGGCAAGACCCGGCTTCGAGTGCGCAGGGGCCAGCCTGGGCGTCATGGCCTTGACCGGCGATCTCGCCGTGAGCTGCGACAGTCCCTGTAAGCCTGGCAGCCCGCTTTGCTGCCTGAGAGGGAGTCTCTGTTGAGGGACGACGCTTCCTCAGCTCTGGGGGTATCTGCTCGCATAAAGTGCCCCAAAAGCGCTTGGGCATGAAATTGCGCTGGCAAACAGGGTTATGCCGCTCTTCTATGGCGATGGTGTCAAAGAACGTTTGCCATAGTGACTGAAAACCCTCTTCGCTTCTGGAATTGTCTGGGAATGTGACGTCGAGGCGGCGTGTGTCCACGAGCCACCAGCTTGACGTGTCGAAGACTCCGGCAAGCTGGTGCGCACGGTCGAACAGCACAAACGGCTGAATGTTGAACCGTTCGGCGAAATGCTCCATGACTATGGGGACGACATTGGCCCTTGGCTCAACGCGCGCAAAGAATACGCCGCCCTCGAGCTCTGCAAAACGCGCGAACATCATGATGAAGTGCGCTTCGTTAGTGACTCTGAGCAGCATTTCTTTGAACTCATTGACTGCGGGGTGCGCGAGATGCAGAAGGGAATGCCGACCATGTTTAAAAGCATACTGCAGAAAGCGCAGTATCACGCCCCCTTTGTGGTCCTCGTCAGAAAGATAGACGCTGCGGACCTCTTCATAGCACCGTGCTCCGAGCGTGCTGACGATGCCCGTCATAACCCGCTCAGCGTGATCGAGGTCGGTTGAGACACTCTGGTAGGATCCGAGCAAGCTATACTGCAATCCTTCCTCGACTAGAATATCGCTTGGGTTTTCCTTGGAGTCAAAGGCAAGAAACACCGCAGAGAGCAAGCCTTCGAGGCTGCCGTCGTACAGATAGAAGATGTCAGCATCAAGCAATAAGGGCTGCATGCGTGTTCTCCCGACGCCTTGTTGCCTCTTCTTCCCAAAAACCCGTCACAGTAGCACTGGTATTATTTTTTGCTAGTACAGTTGTGCTTATACCCATGTTCTCTGCCAGAGAGCCAGGTGCTCCACAGCTTCCACTCATATGCCTTGAGCAGGCCGCAACAGTCATGGCAGCGGTGACAAGCGGCGCTGTCTGCTCCTGTGCCTTCTGCGGACCCGTTTCGTAGTCTTCAAAAAGCGACAGCTGCCCTGCAGTCACGCCCTTGCAATGACGACGATGCGCGTCGTTTGCCAGCGTGCGGTAAATGCTTGAAGGGTCGAACACTATCCCTTCTGAGAACCTGCCATTACAAGTAATAAAGTGGCGTGCACGCTTCAGTGAGATATTGAGCCGCCTGAGATCGTCGAAGTCAAGCCGCCTCTCGCGGCGCGCCGCCCAGACCCTCTGAACACCTCGAACACCAATCCCCGGGACGCGGAGCAACATGTCGTAGGATGCCTTGTTTATCTCTATAGGAAAGTGATCGATATGGTTCAAGGCCCAATTGCATTTTGGGTCGATAAGCAGGTCGAGAAACGGGTGATCCTCGTCAATTATCTCTGATACATCGAACTGGTAGAAACGCATGAGCCAGTCAGCCTGATAGAGCCTATGCTCCCGAAGCAAAGGAGCCTCGCGCACAAGGGGCGACAACGGGTTTTCATTGACCGGGACATACGCGCTAAAGAAGACGCGGCGCAGCTCGAAAGACCGATACAAGCTCGCCGATAGATTAAGGATATGGTAGTCGCTCTCTGGCGAGGCACCGACGATCATCTGTGTGCTCTGGCCGGCAGGCACGAACCGCGTGCGCTTTGTCGTGCTCAGGCGCTTGTCTTGATAGTTTTCTTTGATGCCGTCATGTATAAAACGCAGCGACCCGAGCACAGAGGCCCTGTTCTTCTCAGGCGCTAGCATCTTTAGGCTATGGGCTGACGGAAACTCAATATTGACACTCATGCGGTCAACGAGCGTGCCGAGGCGGACAAGGAGCTCGTCAGAAGTACCTGGTATCGCCTTGGCATGGATATACCCGCGAAACCCATAGTGTTCACGCAAAAGGCGAATTGACTCGCACATTCGCTCTGTTGTGTAGTCCGGGGTGCGCAGGACGCCTGAGGACAAGAACAGCCCTTCAATGTAGTTTCGTCGATAAAACCCCATAGTCAGCTCGGCTAGTTCGCGGGGCGAGAGCGTCGCACGCGGCACATCGTTTCTGGCGCGGTTGACGCAATAGGCACAATCATAGCTGCACACATTACTCATAAGTACTTTTAACAATGTAATACATCTTCCATCAGCAGAGAATGAATGGCATATTCCTGCGTTGGTCGTTGCGCCAAGCTTTCCTTTCTCTGCGCTGCGTGACACGCCACAGGACGTGCAGGCAACATCGTATTTTGCAGCATCGGCCAGTATGGTCAACTTGTCGAGCAACTCCATAGGCTACTCCTTCTACACAGCGACATGCACGAGCAATACAACGAAAAAAACCAAGCACGTGAAACTTGACAGAACATTTGTTTGTTAGTACTATGCGGGAACATTTGTTCGATGTCAAGAGAATTTCGGAATCGGCTCGCTTGCTCGGCTAGCTGGGCTGAAATCAAGATGGGAGGCAGGTATAGCCTAAATCCCCCGCCAGTTTGGGCACATACAACCGGGGCTGAACAAGCCCCTTTCCAGACGTCAATCATACCCTTTGGCCGAGTGAATCAGGCGAAAACGCCCCTTGCGGCAGCTCATGGCCCTTGTATGTGCTAAGATAAGCACATACAGCGAAGGGAGAGCCATGTCACTGAGCGAGAGGGTCAAGGTGCCGATGCCGGAGAGCGGCGTCACCACAAGGAGGAGCGGCGGCCGCTCCTACGTCTACAAGGTCACGAGAAGCTACCGCAACGGCAAGGGCCAGCCCACGAGTGACCGGGTGAGCATCGGCCGGCTGGACGCGGCCACAGGGATGCTGGTGCCCAACGACAACTACTGGGTGCTTTACGAGGGCGCGGGCGTGGAGATACTGCCGTCCTACGACTCCGTGCGCTCCGTCGGGGCCACCTTCCTCGTCGGCGGCATACTGGAGGGCCTGGGCGCAGGCCGGATGCTCCAAGCGGTGCTGGGGCCTGAGCGCGCCTCCCTGGCGCTCACGGCGGCGACCTACATGACATGCCGGGGAAACGTGATGGAGCACATACTGGGCTGGTGCGAGTCGCACACCCTTTGCGAGGCCGCACTGGACGACCGCATGGCCTCGGCCCTGTTCTCCTCGATAACCTTCGGCGAGCGCATGGCCTTCTTCAGGGCCTGGGTGGCGGCGCACGGCGAGGACGGGTACCTGGCCTACGACGTCACCAGCTTCTCCAGCTACGCCAAAGGCATCCAGGGCACGGAGTGGGGCCACAATCGCGACGGCGAGCGCCTGCCGCAGATCAACATGGGCTGCTACATGGGCTTTAGAAGCGCGCTGCCGCTGTTTTACGTCACCTACCCCGGCTCCATCGTCGACAAGTCGCACATGGCCTACATGATGGCCTACAACGCCGATCTTGGCATCCACGGCGCCACCTTCGTGGTGGACAGGGGCTTTTGCACCACCGCCAATGTCCGCTACCTGCACGGCGAGGGGATGCCATACATCCTCGGCGTGGAGGTGCGCCACAAGGCAACGAAGGCGGCAATCGACAAGGTGGCGGACGGCATGGCGTCGATGCGGCGGCGCATCTGCCAGGGCATCTATGCCGAGTGCGTGCGCGGCTTTTTCTACGGAGAGCAGGCCAACATGCATATCTACCTGGACCCGGCCCTGGCCGAGGCCCAGCGCTCAGACCTCTATCGCACGGTGGAGGCCCAGGAAGAGAGGCTTGCCCAGATGGGACAGCAGACGAAAAAGGAGGCCAAGCGCCTGAGCGCGTTTTTTGACATTGGGCTGGGCGAGGGCGGCACCTTCACGTTCAAGCGCAGCTACAGCCGCATAGACGAGGCCGCAAGGCACGCCGGGTACTTCTGCCTGCTCACGTCAACAGACCTCTCCAGCGCCGAGGCATTAGGCATCTACAGGCGCAGGGACGTCATCGAGAAGTGCTTCGACGACCTGAAAAACCATGTGGACATGAAGCGGCTGCGCACGCACAGCACCGAGACCGCCGACGGCAAGCTCTTCTGCGCCTTCCTGGCACTGATAGCGGCCTGCCAGGTCAACGCCAAGCTGGGCAAGGCGATGAAGGATATGGCAATGAGCAAAGACTCCGTTATCGCCGAGATGGATAAGATCAAGGCCGTCTACGCATCAGGCGGCAGGAGGCTGATGAACCCGGTGACGAAGACCCAGCGCCTGATCCTTGAGGCTTTCGGGTTGGGGGAAGGCGACGTCAAGAGCTATGTCGCCAGCAAACCTGCCTGAGCCTGTATGTGTCCAAAATGCTGGGGAATTTAGGGTATAGATTAGATTAGAATGATGCTTCAGGCCGCAACAGCGACCGACTTGTGTTGCCCGAGAGGAGCGCCTTAACATGCGCTATGCCCTGAAGCCATTGGATGATTCGTATCGACAGCAATGCCGTGCGATCTTTAACGAGATAGTTGACGAAGGACAGGCGTTTCCTTGGGAGCAGCCGCTTGACGAGGCTGCCTTTGACAAGCTGTATCCTCCTCACGAGTCTGTCTGGTGCGCTGTGGATGAGCGCGATGAGGTGCTTGGCTTCGTCCACGTGCACCCCAATGGCATCGGCCGCTGCGCGCATGTGGCAAACTGTGGTTACAGTGTGCGAACTGACGCACGTGGACAAGGCGTTGGGCGCTTGTTGGTCGAGAAGTCTTTAGAGGTGGCGCGCGCTGAGGGGTATCGTGGCATACAGTTCAACGCAGTGGTGGCTACCAATGCCGCAGCTATCGCTTTATACCGCTCGTTTGACTTTGCGATAGTCGGAACCATCCCCGGTGGCTTTCGCATCGACGACGAGGCGGGAGAGTCGCGCTTCGTTGACAGGCACATCATGTTTCGATCGCTTTGAGGGTGATACGCAAGGGTGAACAGGTGACTCTCGCTAGCCTGCCAAGACCTTAACGATGAACTCGCGGTTGCGTGGACCGTCAAACTCACAAAAATATATCCCTTGCCACCTGCCGAGGACAAGCCTGCCGTCTTCGAGAATGACGGTCACGCTTGATCCGACGGCGCTCGCTTTAAGATGAGCCGACGAATTGCCCTCCCCGTGCCTGAACGCGCCCTGATCAGGAAGCGCGGCCTCGAGTCCAAGCAACAGGTCATGGCGCACCGCGGGGTCTGCGTTCTCGTTGATCGTTATTCCTGCTGATGTATGGGGGCAATACACCACGCAGATTCCGTCACGCACGCCTGACGCCTCCGCAGAGGCCATGACGTCATTTGTTATGTCATAAAGGGCCTCACGGGCAGTTTGGAGCCGATGCTTTGTGTGTCGCGTGCCCATAATGGGTCCTGGGCGCGTGGGTGGCACAGCATTTGTCGAGTCAAAAGCAGTGGGCGCGCTCGGCTCCGCCTCTTCAGTGTGCGACAACGACTGGTCTGGCTCAAGTAGGCTCATGGCGCTCTACACCACACTAAGACGTGCTGGACGCAACAACAACACACATTCGATTACCTATCATTGGAGTCCGGTATGCTTATGTCAGTTTAGCGCAAGGGGCGGACCAGTATCGACATGCTGTAAAGCAGGACGAGTAGCAAGACCCCCACGTCTGCTGAAATGGCAAGCCACATGCTGGCAACCCCTGTTGCTGCGAGGGCGATAACGACCGCCTTGAACAAGAACGCGAAGGCTATGTTCACATGTATTGTTTGCACCACCATGCGAGAAAGCGAGAAGAACGAGGGCAAGGACTCGAGACTATTCGCCATAAGCGCCACGTCTGCCACTTCTAGAGCAGTGTCGCTCCCTGCCGCGCCCATTGCTATGCCGACATCTGCCCGAGCGAGTGCCGGCGCGTCGTTGATTCCATCGCCGACCATGGCAACGGTGCCATAACCCTCTCTCAAAGCTCCCAGGCGCTCAGTCTTCTCGTGCGGAAGCAGCCCTGCGTCTGTTGAGCCAACACCGGCCTCACGCGCTATGCTCGCCGCAGCACGTGCGTTATCGCCACTCAGCATAGCAGTATGAAAGCCCTTCTCTGTTAGGCGGCGAACCACTTCAGGTGCCTCGGCGCGCAGGCGGTCTCGCACTGCGATGACCGCCACGGCCGTGCCCTCGTACATGACGAACAAGGCGCTGGCAGCCATCGACTGCACTTGCTCGACAGCTTTGACAGCGTCATGCCCCAAGGCGACGTGCGCCTCGGCGAAGTCCTGGCTCCCCACGGCAACGCGCTTGCCGTCTACCATGCCGACAATACCGCGACCGGCCTGCTCGACCAGTTCCGACACGACAAGTGGCTGAGCAAGGCTGCTGCCTGCCCTCGCCTCATATGCAGAGACTATGGCACGCGCCAAAGGATGGGTAGACTCGCGTTCGAGCGCGGCGGCAAGCGCCAGCACACGCAAGCTCGTCTGTGCGGGAACGCCAAGAACCCCGTCAAGGCCTCCGTCATTCTCCCCACCAGGGGCATTGTTGGCAAGAGCGTCGCCTGCTGTGCCCTGCGCCTCAAAATGACGGTCTCTTGCCAAAAGGCCATCCGCTCCCGGCAGCAAGGCAACGCTGAGCACCTCAGGCTGCCCATATGTCAGGGTGCCTGTCTTGTCAAAGGCGACAGCCTTAACGCGCGAGGCGAGCTCTAAAAACGCGCCGCCCTTTACCAACACACCGATGCGGGCAGCTCGCGTGAGGCCGCTTACAACGCTGACCGGCGTGGCAATCACCAAAGCACAGGGGCAACCGATGACGAGAACAGACAGCGCACGGTAGCCCCAGACCTCAAAACCAGCAAACGGGAGCTGCATCAGTGCGCCAAGCGCTGTTGGAACAAGCGCGACGAGCGCCGCAACAACGATCACAAGTGGGGTGTAGTAGCGCGCGAAACGGTCGATGGCACGTTCGTAGGGCGTGCGTTTCGCTTGTGACTCGCGCACAAGCCGCACGATCCGGGCAAGCGTGGAGTCCTCTACCGTCGCCGTCGTCCTCAGCACAAGGCGCCCGTCCACGCCAAGCGAGCCGGCGAGCACTGCCGCATTCGGCACCACAAACACCGGGACCGACTCGCCGGTGATAGCCGACGTGTCGAGCGAGGCGCTTCCCTCGACCACCACGCCGTCAAGCGGGACGCGCGAGCCAGGACGTATGACGACATGCTCGCCCACTGCGACTTGCTCCGGCGCCACGTCTTCGACGCGCCCATCGCGGATGACCGGCACTGTCTGCGGTGTCAGTCGGACAAGTGACGATATGGACTCCCGGCTGCGTCGCACGGCGAGGCCTTCAATCAGCTCCCCTACGCAGAACAGGAACACGACAGCCCCCGCCTCGGCAAAGTCCCCAAGCAGCCAGGCGCCTACGACCGCCACGGCCATGAGCACGTTGATGTCGATCCGGCGCGCACGGACAGTTGCAAGCACTTTGGGCGCTATGATCGCCAGCCCGGCCAGTGTCCCAACAAGCGAGCTCAACTGGGCAAGTATCTGGGCGTCGAGCATAAACGGCAGCGGCAATGTGATGGCACTGCCTTCAAAAACGAGGTGTGCCACGATGCCGAGAACAACAAAAACCCCCGAGACGGCGAGCAGCGCGTGCTCACGACGTCGTTTTTTGTCCGCAGCCTCGTCTTCTGCCGCGCTGTCGGCGGCATCGGCCATATGGCACGCCGAGCAAGAGCAGGCGGTCAAAGGGACGTCGTCGTTTTCTGCCGCCCCTTTGGCAGCATCGGCGACAGCACGCATGCGGTCATGCTCTTGTGAATGGCTGTGCTCGCTTTGAGACCCGGGGCTGTTGCCCTGCTCGTGCGCATGGCAACAGCCATGCGCGTCGCCGTGAGCAATGCCGTGCTCTTCGCTGTGCATGTGGCCATTGTCATGCGTGCCTGTGGGGCAACATTCTTTGGCCTCGCTCAATGTGCTCGCTGGCGCCAGGCCGCAGCATGGCTCAGTGACACGAGTGGCCTCTGCCGTTCTTGTCTTTGTCTTGGTCATGAAGTGCCTCCCTTGTCCAGTGTTTTAGTGCCCCCTGCTACGATGCGCCGCATGCTCAAGTCCCACCTCGATAAGCTGCCGCACATGATCGTCGTCAAGCGAATACACGGCGCGCTGGCCGTCGCGGCGCGCGCGCACGAGCCCCCGGTCACGCAGCAGCCTGAACTGGTGGCTGACCGCCGACTGCGAGACCTTGCATAGCTCAACGAGCTCACAGACGCACATCTCGCCTGAGAGCAGGGAGGTCAGGATCTTGAGTCGCGTGGAGTCGGCAAGAGACGAGAAGATCTCTGAGACCTGATAGATGAGCTCGTCGTCGGGACAGCATGACGGGATGTCGGCAGGATCCTGGCCGTCGGTTCCCGCGAAGGCTTGGATTGAGCAGACGAGCAGGTCGTCGTTCTCTGGCATGGCGGTCCTCGCATTTCTATGCATCAATTGTAACCTATATATGAGCATATGCTCATATTTTGCATATTACTCACTGACAGTCGGTATGTCAAGTGTTTTTTACGTCTTCACATCGTCTTGAACAAAAGATCAAAACGACGCAGCAACCTCTTATGTTGTCGTTACAAAAGAACTACAGTTGACATTTGGCCGACGTTTCTCACGGGACAGCATCGGTTGGTTGTGTGACAATAGCCGTTTAGCGCATTGCTGAGTCCAGGGGTAAAACGACGAGGAAGTGAGTTTAGATGAAGACCAAGACAAAGTGCGTCACAGGGATAATGACCATCATGCTCTGTGCGGCACTCGCGACTCCGCTGACCGGTTGCGGGCCGGCCGACTCTGTCGCAGCAACGGTGAACGGCGTCGACATCAGAGAATCGACCATCACAGAACGGATAATGGCCATTCGCTCCGGCAACGCCAGTTACAACGACAACGTGGTCTGGGCCAATGCACTTGTCCTCTCAAACCTCACGCCTGCGACGCTTCGAGAACGAATGATCGAGGCGCAGATCGAGCAGATTCTCATCAAGGAGATAGCTGAAGAAAGAGGCATGAGCGTAGACGCGTCTGAGATCGACGCGACCGTTCAGCAAGCAAAGAGGACTATCGGCGGCACCGACGCCAACTGGACTTCTGCCCTGAAAAAACAAGGGTATGCCACCGAGGACGACTTTCGTGACATGCTCGAGGTAAACGACCTTGCGCTGAAGATCTACGAAAACATGGACATAGAGCCGACCGCCGACGAGCTCGTCAATTATGTGCTGGCCAATGCCTCGACGTATCGCGGGAAGCGATCTTCTGCTATTATAATCGCGTCTTCTCAATCTGCCGTTGACCCTCAGGGCCAGTCCGGCGGCGAGAGCAGCGGGACCGAAGCATCTCCCGAAGAAGGGCAGCCTGCGACGACTGAGGAGCAGCCTGCCCAGGAGGAGCAGCCTGCGACGACAGAGGAGCAGCCTGCCCAGGAGGAGCAGCCTGCGACGACTGAGGAGCAGCCTGCCCAGGCGCCTCCCGCAAGCTTGGCAGAAGAGACCGCCGCCATCATGGAGAAGCTCAATTCTGGCGTGAGCTTCGAGTCGCTCGTTGCAGAGTACTCTACCGACGCTGCCTCAAAGGAGAAGTCCGGCGACATGGGCTGGGGCTCAAACACAAGCTACGACACAACCTATCAGCAGGTGCTTGACACTTTGGCTGTCGGACAAGTCTCCGAGCCGTTCGTCGGAACCGACGGCTCCACGTATATCGTCAAGTGCACTGAGGAGTTCTACCCGCCGGCAGAAGGCGAAGGCACCATCTCTTACAACGACGTCCCAGAAAGCATCGTGGACGATGTGAGGACGCAGTGGATCGAGGCAAACCGCCAGGCAAAGTTCACCGAGCTGATAAACGCGCGCAAAGAGGCTTCGGAAATAACCATAAACCCCATGCCCAACGGCCTGCCCTATGACGTGGACATGGGCATCGCCACAGCATCTCCAACCACCGACGAAGAAGGCAACCCGACGTACGCCACGAGCCAGCCTGACGCCGTTCAGTCAGCGCTTGGACAAGGACTGCTTATCGAGGACAAGCTCGAAGGAACTGGTGCTGCAGCGGGGCCAGGCAGCAAGGTGACCGTCATATACTCAGGAAGGCTCGAGGACGGCACCTACTTTGACAACACAGGCGAGCCCTACACCTTCATCTTGGGCGGCGCCTCGGTCATCAAGGGCTGGGACGCAGGCCTTGTCGGAATGAAAATCGGGGGCATCCGCATTCTCACGATCCCGCCCTCGCTCGGCTACGGCAGTCAGGACCGGGGCACGATCCCTCCTGACTCAACGCTCATCTTTGAGATCCAGCTCATCTCTATTGAAGGAGAGGAGCCGGCACCCGCCGACACGCCCGCTGTCGAAGGGGAGGGCGATGGCGCCCAACCTGAGGGGGAGGCCCCTGCTGACGAGGCGAACATCGGTGAGACGCCCGCCGAATGAAGTCGCGCGACGCTCGATGCCGCGCCTTCGACCCATGCGGCGCCCATAGTTCCCGCAACCGCAAGCCTCGGCACATGCCGGGGCTTGCGTCTGACAGCAAAGACAGGCGATGACCGTGGCATACCAGCTCATGATGGGAAACGAGGCCCTTGCGCACGGCGCCTTGCGCGCGGGAGTGCGGGTGGTCTGCGGATACCCGGGCACACCGTCCACCGAGGCATTAGAGGCCGTTGCGGCCCTTGTGCGCACATGGGCACACAAGGGCATGGCGGGCGGGCGTGGCGAAGTCCACGTCGAGTGGTCGGTCAACGAGAAGGCGGCGCTTGAGGTCGCGGCAGGGGCGGCGTTTTGCGGTGCCCGCGCCTTGGTGACCATGAAACAAGTGGGGCTCAACGTCGCGAGCGACCCGCTCATGACGCTGTCGTACCTTGGTTGCAAAGGCGGGCTTGTACTCTATGTTGCCGACGATCCTGGTCCCATCTCGTCCCAGACCGAGCAAGACACACGCCAGTTTGCCGCCTTTGCCAAGGTGCCCGTGCTAGACGCCGCCACTCCTGAGGACACCTGGCGCATGGTGCAAGAAGCGTTCGACCTTTCTGAGCGCCACCGACTGCCAGTCATCGTGCGAGGGACCACGCGTGTCTGTCATGGCAGTGCCCCGATCGAGCCGACCGAAAGCTATGTGCCCCACCCGACATCAGGCTTCGAAAAAAGCCCACAATGGGTGACGTTTCCCCCTCTCGCCTACCGCATGCACTGTATGATGCCCGATCGGACCAGAGCGATTGCCCAGGAGTTTGACCAGTACGAGGGCAACAAGCTGTGTGCTTGGGACGTTAAGGGCGCACCAAGGATTTTAGAGCGCTCAGTGCCGCCTGTGCCCGTCACGAACGGGGTCGTTGCATCGGGCATCAGCTGGTCCTACCTCATCGACGCCCTTGCCCTGCTGGGCTCACAGCAGACATCTTTGCCGCCGCTGCGTCTCCTCAAGATTGCAACCCCGTACCCCTTCCCCGAGGGATTAGCCAGCACGTTTCTCAACGGCCTTGAGCAGGTCTTGGTGTTTGAGGAGCTTGAGAGCTGCATCGAGCGCGAGCTTCTGGCGCTCGTCGGGGCCAAGCATCGGGACGTCCGCGTGCTCGGCAAGCTGAGCGGGCACGCCTTGGCGGCCGGCGAGAACTCGATCGAGACGCTTTGCAGGCAGCTAGACGTGGCTTTTGCTCCCGACGCAGGGGCGCCCGCCGCGCCTGCCGCATCAGCCGCGCCTGCCGCTGCGCTCATTGCACATGCCGACGCGGTGGACCTGCCAGCCCGTCCGCCCGTGCTCTGCGCAGGCTGCCCCCATCGCGCCTCGTTCGCTGCCGTGAAAAAGGCACTGCGCCGTCGCCCTGCGACCTGCAGTGGCGACATCGGTTGCTACACGCTCGGCAACGCCTGGCCACTCGAAATGGTCGACACCTGTGTTTGCATGGGCGCTGGCATCACTGTGGCGCAGGGAATGCATTGGGCCCAGCCAGACGTCGCCCACCTCGGCTTCGTAGGCGACTCAACATTCTTTGCAAGCGGCATCACCGGAGTCGTCAACGCCGTGTACAACCAGGTGCCGCTGACTCTCTTTGTGCTCGACAACTCGATCACCGCCATGACGGGCGCCCAGCCACATCCCGGCACTGGCATCCGATCAAGCTACGACGCGTCGCCCGATGACGCGCGTCACGCAGTCTCGATACCCGCAGTGCTTTTCGCGCTCGGCGTTCGCCACGTGGTCGAATGCGATCCTCTTGACTTCAAGAAGGCAGTCGCTGCCGCCACGACCGCGCTCGACTACGACGGCGTGAGCGCCGTCGTCTTTCGGGCGCCCTGCGTCACGCTCGCCACGCCCCAGCCCCCGCCTTCCTACGACGCTCAAGCCTGCACGCTCTGCCGCTCCTGCATCACCCAGCTGGGCTGTCCGGCACTCACTGAGCAAGACGACGCGATACAGCTCGACCAGTCGCTCTGCTTTGGCTGCGGCCTATGCGCACAAGTCTGCGCAGTCGGCGCCCTGCAAAACCATGAGGACAAGGACGGTCGCCCATGAGCCACACTAAACTTGAGATCGTCACCGCAGGAGTCGGCGGACAAGGCACGGTGCTCGCCTCTAAACTGCTTGCTCAATCAGCACTTATCGGTGCACTTCCTGTGCGCACTGCCGAGACCATCGGCATGGCACAGCGCGGCGGCAGCGTGCTGGGACATATACGCATTGGCGCGTTTGAAAGCCCGCTGGTCATGCACGGCCAAGCCGACGTGCTCATAGGCTTTGAGCCTACTGAGTCGCTGCGTGCCCTACCCTACCTGCGCGAGGGAGGAACCGTGGTGACTGCCCTGCGCACTATCGCGCCAAACCGGGGTGCGGCAGCTGCCGCACCGGCTGCCGCGTCGGCTGCCGCACTGACCGGCCGCACTTGCCCTGCCCCTCTAGAGGTCTTGCGCGAACTGGCGCTTGACGGTCGCATCGCGTCGCTCGTAGAGGTAGAGCAAGACGCGCTGTTGGCCCAGCTCGGCTCGTCACGTGTACTGAACGTGCTGCTCATCGGCGCTGCTTTAGCCTATCTTGCGCCCCTGAGTGCCAGCTCACTTGATGCGGCGCTCGCCGCAGTCGTCAAGCCAGCGTATCTCGCGCTGAACCGCCAGGCCTTGCAGCTCGGCAGGCTCGGCCGCCTGGCCTGACCGCCTGACGCCTGCCGGGTCTGACTGCCTGACCAGGCACAATTGCTCAAACCCTGACCACAAGGAGCCAGACCCCCATGGAGATGCACCCCGCGACCCTCGAACAGATCACCGCCCTCATCGCCCGCGTCAAGGCACACAGCCCCTTTTACGCAAACAAGCTTATGGGCATACAACCGGGCGACATCACGTCGCAGCACGAGTTCGAGCAGCTGCCTTTTACCACGAAGGAGGACCTGCGAAACGCCTATCCGCTCGGGCTTTCTGCCGTGCCCAATGAAGATATCGTGCGCATACATTCTTCAAGTGGCACTACCGGAACGCCTGTCATCATCCCCTACACTGCCCGTGACGTGCAAGACTGGTCCGTCATGTTCGCGCGGTGCTACGAGATGGCGGGCATAACTCGCCACGACCGCATACACGTGACCCCGGGCTACGGCCTGTGGACTGCAGGAATCGGCTTTCAGCTCGGCGCCGAGCTGCTGGGGGCAATGGCCATCCCGATGGGTCCCGGCAATACCGACCGGCAGCTCCAGCTGATGATGGACCTCGGCTCGACGGTGCTCGGCGCCACGTCGTCTTACGCCTTGCTGCTGGCGGAGACCATCGCCGCGCGTGGCATCCGCGACAAGATCAAGCTCCGCAAAGGCGTGATCGGCTCTGAGCGCTGGGGCGAGAGGATGCGCGCGCGCATAGCGGACGAGCTTGGTGTTGAGCTCCACGACATCTACGGTCTCACCGAGGTGTACGGTCCCGGCATCGGCATCAACTGCGAGGCACAGGAGGCAATGCATGTCTGGGATGATTATTGCTATTTTGAGATAATCGATCCTGACACCGGCGCCACCGTGCCTGACGGGACGAGTGGAGAGCTTGTCATCACCACGCTGCGCAAGGAAGGCGCGCCGCTCATCCGCTACCGCACGCACGACCTCACGCGCTTCGTCGCCGGAGCCTGCCCCTGCGGCAGCCCCTTCCCGCGCATCGAGACGCTCATCGGCCGTTCGGACGACATGGTCAAGGTCAAGGGGATAAACCTCTTTCCTGCCCACATTGAAGAGGCGCTCGCAGAAACACAGGGGGCCAGCAGCGAGTACCAGGTCATGATCGACCACCTCAACGGCAAGGACATCATGACGGTCTTCTTTGAGACAGAGGCTGCCGAGGACGAGCGGCAGCGCATAGAGCGCGAGCTGCACCGGGTGATCAAGGCCAAGCTGTCGCTGAGCGTGGTGCCCAAAGCGGTCTTGATCGGGGACTTGCCGCGCAGCGAGAAGAAGAGCAAGCGGTTTTTTGACAACCGCTACTGAGGTTTTTTGACAACCGCTACTGAGCGTCTGCGGCGCTCAGTAGTGAAGCACCACTGGACAGCCTGTCTCGATGAGCGAGTAGAGCTCTCTCGCTCGCGCATAGGGCATGTTGATGCAACCATGGGAGCCGTTTCTGACATACCAGCTTCCGCCGAAAGTCGGCTGCCAGGTCGCGTCGTGGAACCCGACGCCCTCAACGGTCACGGGCATCCAAAAACTCACCGGCGTAATGTACTCAGGCTGGCCGTTCGCCATTATCCTCCCGCGCAAAACCGACGGGCTTTGCATGTCGAGCAGATAATACACCCCGTCGGGAGTCGTGTTGAACCCGTCGGGCTTGCCCGTCACCACGTCACTCTCCATAATGAGCTCCCCGTCACGGAAGTACCACATATGCTGTTCGGTCAAGTCTACCTCGGCGTACGTCTGCCCCCAGTCAAAAGCGCCGAACGACGCCGCGCGCGAGACACAGTGGGGCTCGCGCTCTTCCCCACGCCGCTCGCGGTACGCTGTGTGTATCGCGGCGACTTCTGCCTCCTGGTCGATTTGCCAGCCGTACGTTCCGCCCTCGACGACCTTCTCCTCTCCGTACCCGCTCATAAAGGTGCGCTTGGCTCCCACGGTGTCGTAGCGCGACGCGAGGCCGGCGACCCATGAGCGCACGGCCGCATCGTCAAGCCCCGTTTGCTCTGGCGCGTAAATGTCCACCCAGTCGAGCGTGGTGCGCCCGTCAAGCGTCTCGGTCGCGCCGCCAATGGTATAGGAGATGGAGAAGGGGACGTACTTGTTGTAGAGCTCGATGTCGCGCGCCAGCGCCGAGGAGTCGCCAAAGACCTTGGGGTCTTGGTAGGCGCCTGACTCCTCAAGGTCGAGGATGCCTTCTGTGGCGTACACTGCCGCAATGATGGCCGCGCGCGTCTTGATGGTGTTAAGCGTGGTGCCCCGCACCTCTGGATGCACACGATACGCTGAGTCGACGAACTCCGCGTAGGCGTCGGCAGGCGCAACCATGGACGACGTGTCCATGAAGGAGAAGCTGTCTATCGCCGCATTTAGCTTGTCGAGGTTAAAGGTGACGCTTGCAGCAAGATGATCTGCTGATGATGGATTAAACAGCCGTGCGCCCCACAAGAAGACATTTTGCTCGTAGAGAAGGCGTTGCAGTTGGTTGTCTGAGATGTAGCGCAGCTCGATCTGGGAGCCGGGTATGACGTGCGTGCCACTGCGGGAGACGACTTTGAGCGTGTACCGGTCCACCTGGTCGCGGATGACGTCCTCTGCCTGTGCAGGCGTGAGAAACGATATGTCCACGCCGTTGACGCTGGTGTTGAACCCATAGTGGTAGTTGAAGAACACGGCAAGCCCCAGATAGCCCGCAAGCAGCAAGCCGAAAGCGGTGCCAAGCGCCATCCACAGCCAAAAGAACGAGCGCTTCTCGACGATGCGCACGTGCCCTGGCGCGAACTGCTCTTCAGCGGGGGTGGGCGGCTCGTCAAGCTCGCCAGGCTCGCCTGCGGCGGCGGCGCCCCCTTCCTTCTCCTCGCCCTCGCCCTCGTCAGGCTCGTCAGGCTCGCCAGCGGCGGCCCCGTCCTTGCCATCCTCGTCAGCGTCGGCGTCAGCCTCAGCCTTGCCATCCTCGTCGGCGTCAGCGTCGGCGTCAGCGTCAGCCTTGCCATCCTCGCCAGCGTCAGCATCGGCGTCAGCGTCAGCGTCATCCTTGCCATCCTCGCCAGTGCCGTCACTGGCCGCCTCTCCGCCCAAGTCGTCGGCACCAGCCGTCTCTGTGCCCAGTGAGTCCTCACTGGCCGCGTCTGAGGCCGTATCCGTCACAGGCGCAGCTTCATCTGGCACTGTGCCTGCGACGGCCAGCGCAACGTCATTCTCCACTTCAGTGGAGCCTTTGGTTTTCTTCCTGAATCTCAGTCCCATGTACCATCATTGCCAAATATGTGGTCAAAACAGCGTGGTGTCCCGTCAATAGCGACGCACGCGCGCGCCAGGGGAACAACCACCATACGATACCATACTAATTGCCTCGGTACACTGGCCTGTTTTCTGCAATAATGGGGAAATACCAACCAGTCGCTGCACAGACGCGACTCGATGCGAAAGGTGCCTCGTCCATGTCTTTTTCTACCTTGATCCTGGCGGCCGGCGCTGGCACGCGCATGAAATCCGCCCTTCCCAAGGTGGCCCATGAGGTGCTCGGCAAGCCGCTGGTTCGCTGGGTTGTGGACGCCGCGCGCGCGGCAGGGTCTGCGCACGTGATAACCGTCGTGGGCCTGGGCAGAGACAAGGTAGCCCCGCTGGTCAGCGACACCACGGTCGTCGTGCAAGAAGAGCAGCTCGGGACCGGGCACGCCGTCATGATGGCCCGCCATGAGCTCGAGGCGCTCGAGGGCACAGACGGCGCAGAAGACCTGCTCGTGCTGTGCGGCGACACTCCCCTGCTCACCGCGCAGACCATCGGCAAGCTTGTTGCGGCGCATCGCGCACAGGGCGCGGCAGGCACCGTCATGAGCTTTGTTCCCGATGACCCGTACGGCTATGGGCGCATAATCCGCGACGCCCATGGCTCGTTTGCGCGCATAATCGAGGAGCGCGACGCCGCCCCAGACGTGAGACAGGTCCGCGAGGCGAACAGCGGCATGTACTGCTTTGACCGCTCCGCGCTTCTCTCTGTGATCGACAGCATCGACTGCAACACGGCGGGAGACGAGTTCTACCTCACCAAGGCGCTCGAGCACCTGCGTGACTCGGCCGCCGGGGTTTGCGTGTGCCCGTGCGACGACGCAGACGAGGCCTTGGGCATCAACGACCGCGTGCAGCTCGCCGCTGCGGGGCGCATCGCACAGGCTCGCGTCAACGAGGCGCACCTGCGCGCGGGTGTCAGCATGCTTGACCCGTCAATGGTGTGGATAGGCCCCGACGTCACGCTTGGTCGCGATGTGAGCCTGTATCCCTTGACCTTTCTTATGGGGGCAACGAGCATCGGTGAGGGGTGCGTCCTCGGGCCCAACACCCAGGTGCGCGACAGCGTCGTCGGACGAGACTGCTCACTCGTGGAGAGCATAGTGCTCGGCTCGACGCTTGAGGACGGCGTGGACGCCGGCCCGCGCGCCTACCTGCGCCCCGGAACTCATATGAAATCTGGCTCACATGTTGGCACACATGTGGAGATAAAAAACTCCACAATAGGCAACAACTCCAAAGTTCCCCACTTGAGCTACATTGGCGACACGACAATCGGCGCAGACGTGAACATCGGCGCGGGAACCATCACCTGCAACTACGACGGCACAGACAAGCACCGCACCATCATCGGCGACAATACTTTTGTGGGCAGCAACACGATGCTCATCGCACCGGTCACCGTCGGCAGCGACGCCAAGACCGGGGCCGGCTCGGTCATAACAGACGATGTGCCCGACGGCATGCTGGGCATTGCGCGGGCTTTGCAGGTGAACAAGCCGAGGGGCGCCCGATCAAACGACACAACAGACGATCAAGCTAGGAGCGATGCATGACCGAAGTCACCAAAAACCTCATGTTGTTCTCTGGACGGAGCAACCCGGCGCTTGCCGACAAGATAGCCGTCGAGCTGGGGGTGAGTCTCGGCAGCATCAAAATCACGACATTCTCCAACGACGAGATCTATGCGCGTTACCAACAAGGCGTCCGCGGCAGCGACCTGTTCATTGTCCAGTCGCTGTCGTCATGGGACAAAGGAAGCGTCAACGACGCCCTCATGGAGCTGCTCATCATGACAGACGCCGCAAAGCGCGCCTCAGCGCACACGGTCACTGCGGTCATCACTCACTTCGGCTACTCGCGCCAAGACAAGAAGTCTGCGGCGCGCGAGCCTATCACCGCCAAGCTGGTGGCCAACATGCTCACGGTGGCGGGCATCGACCGTGTGATCACCATCGACCTGCACCAAGGCCAGATCCAGGGCTTCTTTGACCTCCCGGTGAACCACCTGACCGCGTTGCCCCTGTTTGCCGGCTACTTCCAAAGCCGACAGCTCGAGAACTTGTGCGTGGTCTCTCCCGATGTGGGCAGGGCCAAAGCGGCCAAGAAGCTTGCCGACATGCTCGGAGCCGAGCTGGCCATCATGCACAAGTCTCGTCCCGAGCACAACGTCGCCGAGGTCGCTAGTGTCATCGGCCGAGTAAAGGGGCGGGTCTGCATCCTCAACGACGACATCATCGACACCGCAGGGTCGATCTGCGCCGGCGCCCAGGCGCTCATTGAGGAAGGCGCCAAGGAGGTCTATGTCTGCGCCACGCACGGCATCTTCTCAGGGCCGGCCTTCGAGCGTCTTGCGTCTGCCCCTCTCAAGGAAGTGGTGGTGTGCGACACGGTGCCCGCGTCAGCCGAGCGGCTGAGTCAAGGCAAGATACAAGTAGTCAGCGTCGCCCCACTGCTCGCACAGGCTATCAACAACGTGTTCAACGAGCAGTCGGTCAGTGAGATGTTCGACCCGGACTTCGCGCTTTGAGGCCGCGGCCGCGGCAGAGAGCGCACGTGCGAGGGTCCCAATGACAGCCAAGGGCGCAAGGCGGCTTATATGCCGCCTCTGACGCACACAGACAGATCGCCGTGTGCTGAGGGCGCTGTCTGCCTGGTCGTCGGTCTGGGCAACCCCGGCGCCGACTACGAGCCGACGCGCCACAACGCGGGCTTCATGGCAGCAGACGCCCTGATCACAGAGCTTTCGGGCGGTCGCAGCGCCTACACGCGCATGCGCTGCGACGCGCTTGTCAGCGAGCTTGGCTTTGAGGGGCGCACGGTTGCTGTTGCCCGTCCACAAACCTACATGAACCTCAGCGGGCGCTCGGTAAAGGGGCTGCTCAAGCAGTACGGGCTGGCGCTTGACGGCCTTCTCGTCATCCAAGACGACCTCGACCTGCCCGTCGCGACGTTGCGCCTCAAGCAAGGTGGCGGCGATGGCGGGCATCGCGGCGTGCGCAGCGTCATCGACTCGGTCGGCGCCGGCTTTGCGCGGCTCAAGATCGGCGTGGGGCGCCCTCCTGGCCAGATGCCAGCGGAACGCTATGCCTTGTTGGCCATGCGGGGAGAAGAACTCGAGGGGCTGCGCGCCGACGCCGCCCGCGCCGCCGACATTGCCTGTGCCGTCTTGCGCCATGGCGTCCTGCGCGCGCAAAACGAGTACAACGGCATCTGACCTGCCGAGGCCTTTAGGTCGCCTCGGCCGCTCGCGCCTCGTCACCCTCGCGCTGGCGGATCTTCCTGTTGAGCTTGCGAAACTCAAGCAAGATCATGCCGCCTGCAGTCACTACCGAGAGCAAGTCGGCAGTCGGGTAGGTGTAGTAGATGGCCTGCAGCGGCGTGACGCCAAATACGGCGGGAAACTCGGCAGCAATGTAGGGAAGCAGGTACATAAGCGGCACAAGGTACAGCACCTGGCGCGTGAGCGAGACGAACATCGAGCGAAACGGCTGCCCGCTTGACTGGAAGTAGTTCGCGACGACCACCTGTAGCCCGACAAGCGGCATGAAGAACATCTGCACCTGCAAGGCGACTACCGTGAAGCTCTCCAACTCGCCGGTGACCCCGAACAGGTGGACGATCGGCCAGGGCAGCAGGTGCACGAGCAGCCAGAAGAGAATCCCGATGACGATGACCCACACAAAAGAGATAGAGAGGGTCGACTTGACGCGCCGGTAGTTCTTGGCGCCGTAGTTGTAGCCGAGTATAGGCTGTGCCGCCATTGCGACGCCGAGTATGGGGAAGAACGCGAACATCGCCACACGCTGTACCACCCCGATGGCGGCAATCGCCCCCGCAGACCCTATGGGGTCTAAGGCTCCGTAGAGCTTGAGCTGGTTGTTGAGGATGAAGCTCAGGACCGCCATGGCCATCTGGAGCACGAAGGTGGCGGCTCCGAGCGCCGTAATCGAGCCGACGAGGCGCGGAATCAGCCTGAAGTACCTGGCCTTGAGCTTGAAGGGCGCCCGCTTGGTAAAGATGAAGTACCAGAGCACGAGCGCCGCGCTGAAGCCCTGGCCGATCACCGTCGCCCAGGCCGAGCCGGCCATGCCCCAGCCGAGCACCATGACAAACAGGTAGTTGAGCACGATGCACACGAGCGTGCCCGCGACCATGGTGTACAACGCGCGGTTCGGGTCGCCTGCGGTGCGGATGAAGTTGTTGAACCCCATGCCGAGAAACTGGAGGATAAACCCAAGCGATATTATCCGCATGAACACATGTGAGTAATCCCAAGCCTCCTCCGTGGCACCGCTCAGCATGAGAACCGGGTCCATGAACAGGTTGATCGCGACGGTGGCGGCAACGGCGATGATGATCGTGAGCGTAAAGCAGTTGCCGAGCACCTTTTCGGCGTCGTGCGACTTGCCTTCGCCGAGCCTGAGCGCAGCCAGGGCGTTGCCGCCGGCACCTATGAGAATGGCGAGCGACATGGCGAGGATCATGACGGGCATGGCGACCGTCACCGCCGTGAGGCCGTCCTCGCCGACGCCGTGCCCAATGAAAATGGAGTCGATGGTGTTGTACAGCCCGTTTACCACAAGACCAATGATGGCAGGTATGGAAAACTCAACCATGAGCTTGCCGATCTTAGAGGTGCCGAGCTTATTAACCTGTGTGTGATTGTTCATTCGTCCAGTATACCGTAGGCCTTCAGGCTTTTTGAAGGGTTGCTTCACCAACGGTTACCGCGCAGACACCTAAAGGCGCCGCTGCGTTCTCAACGAGCAGCTGGCCGTCAAGCCCGACACCTTGCACGAGCCCCTCGGCCAGCACCATGCCGTCAGGGGACCTGACGCATACTTGCTTGTTTGCCAGTATATGATACTGTTCATATTCTTGTATAAATGGAGAGAAAGAGAACCCGGCCTCGTGCCAGTCGCCAAGACAGCGCAGCAAGCTGTTGATGACAAGCGCAGAGACTTCCTCGCGGCTGCACGAGGTACCGGGCGCAGCGGGAAGGTCGCTCAGGCAACACGCTGTGGACGGTAGGTGCTGACCGCCGAGACCGACGTTGACACATGCGCCCACATTGACGCCAACGCCCACAACGAGCCCCTGCGCACCAGAAGGGCACAGAGGCGAGGACTCTGCCAGGATGCCTGCGGCTTTGCCCTTTACGGCAACGATGTCGTTCGGCCACTTGATCAGCAGCCCTTCTACGAGCCCTGCGAGAGCGCGCCGCGTGGCGACTGCCGCCACGAGCGATACCGCCCCCAGCCTCTCGGGGCCAGCTGGCACCGCAAGGGCCAGCGACAGGTACACGCCGCCCGCTGGAGAAGACCAGCTGCGCCCGAGGCGGCCGCGCCCTGCGCCTTGTCGGGCGGCGACCACCGCCTGGGGCGCGATGCGACGCGCCGAAGGACGCGCTGCAGACGTAGCGCGCAAGGCTGACTTTGCCACGTCGTTCGTCGAGCCCACTTCCTCGAAGACCTGCAGCTCGATCGTGTCGTCAAGCAGCCCGCGCAGCACGTCAGCGCGCAGCGGCTGTGTTGTATTGGCCATGCCTTCAAAGCCTCCCGTCTGTGCATGCTCGCGTCGCCCGACACGTCGCCCGGGCGCTCAGAGCCGGTTCACGGAGGATTGTACCCTATAATTGTCCCATGACATCATTTGAGTACATACTGGTCATGCTCGTTGCCGTTCTTGTCTCCAGCCTCATCAGCCAGAGGTTCGCCAAGCTGTCGACGCCGATCATCCAAATAGCCTTGGGCGTGGCCATAGCGCTCGTGCCCTTCTTTCATTTTGACATGTCGCTTGAGCCGGAGCTGTTCTTGGTCCTCTTCATCGCGCCGCTGTTGTTCGAGGACGCCAAGCGGGCCGAGAAGCCTACGCTCTGGCGGCTCAAGCGCCCCATACTCCTGCTTGCCCTCGGGCTCGTCTTTGTGACCTGTCTGGCCGTCGGCGGCTTTGTCCATGCCACGTTGCCGGCCATTCCGCTTGCGGCCGCCTTTGCGCTCGCTGCCGCGCTCGCCCCTACTGACGCTGTTGCCGTCGGGTCGCTCGAGGAGACCGCCGACATCGGCGAGGACAAGCGCGCGCTGCTGCAAGGCGAGGCGCTCTTCAACGACGCGTCTTCTATCGTCTGCTTTCAGTTCGCGCTTGCAGCGCTCGCCGTGGGGCCGTTCGCTGCGACAAGCGGCTCAGGCGAAGTCGCCTTCGTCGGCAGCATCGTCACCACCTTCCTGTTCATGTTCCTCGGCGGCGTGGCCGTCGGCGCGACGGCCATGGGGCTGCGCGCGCTGTTGGTGCGCTTTTTGAAGGCGGCAGGCGTGGAGAGCATAACCTTTCACGTGCTCTTCGAGGTCATTACGCCCTTCATCGTCTTTTTGGCCGCAGAGGCCGTCGGCGTCAGCGGCATCATCGCGGTGGTCGTCGCAGGCATTGCCTACTCGATCCGCAGGCGGCGCCAGACCCCCAGCGCGGCGCGACACCACATCGTGTCGACGAGTGTCTGGAGCGTGGCCAGCTTTACCTTGAACGGCATTGTCTTCCTCATCCTCGGGACCCAGCTCCCCCATGTCATCGGGCGCGTCTGGGCCGGCTCCGGAGCCGACTTCGGCGTGGTCGCCGTCATGATAGCGCTGTTTTTATTTGCTATCATGTTCATACGTTTTGCCTGGGTCTTCGTGGTGAACCGCAACGCGCCGCTCGCGCTTGAGGCGCTCGAGGCGCTTAAAGCTCAGGCGACAAGCGCGGCCGCCCAAGAAGGCGCGGCCGTTGACGGCGTTTCCGCCGCACGCGAAGGCGTGGCCGTTCACGCCGATCCCGCCGACCTGCTCCTCGCTGAGGAGGGCGCCACCGGACGGGAGCTGGTCGAGGCTCGAGCCGAGTCGGCCGTTTTCACCTTCGAGGAACTGGCGGCACGGCGCGCCGAGGAGCGCCGGACGCAACGCTCGGGGTCGCAAGACGAGCGTCGGCGCCAGCGCCACGCCCGACTCGCCGAACAGCGAGGCCGCGCCGCCGCAGAGCGCACGTCGCAAGGCTACCTTCGAGCACACGCGCGCGACGCCCTTGTCCTCACCTTGACCGGCGTCAAGGGCGCCATCTCGCTTGCCCTGCTGCTCACCATCCCCCTCACGCTTCAAGACGGCACAACCCCCTTCCCCGAGCGTGACTTGCTGCTGCTGCTCGCCTCAGGAATCATCATCGCCTCTCTGGTGCTCGCCAACATCCTCGTCCCGCTCGTCTCGCCCCGAAAAGCACGGCCTATAGCCTCGGACGACGAGATCGCGGCCATCCTCGACATCTACCGCAGCGTCCTGCACACGCTCATGCAAAACACCGCGCCAGCCGACAAGGCGGCGGCCGAGGAGGTCATCCGCCTCTACAGCAGCCGGTTGTTGCAGCTCAAGAGCACGCGGGCCGTCTCGGACCCGGCAGAAGACGACCTCCGAAAGCAGATAATCCAGTGGGAGCTCGACTACACCCTGCGCCTGGTTGACATCGACCGGCTGAACCCCCTGCTCGGCTCGGCGTACGTCTACCAGCTCGGGCGCGTCCTTGCCCGACTCGAGCATCATGGCGAGACCACGTGGGTGGCGCGCAACATCTTCTTGCAGATCGCCCATGGGCTGCGCGAGGCGCGCACCTACCGTCGCAGTCACCCCGAGGCATTCAAGGCCGAGAAGCGCCTCGGCAAGCGCAAGACGGCGCATATTCTCCAAGAGCTCCAGCGCGAGAACTACCAGCATGTCGTTGAGCGGCTCGAGGCCATGCTCAAGCAGCCGGATGCGCCGACACGGGTAGTCACGCTCGTGCTCAATGACTTCAAGCGGCGGCTCATGCGCTTTGAGGTCATGGACGCGCGGCGCAGGCACAGGCGCGGGCAGCTACTGTCAGACAACGGCCAGCAGCGCGCTGCATATGAGGAGAAGGTGCTTGCCATCAACGAGCAGGCGCTGCGCTACGAGCGCGACGCCATCAATGCGGCGCTCGTAGAAGGCCGCATCTCTCCTGCGGCAGCGCAGCGGCTTCGTGATACTGTCACCCTGATGGAACTCGACATTGAGGGGCAACTCGAATAAACTGGTGACGTGCATCGTGTTGGGGTATCGTCCAACGGCAGGACTCTGGTTTTTGGTGCCAGCTATCTAGGTTCGAATCCTGGTACCCCAGCCATTTGCATACGGGCATGGCCCAAGACTTTGCGTCAGCCCAACGGGTGGGGAGCAATGCGGTGCGTCGAGACAACGCGCCTGCCGTCACGATTGCTGAGGCCGCAGGCTAAGCGTACCTTGTTGGGGAGAATAACCAGCGTGATCAGATCGCTCATCGAGAAATACATGTTCTCCGACCGCTTGCCGCTTGAGGCGCGCAAGCTCAACATACTCTATATCGTCGGCTTTTTTGCAGCGTCTGCGATGCTAGTCATCCGGCTGAGTATGTCTGCTTCTCCGTCGCTGCTCATCATCATCACCTGCGTCGTCATCGTCATAGCCGTGCTCTTCGTGCTGTGCAACCGGCTCGGGCTGTTCGGGCCGCTCACGTGGATAACGGTTGTCGTCATATGCTATGTTTTGTTCCCACTTGCTTATTTTTTTATTGGTGGAGTCGCCAGCAGCATTAGCGCGTACTTCGTCTTAAGCACCGTCATCATCTTTTTGACACACCGAGGCTCTGACCGCATAGTCATGGTCACCGTCTCGTTCATTATCGGGGGCGCCTGCTTCGTCATCGGGTACTTGAACCCAGAGCTGGTGACGCAGTTGAGCATCGAGCAGCAGGCCGTTGACGGCTTCTTCTCCTTTGTGATCATCGCGCTGTGCATCGGCATGATCGTCATTTTCATGAACGCTACGTACGAGCGCGAGCAGCGCCGCGTGCAAGACGCCGTACGCTTGCTCACTGCCATCAACGAGTCGGCTGAGCTGCTCCTGACCTCCAAGCCTTCTGAGCTCGAGGTCGTGCTGGCGCAGGCGACGGGCGCCCTGGCCAACAAGCTCGACATCGACCGCATGACTATATGGCGCAACATCACTGTTGACGGCGACCTGCGCTACCACCAGGAGTTCTCCTGGCACAACGAGGAGCACACCGGCCCTATGACCTCTCTCGACCCCCTTGGGTACAGCTACCGTGACACCATCCCGGCTTGGGAGGAGCGGTTTAGGGACAACTTGGTGACCAACAGCCCTGTTGCCCTGCTGAGCGACGTTGAGCAACGCGCGCTCGAGCCGTTTGGCATTCAGTCTATTCTCACCATACCTGTGCTGTTTGGAGAGAGCTTTTGGGGCTTCACAAGCTTTGACGACTGCCACAACTCCCACCGGGTGTTCACGGACGACGAGGTGGACATCCTGCACTCAGGCACGCTCATGCTCGCCAGCGCCATTGTGCGCCGTCAAAACGAGTTGCTGCTAGAGACACGCCTCGAGCAACAGGTGCTCATGTCGCAGATCTCACAAGTCCTTGTCTCCAAAGGGCCGATGGGCTCGCTGGTGACTGAGGCGCTGCGCCTTGTGGGCAAGTTCTTCGGGGTCACGCGCGTGATCGTCGCCGTTCCTGACCCCTCCGACGGCACAACCAAGCTTGCCTACCGGTGGCCGGTCAGCGAGAAGGAGCTCTCGCCTGCGGACGCCAAGAAGCTGCACGACCTTGTCACGAGCGCGTTTCCGCAGCAGATGCCGCCGGGCGGGCAACCGCAAAACATCTGCTGCAACGACATCTTTGCCGAGTACAACGGGCGCTACCGCGCACTGGAGGCCGCCGATGTCCGCTCGTTCATATGGTCGGCCATCTACTCCGAGGAAGAGTACTGGGGGCTTCTTGGCGTTGAGGAGTGCGAGCAGGAGCGCCGGTGGAGCGAGAGTGACATCATGCTGATAGAGACCGTGACGAGTGCCATTGCCGGCGGCATCGCACGTGACCAGATGGACAAAGAGCGTGCCGCCGCGCTTCAAAAGGCTGTCGAGGCGAGCAAGGCCAAAAGCGACTTTCTCTCGAACATGAGTCACGAGATGCGCACGCCCATGAACGCCATCATCGGCATGACCTCCATAGGCAAAGGCGCCGACGAGCCCGAGTACAAGGACTACGCCTTCAACAAGATCGAGGATGCCTCGATGCACCTGCTTGGGGTCATCAACGACATCCTCGACATGTCAAAGATCGAGGCGAACAAGCTCGAGCTCTCCGAGATCGAGTTCGACTTCGAGCGCATGCTGCGCACCGTGGTCGACATCGTGTGCTTCCGCATCGAAAAACGGCGCCAGAGCTTCCACGTGCGCCTCGACCACCGCATCCCCCGCCTGCTTGTCGGCGACGACCAGCGCCTCGCGCAAGTAGTCACGAACCTGTTGTCAAACGCAGTAAAGTTCACGCCAGAAGAGGGCGCGATCCACCTTGACGCCAAGCTCGTAAGCAAGCATGACAGCACGTGTACCGTGCGCGTCTCTGTGGCCGACAACGGCATCGGGATCACCGCCGAGCAGGCCTCGCGCCTGTTCAACACGTTCGAGCAGGCAGAAAGCGGCATCTCGCGCACCTTTGGGGGCACCGGCCTTGGCCTTGCCCTCTCGAAGCGCATCGTCGAGATGATGGGCGGGTCGATAAAGATCGACTCCGACTATGGCGTCGGCTCGACCTTCAGCTTTACCGTGCGCCTCAGGCTCAGCGATCGCGACGTCAGCGACGTCAGCGACGTCAGCGGCGGCGGCGGCGGCGATGCGCGGCGCCCTCGCTGGCCGAGCGTCTTCAAGAGCGACGCGTGCCTGCTCGTCATCGACCACGACATCGAGGACCTCGCCTTCTTCAACGAGCTCGCCGCAAGGAGCGGCGCTGCCTGCGACACCGCCCAAAACAGCACGCAGGCCATGGCGTTGCTTCAGGCCGGCAAGAGCTACGACCTGTGTTTTGCCGACCCCCGCATGCCTGGCTTCGACGACTTGGCGCCGAGGCTTAGCCAGTACCGGCCTGCTGGTGAGGACGACGCTCGCTGCCTGCCCGTCATTGCCATGATGTCGGCGACAGACTGGGGCGGCTATAAAAACACGGCGACGCAAGCCGGCGTCTGCAGGCACCTCGCCAAGCCGTTGTTCCCCTCAGCCGTCGGCGAAGCTGTCAGCAACTGCCTCGGAGGCGGCCTGTCGGCCGACTCCCCCACCGAGCGCGGCCTCGGCGATCCTGAGGAGCCTCAGTTCCTGGGCGCCACCCTGCTCCTTGTCGAAGACACCGAGATAAACCGCGAGATCGTCATCTCGCTCCTTGAGCCCTCACAGATAGACATCCAGGTTGCCGAGAACGGGCGCAAGGCACTCGCGCTGTTCGCCGAGCAGCCGCTGCGCTACGATATTATCCTCATGGACATACAGATGCCCGAGATGGACGGACTTGAGGCCACGCAGCGCATCCGGCAGATCAACGACGACTGGGCAACACGGGTCCCGATCCTGGCAATGACCGCGAATGTCTTCAAGGAAGACATCGAGCGCTGTTTTGAGGCCGGCATGAACGACCACATCAGCAAGCCGATCGACTTTGCCGACCTTGTCAGCAAGCTCACACGCTACCTCGCCGCAGTCCCCAACCCTGACAACCTGCCCTTGATCAGCGAGCTGTTCCGTCCCGAGCAGACAGCTGCCGACGCTCCCGAGGCGCCCCGGTCGCTTCCTGCGCCAACCGGCCGGCCCTCTCTGGCTCGCCAGGCCTCGTCCGAGGTGCCGAGACCAGCGCCGAGGGCAGCGCCGAGACAGGCGCGCCTCAAGTCCATTTGGGGTGACCACCTCGCCACAGGCAACCAGGCCATGGATGGGCAGCACCGTCACCTGTTCATGCTCGTCAACAGGCTGCTTGACATCCCAGAAGAGACCAGCGCGACAGTCGTGTTCGAAAGGGCGCTTGCCGCCGTCATCGAGTATCTGAACGAGCACTTTGCCTTCGAAAAAGAGCTCATGATCGCCTATGCGTACCCCCGGCTCGAGCTGCACAAGGCATGCCATGCCGAGTTCATGGCAGATATAGCCGTGTTGCTCGAAGACTGCCGCTTCAACGGCTGGAGCACAGACCTTCACAGCAAGGTGAGCGGCGCGGCCGTGCGCTGGCTGAACACCCATATCATTGACGAGGACGCGAGGCTTGCCCGCCACATCGACGAGGTCGAGCACGGCAGCTGGAGCGTGTAGCGGGGTGAAGCGCGAGGGTCACCTTGCGCCGGCGCGCCTTGCGCCTTACGCTACTCCACCGACTTCAACGAGGTCACCGGGTCGATGCGCCTCAGGCGGGGCAGCATGGCGACGAAGAGCAGCGCGCTGCACAGCACGGTGAACAGCGCGGCAAGCATGAAGCTCTGTGGACGGATCACACGAGTGAACATAAGCTCACCCATGTCTAGAGTTCCCATCACGAACTCATGGAGGAAGACGCCCCCGACAAGTCCGAGCGCGAGCCCTATCAGCATCAGGATGGCGACCTCACGGTAGATGTACCCTGCGACTTCTCGCTGGTAGTACCCGATGACCTTGAGTGTCGCAAGCTCGCGCATGCGCTCGGTAATATTGAGGTTGACAAGGTTGTACAGCACCACGAAGGTCAGCACGCAGCAGACGGCCACCATGAACCAAACCACATACAGCATGTTCTCAGTCACCTCGTCCACCAGCGTCTCGAGCATCGAGACGGGCTGCGAGAGCGCTATCATCTTGGTCTTCAAGAGCTCGGCCGTGAGGGCGTCAAGCTCGCTGTCAGTCAGGTCCGCCTTGAGCAGCACCGTCGCATACGGAGGGTCTTCTCCGTAGAGGGCGTAAAAATCCTCGGGCGTTATGAAGACGAAGTTGTACAGGTAGTTCTCCATCACCCCTGAGACCACGAGGTCCTTGGCTGGCTGCCCCGTGCGCTCGCAGTGCACGACGTCGCCAACGCCGACGCCTAACACCCGCGACAGGCGCTCCGAGATGACCGCTCGGGGAAGAGAGTCGATGTCAGCGTCGGCCGACGCACCTTGTGCGCCGTCGGCCTCCATGACGAGCTTTGGGGGGGGCGGGGGCGGAAACTCCAAAGGCGCGTGCCCGTTGCGCTCGCGGAAAGTGAGGAAGCCCTTGATAGCCTCAGAGTCCTCGACGACGTAGAGGTAGGTGATAAACCCCGCGCTCGACCGCCCGTTGGCCGAGGCCTCAAGCCCCGACGCGAAGGCGTACGCGCTCTCGTAGTCGCTAAGCCGCCTGTTGAGTTCGGTGTCGGCCGAGCTTGACGACGGCTCGCGCAGTGTGAACGCCGCCTCGTAGTGTGCGATCTCGCCGAACTGGACTTGGGCGACCGACCCGATGGAGTCCAGCACGCCAAACACCGTCACGAGCAACGCCACCGAGCCCGTCACCCCGGTGATGGTCATCACAAGGCGCTTCTTGTAGCGGATCAGGTTGCGCAAAGTCACCCGGCCTTTAAAGCCGATGCGCCGCCACACTATGCCCACGCGCTCCAAGAACACCCGGCTGCCTGCACGAGGCGAGCCGGGTCGCATAAGCACCGACGCAGAGCTGTAGAGGCTCGAGCGACAGGCGAAGTAGGTGACGACCGCGATCACCACGGCGCCGCCGAGCAGCCCAATTATGCAGGGTATCACCGCAGGGACAAGCTCGAACCCGTTGACCGGGTAGTTGCTCACGTACATGCTCCAAATGAGGCGCGGGATGACGAGCACTCCAAGCGCCACGCCTATCACGCCGCCTGGCAGCCCCATCGCCCAGGGGAAGAACTGGTACATGGACCCAATGGCGTCCTCAGTGAACCCGAGCGCCTTCAACGTGCCGATCTGGCTGCGCTGCTCCTCGACCATGCGCGCCATGGTCGTCAGGCACACAAGCGCCGCGATCACAAAGAAGAAGTACGGGATGACGAGCGAGAGCATGGTGATGCGCTCGGCGTTTGACTTGAAGTCCGAGAAGCCCGGCAACTCGCTGCGCGCCTGCAGCAGCCAGGTGGGCGGCCCAATCTCAGAAACCACCTTCCGGGCGGAGTCCAGGTCTGCCTGGAGCGCCTCGATAGCCGTGTTCGCCTCCTCAGACTGGTTCTGATAGCTTGACTCTCCTTGCTCAAGGGCGCTCTTGCTGCGGTCGAGCTCGGATCGAGAGCTGCTGAGCTTTCTCTCGTTTTCGTCTATCTCTTCCGCCGCCTTGCGGTACTTCTCCATGCCTGACGCGTACTCGGCGTCTTTTTGCTCCAATTGCCCACGCGACGCGAGCAGCTCGCGCTCGCTGGCAACAATCTGCTGTTGGAGCCCGCCGATCTGAGGGACCAGCGCTTCGAGCTGTGCCTGTATCTGTGCCAAGACCGCCGGGTTGGTCTCCCCGGTCATAGCGGCTATGAGGGCGTCACGCTGCGACTCAAGCTGCCCAAGCGCCTGCTTGGCGCCCGCAAGCTGCTTGTTGCCGGCGTCATAGGTCGCCCATCCGTCGTCCAGGGCTTTTTTTGCCGCCTTGAGCTCGCGCTCGCTCTCGTCAAGCTCTCGTTTTGCCTGCTCCAAGTCACTGACGCCTTTTTGGTACGCCTCCTCGCCTGAGTGGATCTCGTCTTGGGCCGCGCTCAGCTTTTCACGGGCGTCTGCCAGCTCCTTGTCTGCCTCTGACCGGGCTGAGTCGATCTCGCCGGCAGCCGAGTCGACCTGCTCGTTGACTGCCTGTCGCATCTCGTTTTGGCGTACTTTGGCACGCTGCTGGCAGAATGCCTCCAGAGACGCGTACTTCCTGTCGATGACGCCGGTGTACTCGTCTGAGAACGAGGGTACGCCTGCGGTGTCGGCAAGCCGCAACCCGATCACCGTGTAGTAATCGCTCGTGAACGTCGAGGCGGGCACGTAGAGAAAGCCGGAGACCCTTCCCGATCCGATCGTCGCAGAGCCCCGCGTGTTCGATATGTACAAAGGCGTCCGCGCCTTGCCCACGACGGTGAGCATCGTCTGAGACACCAAGTCAAGGCTGGTGGGGTCGTTCTCGCCGTTGAACGTCACGACGTCGCCGACCACCAACGCCGAGTCTGCGTCCGCAACGCACTCGCCCTGCGCGAGCGGCATCCTTCCTGCCGTCAGCTTCAGCCGCGAGATCCCCGTCTGCGGGTCATGGGCCTCGCCGTTGCAGACCTCGTCAGGCAGGCTGAGCAGGGCATAGACGAGCACTTCTTCGTTATGCCGCGCCGAGATGTTGACGGCATAGCCTGGCTCGACCTCGAGCACGCCTGGCTGGGCGGCAAGCGCCTCGACGTCGGCCGCGGTTATCCCCATGTCGCAAAACAGGCGGTAGTCAGACAGGTTGCGGTCCTCGAGGTAGCCGCTCATCGTCTGAAGCATGCTCGGCGCCGCTGACTGAAAGCCTGCCAAGACCGCCGCGCCAAGCGCGACCAGCACCATGAGCGAGACGAAGCGCCCGGGGGTGCGCGCCAGCTGCCGACGCGTCATCTTGCGCAGGGAGCGGCTCATGTGGCCAGGTCCTCGGCCTTGCGAGGCGACAGGTTCTTCACGAGACTGTCTATCTGGCCGTTTCGGACGGTGATGACTTTTTGCGCCAGCTCCGTGATGTCGTTGTTGTGGGTAATGAGCACGACGGTCATGCCCGAGTCCTCGCTCGTCTTTTGGAGCAGCGAGAGTATCTGGATGCCCGTGGCCTCGTCGAGCGCGCCAGTTGGCTCGTCGCACAGCAGCAGCTTGGGGTTCTTCACGAGGGCGCGGGCGATGGCGACACGCTGCTGCTCGCCGCCAGAAAGCTGCGAGGGAAAGCTGTTCATGCGATGCGAGAGCTCGACGGCGTCGAGCATCGCGCGCGGCGATGCCGGTCGCTTGCACACCTCGGCGGCAAGCTCGACGTTCTCGAGCGCGGTCAAGTTGGGGATAAGGTTGTAGAACTGGAACACGAAGCCGACGCTGTTGCGGCGATACGATGCCAGCCGCCGCTCGTTGTAGCGGGTGATTTCTTCCCCGTCCACGGTGACAGTGCCCGAAGAGCGCCGGTCGATGCCGCCCAAAATGTTCAGGATGGTAGTCTTGCCGGCCCCCGATGGACCAACGATGGCACAAAACTCGCCCTGCTCAACGATCAGGCTCACTTCTTTGAGCGCAGTGGCCTTCGTCTCGCCCTGCCGATACACTTTTGACACATCACGAAACTCAATATAAGGCGCCATGCCCCTCCCTCATATTTCCCTTGTCCGCACGACACGCCAAAAAGACCTGCTCGCCAGTCCGCTTGGATGCCTCGTCATATGCTCGTAGCTATGCTAGCAAAGACCAGGTTCATTAACAAGGGGTCCTTTTCTCGCAATTTGTGAGCTTGTGGATGACTTTGGGCCACAGGACGCTCGCTCACCAAGCTCACGCCAGCGTCACTGTTCATGGCAGACTCCCATCTAACTTCACTGATTGCTCGGGGGGGGACGGCGGCATTGTCCGCACGATGCGCTGGCAGGTCCTTGAGGTGGACCCTGCGACTACGGCGCTTCGCGCCTTTGCACAGGATGACGAGCTGCGAACATGCCCCTCGTCCGTCATCCTGCGCAAAGGCGCGCGCAGTTGTCGTCAGGGGCCTCCAACGGTATCATTGTCGCTGAAGAGTTACACGGGCGCTTCACGTCATCTGTCGGCCTCAGGGTCAGGCGTGCCCGAAAAGCCAGCGAGAAAAGGGGTTGCCATGGTCGCGATACCTCCAACAGGCGTCACCGCAGACGAGGTGCTGCGCGAGCTCATTGAGGTGCTTGCCTCAGTGCTCGGCGAAGAAGTTGTAGCCGTCATGGACGTGAGCGCCGAGAGCAGCTTTGTGCGCGACCTCGAGATGGACAGCATAGCCATCGTCGCCTTCGCCTCAGAAGTCAACGAGCGCTTCGGCGAGCGTGTGGACTTCATTGCCTGGCTGCGCGGCCAGTCGCTGCGCTCGCTTCAAAAGCTCACGGTCAAAGACGTGGCCGACTTTATCGTTCAGGGTCGCTGAGTGGCGCTTGACGAGCGTTTTGTCGCGGTTGGCACAAAAAAAGTCCATGTGGTCGAGATGCGGCCAGACGCGCCGCTCCGGCCGCCAACAGAGGCGCTGGCGCCGTCCGCACACGACATGCCGAGCGCCGGCGCACAAGCACTCGTCATGCTCCACGGGCTGTTCTCCAACCTGAGCCTCTACTTTTTCAGAATAGCACCTTCATTAGCACATACTTATCGGGTTGTTATATATGACCTCCGCAGCCACGGCCTGAGCGAGCGGGCATCGGGGGCCCACACGCTCGAGGTCTTGTCCGAAGACCTGCTCGCCCTCATGGACGCTCTCGAAATCGAGAAGGCCGCGCTCGCCGGCCACAGCTACGGCGGGACGGTCGCGCTGCTCACTGCCCTGCAGCACCCCGAGAAGGTCAGCCAGCTGGCGCTCATCGACGCGCCGTGCCTCACTGAGCCGCGGTTCGCCGCCGCGCGCCTCAGACAGCGGCTCTCGCACGGGCGGGTCACCGACCGCTCTGTGGCGCGCTATGCAAGCGCCGCCGGCCTGTCTGCCCAGGCGCGCCGCTCACCGAAGTCTCAGGAACAAATTCGGTACTTGCTCACCGAAGGCAGACTCGAGGCCTCGTTTTCAGCCGGGCGCACGACGATGCAGTCGCTTGACCTGGGGCGCCTGGCCATGCCGACGCTGCTGTTGTACGGCACGCGCTCTCCCTTTCGCGCAACAGGGCGGCGCCTCAAGGCCGCGATTCCCTGTTCCGTCCTAGAACTGGTCGAGGGAGGCCACGACTTCCCGGTAAAAAGCGCTCCACAGCTGACCGAGCACCTCGCCTGCTTTTTAGCAGGCACGGGTATTTGACTCTCAAAAACTATAAAAAACTCTCAAGAACCATTAAAAACGCCCGAACAGGCCAGAGTCCGCCCTAAGACAGGCTCGCTGGATTTTGCCCTGCTTGTATTACCAGTTCCTTAAGTTTTCGTGACTATGGCCTGCCCTCTTGAAAACAGCGCCGTGACGCCATCTTTTGCCTTTGTTGCGTGTCCTTCTTATTGACTTATGGAACATTATTAGTATCATTTTCTTGAGAGTGTTCTGCGGCTCAAGGGGCTGTGATCCTAAGTATAGGGTAGAGGACTCAGGGAACAAGGGGCCATGGTCTTGCTATGGCTTTGCAGAGAAGGGCACCATATGAACATGAGACTGTGTTGCATATCGCCGTTTGAACGGCCCGATTGCAACTTGGTGAAGTCCGCGTTGAAAGCAGGTGCCTTTGGCGTCTTGCACCTCGGGGCTGATCCTGTTGTCGCAACTGCCGCACTTGAGGAGATGGCGGCTCGAACCGCTCTCAACTTCGGCGTCTGCTTGTCCGACGAGTCGCTTTCTGGGCTTGCGCTGCCCGAGCAAGTCGCTGTCGTCATGCTCCCCTGGGGGATGACGCCGCCTCAGCAGGCCGCCAACCCCGCGTACGAGGTCATATGGCAGGTCAGCACTGTGCCAGAGGCCTGCGAGGCATTGGAGACAAACCCCTCATCAATCATACTCAAAGGCTGCGAGGGAGCCGGTGCTTGCAGCGCAGACTCTGCCTTCCTGTTGTTCCAGGCGCTGCGCGAGCGTTGTCTTGAGGCAGGCGTCAGCATCTACATCCAAGGCGGCATCGGCATACACACAGCAGCCGCCTACCTCGCGCTCGGCGCCAGCGGCGTCGTCATGGACTCACAGCTCGCGCTCTTCGCCGAGTGCGGCACGTCGCCTGAGCTCAAGGCCGCCCTTGGACGCCTGAGCGGCAACGAGATCCGCGAGCTGGACGGCTTCCGGTATTTCGTGCGCCCCGGTGGCGCAGAGCCCCCGCAGGACGCAGGGGTCACCGGACTCAAAGAGCATATGGCGCAGGCGACTCAGGACTGCATGCCGCTCGGGCAAGACGTCATACTCGGCGCCGAGCTCGTGCGCCGCTACGGAAGCCTCAAGCGGCTCGTGCGTGCTATCGGCCGAGCACCCCTCGGCTACCTACGCCTCGCCCAGTCGCTTGGCTGCCTTGCCCCAGGAGACGAGCTTGCCTCCGACTTGGGGACCGAGCTTCCCCTCGCACAAGGGCCAATGGCGCGCATCAGCGACGTACCGCAGTTCTTGCGCAGCGTCGCCGACGAGGGCGCGCTCCCCTACCTGGCCATGAGCATGACGACCGGCAGCCGCGCCGCAGAGTCGCTGGCCGCAGTCAAAGACGCGCTCGACGGCAAGGCATGGGGCGTCGGCATACTCGGCTTTATCTATCCTAAAGTCCTTGAGGAGCAGACCCGCCTCATCATCGAGGCCCACCCCCCTGTGGTGCTCATTGCCGGAGGGCGCCCTTCGCAGGCGCGCGCCTTCGAGCAGGCCGGCATCCAGGTGTTCTTGCATGTTCCGACAGCAAGCCTTCTCGACATGTTCCTGAAAGAAGGCGCCCGAAGCTTCGTCTTCGAGGGCCGCGAGAGCGGCGGGCATGTTGGCCCGCTCCCGTCAGCGGTGCTTTGGGACAAGCAAGTCAGCCGCCTCCTTGAGATCGACGACATCTCCTCGCTCAAGCTGTTCTTCGCTGGCGGCGTCCACGACGCGCTCTCTGCGGCATTCGTCAGGGTGCTCGCCTCCCAGCTGGTGGCCCGCGGCGCCAAGGTAGGACTGCAGGTTGGCACTGCCTACCTTTACACTGACGAGGCCGTAAGCACGGGCGCCATCACCGAGGGCTACCGCAAACAGCTCGTCGAGGGCACGGCCACCTTGCTGCTCAAGTCAGGTGCCGGTCAAGAGAGCCGTTGCATCCCCTCGGCCTTCACGGACTATTTTGAGCAAGAGCGCCAGCGCATGCTCGACGAGGGGCTCGAGATGACCGACGTGCTCATGCGTCTTGAAGAGCTCAACTTGGGCAGGCTGCGCATCGCGTCAAAAGGCGTCGAGCGCCAAGGCGATGCCCTCGTGCAGCTCGACGCGCGCGAACAGGGCGACAAAGGCCTGTTCATGACCGGCGCCGTGACGCCCCTCATTAACGAGACCGGCACGATACCAGCCCTGCACGACGCCCTTTTTGCGTCGAGCGCACAGCTCCTGGGCGCTCTGGGCGCCTCGGGCGACGCAGGCGACGCGGCGGCAACGACGGGCGGCAGAGGCCTAGCCCACATCGGCGACGGCGCCTCGGGCTCGAGCCCCCACACGTTGCCGGCCTGCGACGTGGCCATTGTCGGCATGGAGTGCATCTTTCCCGACGCCGCAAACAAAGACGAGTACTGGCGCAATATCCTGCTCGGACGCAACAGCATCCGCGAGGTCTCCCCTGACCGCTGGCAGGCTGAGCTGTTTTACGACCCTGAGGCAAGCGACACCGACCACGTGGTCTCCAAATGGGGCGGGTTCATCGACGCCTCGGACTTTGACGCCCTCGAGTTCGGCATCACGCCACAGTCGCTTGCCGCCATCGAGCCGGTCCAGCTACTGAGCCTGCTGGTGGCCAAGCGCGCGCTTGCAGACGCAGGCTACACCGACCTCTCAGCGATCGACATGGAGGACACTTCGGTGATCTTCGGCGGCCAAGGCGCCGGCGAGCTGACCGTCTCTTACACTACGCGCTCCGAGATGCGCCGCTTTTTTGGCGCGCTGCCCCCCGAGGCCGCAGCAGTACTGCCGAGGCTGACGGAGGACTCGTTTCCGGGCGTTTTGTCCAACCTCATATCGGGGCGCATCACAAACCGCCTCAACATGGGCGGCCGCAACTACACGGTAGACGCGGCCTGCGCCTCGTCGCTTGCCGCGCTCGACATCGCCTACACCGAGCTGGCCTGCGGAAAGGCCGACATGGTTGTGCTCGGTGGCGCTGACGCCCATAACGGCATCGGGGACTTCCTCATGTTCGGGAGCACCTATGCCCTTTCTCGCACCGGCAGATGCTCGACCTTTGACGCTGAGGCCGACGGCATAGCATTGGGAGAAGGCGTCGGCGTGGTCATACTCAAGCGCCTTGACGACGCGCGGCGCGACGGCAACAAGATCTACGCGGTCATCAAGGGCATTGGAGGCAGCAGCGACGGCAAAGTCCTCGGGCTGACTGCCCCAGACAAGCAAGGCCAGCAACGCGCGATGGAGCGCGCGTACGCCGCCGCAGGCGTCGACCCCGCACAGATCGGCCTCATCGAGGCCCACGGCACCGGTACCGTCGTCGGCGACCGCGCCGAGCTCGAGGCGCTCAACGAGCTCTTCCTCGACTTTGGAACGCAACCGGGCCGCATTCGCGTCGGCTCGGTCAAGACGCAGATCGGGCACACAAAGTGTGCGGCCGGCGTCGCAGGGCTCATCAAGACAGCCCTCAGCGTCCAGCACGGGCTTCTCCCTCGGACCCTGAACCTCAAGCACCCCAACGGGGCGTGGCTGCCCAACGGCCCCTTCAGCTTCCGCACCGAGTCGGTGGGCTACTGGAACGACCCGGTGCGCCTTGCGGGTGTGAGCGGCTTTGGCTTCGGCGGCACGAACTTCCATGTCATAGTCGGGAACCACGAGGAGGCACGGCCGGCCGTGCCGCTCAAGTCCTGGCCTGCCGAACTGCTCGTCTTCCGTGGCGCGACGCCCGAGGAGGCCTGCGAGCCTATGCGCAAGATCGTCGAGCTGTTCGCGGTCAATGACAGCATATGCCTCAAAGACATAGCGTTCACGCTCGCCTCACAGGCAGGCTCGGCGCCCATCCAGTTCAGCATCGTCGCCACAAGCCGCGACGGCTTGCTTGCCTCCATCGAGGCAGCGCTTGCAGGCGCCCCCGACGAGCACACCTTTGCCCGTCGCCCAATCGAGGGCAAGGTGGCCTTCTTGTTCCCCGGCCAGGGCAGCCAACGAACGCACATGGCCGCCGGGCTGTTCACGCTGTTCCCCCGCATGCGCCGCCTGCTTGACGCTCATCCGGAGTACTTATGCCTGCTGTTCCCTGACGCTGTGTTCACCGATGAGGCACGGCGCGCCCAACAACTGGCCGTCACCGACACACGCAATGCCCAGCCATTGCTCGGCATTGTCGACCTCGCGCTCGCGACGCTGCTGCGCGACCTCGGCGTTCAGGCCGACATGGCGGCTGGGCACAGTTACGGCGAGCTCGTCGCACTGTGCTTCGCCGGCGCCTTCGAGGAGTCCTGCCTCGTAAGCCTGAGCGCCCAGCGCGCCGAGGCGGTGCTTGGCGCCGTGGGCGACGACCCCGGCCGCATGGCGGCGGTCCGCACCGACACAGACACCCTCGAGGCGCTGCTCGATGGCGCTGCAGACGTGTGGGCGGTCAACTACAATGCCCCCAAGCAGACCGTTGTCGCCGGCACGGGCCCAGGGCTTGACGCCTTTCTCGCCAAGCTCGATGCGGAGAAGGTCAGCTATGCCGAGCTCGACGTGGCCTGCGCCTTCCACAGCCCGCTGCTCGCCGGGGCACAAGACAGCTTCGCCGCCGTCCTCAAGGACGTCGCCTTCAAGAAGCCGTCGGTGCCCGTCTGGTCAAACACCACCGCCGAGGCCTACCCTACAACCGCCCCGGCGATACGCGCGCGCCTCGCCGAGCAGCTGGTGAGCCCGGTGCGCTTCGCGCGCGAGATCGAGAGCATGTACGACGACGGCGCCCGCGTGTTCATCGAGGCCGGCCCTGGCGCGACTTTGACCACGCTGGCAGGAAGGACGATAAAAGACAAAGGGATCGCCTGCATTCAGACTGAGCGAGCAGACAAAGAGTGCCTTGAGTTCCTGCTTACAGGCCTGGCACACTACCTAGCGACCGGGAGGGAGATCAGCATGGACAAGTTGTACGAAGGCAGAGACGCACAGGAAGTCAACATCGACAAACCCGAGGCCCACAAGAAGAACGCCACGGTCTGGAAAGTGGACGGAGGGCGCGCGGTGCCCGAGTTCGGCGAGCTGCCCGCGCATGCCGGCACCCCCGTGACCCGGCCGCTCCTCTCGCTGTCTGCCCTCGCGTCTTCTGCAGGCAACCACAACGTCGAAGACGTCGTGATGGCGTTTCTCGACAACGTGAACAACATCATGCAAGACCAGCGCGACGTCATGCTCGGCTACCTCGGCTCGCCTGAGACAGCTCCTCGCTCAGCACCTGTGCAGCGCACGTTCGTCTTCGCCGATGACGGCAGCCCGCTCCAGGGCACCAGTGACGCCTCCGGCGGTCCGGTCCCGGTCGAGGCCACGGTCATCGAGAGCGCAGCGCCCGGCGCGCCAGCCGCGGGCAGCGGCCTGCCCGACATCCGCGACCTCTCTACCGAGCAGATCACCGAGATCGTCCTCAGCATCATCAGCGACAAGACCGGGTACCCGACCGACATGCTCGGGCTCGACGTCAACCTCGAAGCCGACCTGAGCATTGACTCCATAAAGAAGGTCGAGATCGTCGGCGGCCTGCGCGACCGCGTGAACCTCCCCGAAGAGGGCGAGGACATGGACGACTTCTTTGAGAAGATGATAGCGATAAAGACCATCCGCTCGTTGGTGGAGTGGATCCAGGAGATGGGCGCGGCCATTGGCGACGAGGAGGCCGGGCAGACAGCGCTTGAGGGAGTCGTCGAGGCGTCCTCGGCCGAAGGCGAGGGAAGCACGCAGGCTTCGCCCGCCGTTACGGCAGTCACCGCGGCCGCAACGGCCGCCGCCGCCGGCGGCGGAGCCGCCGCCGACTCCGCCGTCATCGACGACGTGGTCCGCATGATCCTCACGAAGACCTCAGTCCCCCTCGGCGAGACCGACGAGTCGGTGCTCGAGGGAAAGCGAATTGCCGTCACCGACGACGGCAAGGGACTTGCGGCCGGCGTGGTCGCCGCGCTGGGCGACAAAGGCGCCGAGGCGGTCCTCGTCACCCTGGCCGACCTCGGCCCTGACGGGCTTGCGCCCTTTGACGGGCTCGTGCTCGTAAGCTCAGCCGCAGGGACCCACTACACAGCAGCAGACCTGTTCGGCCTCCTGAAGACCGCCGACATGACGCGTCTTCGTTGGGCGGCAGTCTTCGACGACCTTCCTGCCGAGCTCCTGCGCGCGCGCAAGTCGTTCAAGCTTGAGCGGCTAGAGGGCTTCTCCGGCCTTATCAAGTCGCTCTGCCACGAGTATCCGGGCGTTCGCCTGAGCATGGTCGAGTTCGACGTGGCCATGGACGCGGCGACGCTTCCGGCCATAGTCGTCAGCGAGCTGTGCGCTACGTCGCCCTTCCCCGAAGTCTTCTACGAGGGCGCAAAGCGCTTTGCGCTCCTGCCGCATGTGGCAGACCTCCCTGACGGCGAGCCGCACGACCTGGGGCTAGACAGCTCCTCGCTCGTGCTCGTTCTCGGCGGGGCCCAAGGCATCACGCCACACCTCGTGGGCGGGCTCGCAAAGACCTACCCCTGCCGCTACCTGCTCGTGGGAAGCACCGCCCCCGCCACGCCTGAAGAAGAGCAGGCCTACGCGCAGCTCGCTGGGCGCGACGAGATACGTCGCCACCTCATCGACGTCGAGGGCATGAAGCAGCCACGCGAGATCGAGCAAAAGACAGCGCGCATTGCCAAGACCAAGCAGATTGCTGCCACGCTCTTGGCCTTTGAGGCACTCGGCGCCACTGCGAGCTATCACAGCGTTGACGTCACCGAAACTGCAGCCCTGCGCAGCTTCGTCCGCGCCGTCGTAGCTGAGCACGGCACGATCGACGGCGTGGTCCACGCCGCAGGCATCTTGGAGGACAAGCGCTTCTGTGACATGGCGCAGGACTCCTTCGAGCGCGTCTACCGCACCAAGACCGCGCCTCTGGCCGTCATCGCCGAGGAGCTGCTCGGCGGCCTCAAGCTGCTCGTCATGTTCAGCAGCATGTCCTCGGCCCTCGGCAACGCCGGACAATGCAACTATGCCGCCGGTAACAGCGTCTTTGACATAACCGCCCGCATCCTCAGCAAGAAGCAGCCTGAGCTGCGCGTCATGGCCTTCAATTGGGGCCCCTGGAAGGGCACCGGCATGGTGAACGACACCCTCGAGGCCGAGTTCCGCAAGCGCGGCATCTCCCTTCTCACGCTCGAAAAGGGCATCCCCTTCTTCTGTGACGAGCTTGAGAAGGGCACACAGCCTTCAGTCCTCGCCATTGCCGGACAAAAAGAGGAGGTCGGGCGCTTCATTGAGTCCAGCCTGCAGTGACGTGGAGCGCCTAGCCCCCACAACGCGTCAAAGGCGCAGAGGTTCCGACAGCAATGACGTGCAGGCGTCTGCACAGAGAGTCAGGGTCATGACGTGACAGCAGCAAACAAAGACATCGCCATCGTCGGCATCTCCCTGCTTTGCCCCGCAGGAGACTGTGTCGAGGAGTTCTGGCACAGTATAGCAACAGGTGGCGACTTTATCACCGAGATACCAGACAACATCATCGAGTCCTTTTACTTTGACAAGGACAGCTCAGCCGCCGACCGCTTCTACTGCAACAAGGGCGGCGTGAGCAAGCCATGCTGGGTGGACCCTTTGCGCTACGGGCTTCTCCCCGTGACGGTCAAGGGGCTTGACCCTGAGCAGCTTATCTCGCTCAGCCTCGTAGAGCGCGCGCTCATTGACGCGGGGGTGTATGAGAAGGACCTGCCGCTCAACAAGGGCAGCATGATCATCGGAAGAGGGAGCTTTCCCGGCGTCGTGACATTGCGCTGCAACGAGATAGTGCGTTCCTCCAACCAGCTTGTGCTGCTGCTCAAAGAGGCGCTGCCCTCGCTGAGCGACGAGGACCTCAACCAGTTCAGGAAGGTGTACCAGTCTCGCCAGGGGATGTTCCAGTCAGACACCGCCATCGGGACGATGCCCAACCTCATCGCCTCGCTCGTTGCGAACCGCTTCGACATGCAAGGCCCCGCCTACCTGCTCGACGCCGCCTGCGCGAGCGGCATCGTCGCCATCGACCACTCGATCACGCTTCTGCGCAGCGGACAGTGCGATATAGCGGTCGCCGGCGGCATGCACGCGGGCCACAGCTCTATGTTCATGAGCGCCTTCAACATGATGGGCGCCATGACACACAAAGGGCAGATCACCCCCTTTGCCAAAAACGCCGACGGGCTGATCGTCGGCGTGGGCGAGGCGTTCATCGTGCTCAAGACCCTCGAGAAGGCCGAGCGCGACGGCGACCGCATCTATGCCGTCATAAAAGACACGGCCGTGTGCAGCGACGGCGGCGGCTCCCACGTGACAGTCACTTCTGTCCCCGGCGAAGTGCGCGTCATGGACCTCGCCTGGAAGAAGGCCGGGATGGACCCGGCCAAAATTGGCTATGTCGAGGCGCATGGGACCGGCACGCCTGTCGGGGACCGCGTGGAGATAACGGCGCTCAAGGAGTTCTTCGGCGACTCCAGCACGCCCCGCGCCTGGGTGGGCTCCCTGAAGTCGAATGTCGGCCACATGATGGGCGCCGCAGGCATCATGGGAGTCATCAAGGCGGCACTTGCCCTGTACTACCGCACCATTCCGCCGACCCTGCACTGCGAAGAGCCGCTGCCCGTCATGTTCGAGTCGCGCTTCCTGCCGCCCTCCGAGGCAATCCCCTGGGACGAGGACCAGTATCCCCTTGTCGCCGCAGTCAACGCGTTTGGCTTTGGCGGCATCAACTCGCACGCCATTCTGACCGCTTACAAGCCGTCTGCAGGCGCGCCGCCTCAGCCGCTCCCCCGCCCCTGGCTCGGGGAGACGATCATGCTCTCTGCCCCCGACAAAGAGGCACTTGTCGCCAAAGTCAAAGCGGGCGATTTCACCGACACGGGCGGCAGCTGGCGCATCGCCCTGTTCGACCCCACCGAGAAGCGCCTTGCGCTCGCCCTCTCCATCATTGACAAGGGAGTGCCTTGGCGCGGCCGCTCGGACATCTGGTTCAGCAACGAGCAGCTGCTGACCGAAGGCGGCAAGACGGTCTTCATGTTCCCGGGCTTCTTCCCTGAGGAGGCGCCCGACACAGACGACCTGACCGGTTGCCTTGGCCTTCCGATGCGCGACCAGGTCGTCGACGAGCTTGTCGCCCTGATAAAAGACCCCAGCTCGGTCAAACGCGAAGGCATCCGCAACATGGAGACCGTCTGCGCACAAGACCTGATGCTGCGCGCCTTTGACAAGCTCGGCATCAAGGCAGACCTGTACATCGGCCACAGCATCGGCGAGTGGATGGCAAACACCTTCGCCGGCAACGGGACCTCTGAGGACTTCTCCGAGATCATCAAGCTCGTCGGCGACTCCCAGACCGAGCACACGCATCCCTTTATCGCCGTCAGCGTCGACCTCGACACCGCGCTCACATGGTGCGCTCAGATACCCGGCCTGTACGTCTCCAATGACAACTGCCCTGGACAGATCCTCATGTGTGGGGAGAAGGCCGCGCATGACACGCTGCTCGAGCTGCTTGAGCGCGAGAGGGTCTTCTACACGGTCTTGCCTTTTGGCAGCGGCATGCACACGCCGCTTTGGAACGACCGGCTCGACAAGTCCATGGCCAGCCTCGACCTCTTCGAGAACGTGCAGGGGTCGGTCCCCGTCTGGTCTGCAACGACGCTAGAGCCTATCCCCACCAACTCCGAGGAGTACCGCACGCTCGTCCGACGACAGCTCGTCGAGCCGGTCTACTTTCGCGAGCTGACCGAGAAGCTCTACCACGAGCAAGGCGCGCGTCTCTTTGTGCAGATCGGCTCCGGCAACCTCGTGGGCTTTGTGGAGAACACGCTCAAGGGCTTGCCGTTCGGCGCGGTGTCCACCGTGTCGCCCGGTCGCAGCGCGCTCGCGCAGATGCGACGCGTCATGGCTCTGCTCTTTGTCGAGGGCCAGCCTGTGGACCTGGGCTTTAGCGGCGTGAAGATCGCCTATCATACCTCGCACAGCGTCATCGAGCTGCCCCTTTCGGCACCCTTGTTCACCAACCTGCCCGAACTGGGCGAGCTCTTGAAGAAAGGCGGCGTGAGCTCGATGCCACAGCTCGACGCCTCGGGGATTGACGACCCCATTGCTCTTATGGCGCACGACAACGTGCAATGCGCCCTTGAGACGCAAAACGAGCTGCTGCAGCTCTTTGCCAGCCGAGCGCCCGCTCGAGGCGAGCGCAGGCGCCCAGCTCGCGCCTTGGGCCGCTTGGGCGCAGGAACGGCCGCGCCAGGCGAGACACCAGGCGCGCCATCTGGCACACCGGGCCTAGCAGCGCCTGCTTCTGGGCTGGCGCCCGGCACTGCATCGACTGGCTCGCCGACCGCCTCGCCTCATGGCGCGGCGTTTGAAGAGACCTTGCGCCTGACCTTTGAGGATCACCCATACCTTATCGACCATGCCTTCGTGCACCAGCCAGACGACTGGCCGTGGACTGAGGACCTCAGCCTCGTCGTGCCGTTCACCATGAGCATCGAGCTTCTGGTCGATCGTGCGATGCAAGAGGCCCCCGGCAGGAAGCTCGTCAAGGTGTCGCGCATAACAGCATACAAATGGATAACGGTCGAAGAGGGGTTTGAGGCCCCGCTGCGCGGCACGTGGAGAAGCGCCGACGTGCTCGAGGTGGAGCTTGTCGGCTTCTTCAAAGTCGACGCCTGCTTTGCAGACGAGTACCCGCAGCCCCCTGCAGACTATCTCGACAGCTTTGACCCCGGGCCCGAGGCGCTTGAGCCCCTTACCGCAAAAGAGTACTACGAGCGCTATGCCTTCCATGGGCCCATGTACCAGTCAAACACGTTTGCCTTGAAGGTTTGCGAGCGCGGCTTTGTGAACCTCGCCGAAAAGAAGGAAGGCAAGGGCTCCCTGCTCGACGTCATGGGCCAGCAGCTCGGCCTGCACCTGCACTTGCACGAGACCGAGAACATCGTGTCGTTCCCCGTCCGCCTCAAGGAGCTCAATTTCTACTCGGACTACACCGACCAGACGGGGGAGTTTCAGCACACTCTCGTCATCACAAAGCTGACTCCTACCTACATCTCGGGCGACATGCTCTTGTCGCGTGACGGGAAGCCTTGGTGCATAGCCCGTAATTTTGTCTGCCAGCGGTTCGCCGCCAACTACCAGTTCTGGAACACGCTCCATGACGCCATCAACTACCGGCTTGCCAACGAGATTGCTCCGGGGGTCTTCCACTACACGAACACTTCCAGCAACAACGCCAACATCCTTGCAGAGCGACTGTACCTCGGAACCGCCAAGCGCCGTGAGCTCCATGCGATCAAAGACCTTCGAGAACACTGCAGCCGCTTCTACGGGCTTGTCGCCCTCAAAGACGCAGCCCGCAGCGTTTTTGCGCCTGAAGGCGGGCCGATGCTTGCGCCCATCGAGTTCGAGTGCCACCACGACGAGAACGGAAAGCCGTTCTTGTACCGACGTCAAAACAACCAGATGACCCCGATCGCCGGCGTGAACATATCGTTGTCGCACTCGGGCGAGGAAGCTGCCGCAGTGATCTCGAACTGCCCGGTCGGCGTCGACCTCGAGCGCATCGAGGAGAAGTCGCCCGGTTTTCACGACACGGCCTTCGTCGCCTCGGAGCGCGCGCTGCTGGACGGGTTTTCTCCCGATGCTCGTGTCAAAGCCGCTATAGCCTTTTGGGTTGCCAAGGAGGCCGTGGCAAAAAAGCGCGGGATCACCGCCGACAGCGTGCCTCAGGACTACTTGGTGACCAAAATCGAGGGAGACACTGTGTGGGTTGGAGACGACGCAGTGCACACGGAAGAGGTAAGCGACGGCTACCTCATGGGGTGGACCTTGCCTGTTGACGTCCCTGGAAGCGAGGGCAACGATCACCGCTGACAAACGAGACGTTCTCATCGGTGCAACAGCGCTGCCCCAACAAGGTGTAAGGAGGTTAGGAGACATGATGGAGAGCGATGCGTCAATAGATGTAGAACGGGTTGAACAGCTTGCCGCCCTGCTCGACGAGCATGCGCTCACACGCCTTGAGATCGAATGCGAAGACTTCAAGATCGTGCTGGAGAAAAACACGCCCTATGGCGTTTCTGCCGCACCGGCCGCAACAACGCCGGCCCCGCTTACTGCTGCCGAGGCAGTCTGTCAACAAGATGCTGTCGCGCCCGTTGACGCAGTGCCGCACAAGCCAGTATCCCTGGTCAAGCCTTCTGCACCGACAACTGCTGGAAACAAGCCCGCCTCGGCGCCCCAAGTCCGAAGTGCCTCCAACGCCGAGACAGTCGTCAGTGCGCCGATACTTGGCATGGTGTACCGTGGCAAAGAGCCTGGCGCCAATCCTTACATCCACATCGGCGACGCCGTGGAGGCGGGAAACGTGCTCTGCCTTATCGAGGTCATGAAGATGCTCAGCGAGGTCAAGTCGCCTATCAGCGGGGTTGTCTCGGCCATCCATTTTGAAGACGGCACCATGGTCGAGCATGGTGCGCCGCTCGTCTCTCTCGTCTAAGGCTGACGTTGGGGCTTGGGCCTGTCTCGAGCACGCTTACCAGCAAGAACTGCTATTCTTGGCACCGGCAGGCAGCGTGTGTGCCACTGCATGCTGCAGCTTGCCTTGTTGTATCCGATTGTTTAGGTTGCCATAGTGAGGGGCTTGCGACACATGGACATGTTGAGCGCCTTTAAAGACCGTAAAAAACGCCTAGAGGTTCTTGTTGAACAGCGCAGCAGCCAGCGCCGCCCCCTGCGCGGGCGCGCGCTGGGCCGTATCGAGGAGGTCTGCGACCCGCGCTCGGTCAAGCCGCTGTTCGCCGACATCCTGCCGGCCGACCCGCTCGGCTTCCCCGGCTATCCCGACAAGCTTGCCGCTCTATCACAGCGCACCGGCACGCCCGACGCCTTTCGCTGTGCGCTTGGCACGGTGGGCAAGCGCGAGGTGGTATGCGTGGAGCTCGACCCGGCCTTCCTCATGGGATCGATGGGCACCGCCGTGGGAGAGGCGGTCTGCCGGTGCGCAGAGCTCGCGCACGAGCGCCGGGCGCCGCTCATCGCCTTCTCGGCCAGTGGGGGGGCCCGCATGCAAGAAGGCATGTTCTCGCTCATGCAGATGGCCAAGACCTCTGCCGCCGTGCGCCGGCTCTCCGAAGCGGGCGTGCTGTACATCAGCGTGCTCACACATCCCACCACCGGCGGCGTCACGGCGAGCTTCGCGTCGCTCGGAGACGTCATGATCGCCGAGCCGGGCGCCCTGATCGGATTCGCCGGCCCGCGTGTCATCGAGCAGACCATTGGCAGGCCGTTGCCCGAAGGCTTTCAGCGCGCCGAGTTCCAGCTTGCAAACGGCTTCGTGGACTGCGTCGTGGAGCGCAGTGCGCTGCGCGCCACCATACAGCACCTCTTGGAGCTGCACCCCGAGCGCCCCGAACGCCCCGAGCGCCCCGAGCAGCCTGGCAGCTCTGCTGCCGCAGCGACGCCCGTCGACACGGCGCCCGCTGACGCAGACGCCCCTGCGACGCACTTTGACGCGGCTGCGCCTGACCCTGCGGCCGAAGCGACGGTCACAAAAGACTCCGTTGCCGCTCCGTCCAAAACAGTGACGTACGGCACCCCACGGTCTCCCCATGAGCATGTGGCCATAGCGCGCGACGCGCGACGGCCGCACATGCTTGCCTTTGTCGAGGCGCTCTTCGACGGCTTCGTCGAGCTGCATGGCGATCGGCTCTTCCGTGACGACCGCGCCCTTGTCGGCGGCCTGGCACGCTTTGAGGGCATGCCTGTCACGGTCGCCGGCCACCTCAAGGGCTCAGACCTCAACAGCAATATCGCGCGCAACTTTGGCATGCCCCACCCCGAAGGCTACCGCAAGTTCCTGCGCCTGGCGCACCAAGCAGAGAAGTTCTCCCGCCCGCTCGTCACCTTTATCGACACGCCGGGCGCCTACCCCGGCGCCGAGGCCGAAGAGCGCGGCCAGGGCGAGGCCATCGCTCGCTGCCTGTTTGAACTTAGCGCGCTGCGAACTCCCATTGTGGCCATTGTCACCGGCGAGGGCGGCAGCGGAGGGGCGCTCGCACTCGGGTTGGCCGACCATGTTGTCATGCTTGAGTACGCTGTCTACTCGGTGATCTCGCCGGAAGGCTTTGCGAGCATTCTATGGAAGGACTCCACGCGCGCGTCTGAGGCGAGCGAGGTCATGAGGCTCACCGCGCACGACCTACATGGCTTCGGCATGGTGGACGCAGTGGTCAGCGAGGCCGAAGGCGGCATGCACAATGATCCCGGCACCACCATTGAAGAGCTTCGCTCAGTGCTGCGCGCCGCACTGAGCGACTTAACGCTGCTCTCTTGCGACGAGCTCTTGGAGCGCCGTTACGACAAGTACCGGCGGTTTCGCTGAGGAGCGCCTGACCGACGCAGAGCGTGACGTCTTCGACACACACGAAGGCCCGTGCCTGCGGCCTGCAGGCACGGGCCTTCGCATGAGGTCTCGTGCTATACCTGGTAGAGCCAGGACTCGTAGGCGGGCAGCCGCCCTGCGGCAACGTCAAAGAAGGTCTCTTGCAGCAACTTGGTCACCGGCCCACGCTTGCCACTGCCGATAACACGATTGTCAACTGCATTTATAGGCGTTACCTCTGCGGCAGAACCGGTGAAGAAGACCTCGTCTGCGATGTAGAGGTCGGTGCGCACGAGCGAGCGCTCGACGACGGTGAAGCCTGCGTCGCGCGCTATCTGTATGACCGAGTTGCGCGTGAGGCCCTCTAGAATGCCGTCAGAAAGCGGAGGCGTCGAGACACAACCGTCACGCACCACGAAGATGTTCTCGCCTGATCCCTCGGCGACCATGCCTGCCTCGTTGAGCAGGATGGCCTCGCCATAGCCGTGGTCGAGCGCCTCCATGTGCGCCAGGCCGGAGTTGAGGTAGCTCGCCGAGGACTTTATGGCGCCAGGCGTTGCGTTCGCGGCACGCTGGCGCCACGAGCTTATCCCCGCCGAAATGCCGTTCTCGAGCGCCTCGGCGCCCAGATAGGCCTCCCAAGGCCAGACCGCGATCGCCACGTCTATGGGCGCGGGGCGCGGGTTGACGCCGAGGGCGCCATAGCCACGAAACGCGATCGGGCGCACATAACAGGACGCGAGCCCATTTGTGCGGATAAGCCCCGCCGCCGCTGCCGAGAGCTCGTCGGGGGCATAGGGCAGCTCCATGCCGATCATTTTTGCGGACCGGCACAGGCGTGTCATGTGGTCCTTCAAGCGAAACACCGCCGAGCCGTTCTCGGTCTTGTAGCAGCGCATTCCCTCGAAGACCGCTGTGCCGTAATGAAGCGCATGCGAGAGGATGTGCGTCGTCGCCTCCGCCCACTTCACCAGCTCGCCATTGCGCCAGATGTACTCTGATTCTGCTATTGATGCCATGTCGTCCCTTTCATACGAATAGTTGCACGTATTGTAGCATCTCATGATCGAGGCGAAGCGGTGCGCAAGCGAGGCAACCGGTCTTGCAAGACGGGTAAACGGTTCAGAAAACACGGGGGCGCCTCGCCTCGCTGCGAGCATCTTCACGTATCATAGCTAGGTGAGACCACAGGTGCCGCCGCCGCACGTTAGCGCGCACGGCATTCGCGCACCTGCCACGAGCAAAGGAGGACCATGGCGGGGCATATACTCATCGTCGAGGACGACGAGAACATCGCGCACATGATCGCGGCAACGCTCGACATCGGCGGCTACACCAGTGAGGTCAGCGCGGACGGCGACCTGGCGCTGAGTGCCTTGGCGAGCGGCAGCTACGATTTGGTCCTTCTCGACATCATGCTCCCTAAACTAGACGGTTTCTCGGTCTTCGAGCGCAAGGGCACAAACAACACGCCGGTCATATTCTTGACCGCCATGGGCGACGTTCCCACCAAGGTCAAGGGGCTGCGCATGGGGGCCGAGGACTATATCGTCAAGCCGTTCGAGGCGGTCGAGCTGCTCGCGCGCATCGAGGTAGTCTTGCGCCGCACCCAAAACGGGAACACTCCGCTGAGCTACCAGAACATCACGGTCGAGGTGGACAAGCACCTCGTGCTTCGCAACAGCCGGCCGGTGACGCTCACGCCGAAGGAGTTCGACCTGCTTGCCTTCTTTATCCGCAACGTAGACATAGCGCTGACGCGCGAGCGCCTGCTCTCGGCGGTCTGGGGCTACGACTTCGCAGGCGAGACGCGCACCGTGGACACGCACGTGCAGCAGCTGCGTAAGAAGCTCGACCTCCACGACTCATTAGTCACCATCCCGCGCCTAGGATACCGGCTCGAGAGCCAGCGAAGCGACCAGAGCAACTGAGCAGACTGCCCATGAAGCTCTGGCAGAAGATATTTCTCCTCACACTCGTGCTGGTCATACTCGTCGTCAACGTCACAGCCTACGTGCTCTTGCTAAACAACCATCAGCTTGCCATCGAGCGCGAGCAGCAAAGCGCCGCAACGCGCCATGTGTACCTCGTCGCCGAGCTGCAAAACAGCATCACCTACGAGCAAGTCGTCGAGCGCACGTTCCCACTCGACGACGTGAAGACGCTTGGCGTCGCCCGGGAGGTCCTCGACCTTCAGCGCGACGACCCGACGCTGGGCGCGACGCTGTTCATCGACGGGGAACGAGTCTACTCGGTCAACTCTCAGCCGATACCGCAGGAGGCCCTGATGCTCAGCGAGCCCGAGTTCTCCTCGCGCATTGTTGAGGAGGAAGGGCGAACCTACCTTCTTGTCTCGTCAAGCATCCCGCTGAGCGAGCGGACCTACCAGCTTGTTACCTCGTTTGAGATAACCTCGACCTTCGACTTGTTCCTCGCCGACTTTGACCTTGTGCGCGTCATTGGCATCGTCGCAGGACTCGTCGTCGCGGGCATCTTGCTAGTGCTCGTGAGCACGCTTCTCGGGCCACTGCGCAACCTCAGCGCCACGACACGGCAGATCGCAGGCGGCGACCTCGAGCAACGCGCTACCGTGCATGGCAACGACGAGGTGGCCGAGGTGGCGCTCAACCTGAACACCATGGCAGACTCCATCGAGCACAACGTGACCGAGCTGGAAAAGCTCGCCGAGGCCAGGCGCGTGTTCATCGGAAACCTTGCCCATGAGATGAAGACGCCGCTCACCTCCATACTCGGGTTTGCCGACCTGCTTCGCATCAAGCGCGTGATCAATGACGACGAGCGCCTAGAATACGCAAATGTAATCGTAAACGAGACCAAGCGTCTACAAAGCCTCTCAGGAAAGCTCATGGAGCTGCTGATCATGGGGAGCATGGAGCTTTCGACCGAGCGCGTCAGCGTCAACGCGCTCGTCTCTGACCTCTCCATGACCATGCAGCCTATCATGCGAAGCCGCAGCACCGAGCTCACGTGCACGGCGCTCGCACACGACGAACACATCGACGTGGACGTAGAGCTCGTCAAGTCGTTGCTCTACAACCTCATCGACAACAGCATCAGGGTCGTTCAGCCAAGCGGCACGGTATGCCTGACAGCGGCCGTCGAGGGCGAGACAGTGGTCTTGGCAGTATGCGACGACGGCCCGGGCATTCCCAGCGAGCAGATCCCTCAGCTGATCGAGCCGTTTTACATGCTCGACAAGGCACGCACCCGCAAGCACGGCGGCGCTGGCCTCGGACTTGCGCTCTGCGCTGAGATAGCGCGCGCGCATCACACCGAGCTCGTCATCACGAGCACGCTGGGCGAGGGCACCACCGTGCAGGTCGGATTTAAGAAAGCAGGCGACCATGGCTGACACACAAGACGCACGGGACACTCAAGGCCTTCCTGCCTCACAGGAAGCGGCGGGCACACAGGAAGCGACGGACAAGGGCGTTGCCCTGCGAGGCGGCGTGCCGGCATTGAACGAGAGCTCGTGGGGCAAGCCGCAAGACGGCGCGCTCGAAGGCCGTGCGCGCCAGCGACGTCGCCATGACGTGCTTGCGACGCTGCTGACCTTCTTCTTGGCCGTGTGCGTCATAGTGGCCGGCTTTCTCGTCCCCACCCTGGTGTTTCCTTCTATGGACCGGTTTGGCGGGCAAACCGTGTCACTCGAGCCGCTCGTCATGGCATCGACGGCCGTCCATGTGTTTGAGAAGCAGGTGACCCTGTATCCCTGGGAGTTTTATGACGCCGGTCGCTGCCGCCCCCTCTACGTGGACGAGCGCTCGCTGCTTGTCGAGCGCAACATCCCCGGGTTCCTGCTTACCGCGCTGCGCGACCATGGGGTCGTGCCTACCGAGTCCGAGTCAGGCTTGCGCTCCATGATCCTCGAGCGCTTCAGGTACCTCGAAACCGGCAGCGCAGAGGCAGGCGGCTGCTTTGTCTTGATCTTGCGCGACGCGTCTGACCCAGATGGTGGGCTGCTGTGCGCCGTTGACCTCTCTGGCAACATCGTCTCGCTCCTGTTTGCCTCAGACAATTGGGAGAATGTGCGGCTCGATGCCCTCGTCACGCCGCTGGAGTCGCAAGCACTGCCTGACGACGACCCGGGTCACGCCGAGGAGAGCACGACACCGTCGCCTGCGCAAGGCTTCAACCCTGGCGACGAGGCAGGCAACACGGGCACGGCCCTTGCAGCCTCGCAGACAGAACAGCCGGAGACTACCGCAACGGGGCAGGGCGGCCCCGACGCGCCTGCTGCTGCCGACCCACAGGCGGGGGCCGGCAGCATCCTCTTCCTCAGCGGCACCGACCTTTCGCAATGGGCCTTTGCCTATGCCACAGCCCGTGAGGCGCAAGTCTTCCAGCAAATGCCGGTAGCGCGCGCCTTCAGGCTCCTTGAGCTTAATCTTGAGAAGCGGTTTGGCTACCGCTTTGAGGACCTGCTTGAAGGCGATCCGCTCTATGCGCCCGAGTTGCCCGACATGATCCAGCTGACCTATCATGACCTGCCTTCGCCTTCGCTGTTTTACACGAGAATCCCTGCCACCGTGTTTGAGTCCACAGAGTACTTGCTTAATATCTACATATACAAGCTGCCCAACAACACGATGCTTATTCTCTACAGCGACCCATTAACTGAGAGCTGTGTGGGGTTCGAGCTTCAGTCTCTCGCTGGCAGCCCGCAATAACCCTCGCGTCGTGCGCGGTGGTCCACGTGTGCCGCCGCAGGCTTGGCCCAAGGCCGCATCAAGCGCGGGGCGACGCACGGGGGACCGCAGACAGAGTCCCCATGCTATGTCATAAAAGCGTCACGCGTTCTTACAACTTCCTGACATGTGTCTTGCGTCATGCGGATAGCAGGGCGATACCATAGTAGTTGTTGGGAATGACACCCGCAGTTCCCACAGATTAGTCGAAGTGGAAGGCAGCGTTTCCCAGGACAGATTCTTCCTCCTTGAAATGCTCCATCTCCTCTCCCCTCCCTGCCTTCCACTCCGACTTCGTCTCACGTTCCTATGGCTACTTGCGCAGCGTTTCGCTTACTCGGCAGCGCACCAATAGTTCTTGCAGACGCATAGACGGATACCGCCCCTTCCCGTCTATGCGCCTGTGTTTTTGAGCAACTCGACGCGCGAGTCACGCGGCAAGGCGACAAGCTCGCCCGTTTGGCTCAACAACAGCAGGTCGAAGCGACATAAAGACGTCGGCGCGTCGTCGGCACAGGCATCGTGCCACCATCGGCTGCTCACGGCAAACTCAGAGTGTTCGGCGCCCCCGGGAACGCTCACGCTAAAAGCATAGGGCGTCGCGTCACAGCGCATGCGTCCCAACGACGCGCACTCAATAACCACAGGGACTCTTCGCTCGGCGCTGGCCGTTGTGCCCAAGCCGAGCTTGACTAATAGCTCGACTCCACGTGCTTCTCCCGCATCAAGGCTCACAAGTGCCACTGCGGCCCATTCAGGCGACATCATAGGCGCGCGAGTCAGGCGCGTCACTGCTGGCGCCAGCTCTTCGGGACGACGCGCTGCCACGCAAAACCCTGTATGCGCATCGAGCAGCGAGCGAGCGACGACTACAAGGCATGAGGCCTCAGGCTGCGGCTCATGCGCTATCGCGAGCGCCCTCACGCTGCCGGGGTTCGCCCATGCGTCCATGATCACGCGAAACTCCCGTTGCGGTTCACGGTGATCCTCGCCGCCTGTCGCATCGACTCCGTCGCCCGAGGTCAAAAGCGTATAGTGGGCCCAGCGGTGTTTGAATCCCGCCTCCCCTGTCACGAGCCTGAGGTTGGCAAAGCGTACCAAAGCGCGAGTTCTCCCGTCTTTGCACTCGCTGGCTAACACGCCAGGCAAAGTGCGCGCAAATCATCGGGAGATCATACAAAATGAGTTTCTTGAAAGTGAAAGCCACGGGTAAAATCTTGGTCAAGATCGCAACCACTTGCTTGGGCCGCATGGCCCACGGGCCATAAAGGCCTTCACACAGCGCCTCATCGCGAATCGCGCGCTCACTCCTCTTTTGCGAGACGCGAGCGAGCAGCTTGCTGGGGGAGGCGCCTGATGCCTGCGTACAACAAAAAGCAGGCTCCCGCGACGACGAGCGGCGCGCTCAGCACCATGCCCATGGTGAGCAAGCCCGTGCCCAACAGGTAGCCGAGCTGGGCGTCAGGCAGACGCACGAACTCCACAGCGATGCGGAAGACACCATAGCACACCATGAATATGCCGACGTAGGACCCTCGAGGCAGCGGCGGCTTGCGGCGGGCGGCCAGCTGTAGGATGACAAACAAGAGCGCCCCTTCGAGCAACGCCTCGTACAGCTGGGTGGGATGGCGCGGCTCGGGACCGGCACCGTCAAAGACCACGCCCCAAGGCAGGTCAGTCGGTGCCCCCCACAGCTCGCCATTGATGAAGTTCGCGATGCGCACAAGGAATATCCCCAGAGGTGCCGCAACGACTACCAGGTCGCCGATAGTCAAGAGCGGCACGCGCGTGAGGCGCGCCACGATGACAAGTGCCACCACCATGCCGAGGACCCCGCCATGAAACGACATGCCCCCGTTTGAGAAGGCGGCGATCTCTAGCGGGTTTGCGAGGTAGCGGCCAAGGTCATAGAACAAGACGTAGCCGAGGCGCCCGCCAATGACGATGCCAAGGGTCGCCGCAATGACGAGAGTGAGCAGCGTGTCGGGGGCAAGTGGGGCGCGCCAGCGTCGCGCTGTCCGGTAGACGATGAGCAAGCCGAGCAGGATGCCAATGATGTACCCGATGCCATACCAACGCACCGCAAACGGTCCGATCTGGAAGGCAACGGGGTCGAGAAGGTGATATAAATCGTCAAGCATGGACTTATCTGCCAAAGGTCGAGTTGCTTTGGGCCCCAAAAGCGGTCAAGGGGCCAACTTGACCGACCGGACCGACCGTGCCGAGACGCCCAACAGGGGCACCTGCTGCGTCCAGGCGCGGGGCAGCTAGCAAGAAGTGTTCGCAAAAGGTGCACGACTCCTTTACGGCGACGCGCCGGTCTACCGTCGCGTCAAGCAACAGCCCAAAATCAGTCGCCACCTTGTGCAGCGGGCGCTGGCAAAACGTGTAGCAGCAGTCGGCGACACACCTGCCGTCAGTGCTCGACGTCGCATGAGGGCAGACCTGGGCCATCTCGTCGTCGCAGCCGCGCAGCTCCCAGCAGGCCGTCATGACCGATCCAACGCACGTGAGGGCGTAGGGCCTACCTGCCCCTGGTAATGGCTCCCCAGCATAGGCGACCCGTAAGGTCGGTCAACCGGTGTTGTCATGCGCTCAAAGGATATCTGGCCGATCTTCATGCCCGGCGAGAGCAGTATCGGGAGGTTTGAGACGTTTGAAAGCTCCAGGGTCAGATAACCGGTCCAACCAGGATCCACATAGCCCGCCGTCGAGTGGATGAGCAGGCCGATGCGCCCGAGCGAGCTCTTGCCTTCGAGGCGGCCGAGAATGTCATCGGGCAGCGTGACGCACTCGCGCGTGGTCGCGAGCGCAAACTCGCCGCTATGCAAGACGAACGGCTCTGCCCGCGTCGCCGTGATCAGCTCAGTGAGGCCCGGCTGGCTTACCGTGGGATCGATGAACGGGTAGCGCGTGCTTCTAAACACCCTGAACTCGTCTCCCAAGCACAAGTCAATGCTCGCAGGCTGTATGTCTGCGACGTCAAGCGGGTCAACGACAATGCGACCAGCAGCAAGCTCTTCTTTTATAGTACGGTCCGAGAGAACCATGTCGGCGCCTCTTGTCTATCGTCAAATGGAGACAGGACAGCACACGGGGCGGCACACCGTGATGCCGCCCCGGAAGCTCCCGCCCCTATACCGCAGGCAGGACCTTGGTGATCTGCGGGATCTGCTCCTTGAGCACGCGCTCGACGCTGTTCGCAAGCGTCAGCTGGCTCATGGGGCACCCTTTGCAGGCGCCTTGGAGCTCGACCGTGACGACGCCCTCGTCAGAGACCTCAATCAGGCGCACGTCGCCGCCGTCAGCCTGCAGCGCGGGGCGAATCTGCCCCAAGACCTCGTCAACCTTAGCAAAATCAATCATCAGAAACCTCTATCCTTATCCGGTGATTCGACAGCATATACGGTACCATGAATACTTCACGGTTCCTTTATGAGTAAGATACGATAGTACCAGAAACGGATGGGCGTGACTATCTCGAACCTACGCCGCCTCGTGCGCAGTGCCCCTGCGCTCGCGCTCGTCTGGGCCGTTGTCGCGCTCGTGTTTGGCGTTGCGACCATCGCCACCCAGCCCGTCGGCGCGACTTCAGACACCTGGGCGCACGTCTACCGCATCGACGCGCTGCTCAACGGCGAGCTCTTGGCGCACCCAGTGGACGCGTACTCAGAGATGTACAACACGGAGGGGACAAGCTATGGCGGGGCCGTGGACTGGGAGCTTGTGCGCCTTTCTGACACCTGTGCCGACCGCACGAGCGTCGCACGTATCGACACCATAACCCGCTTCGACGACACCACAGCCGACGTGCCCTTCAACGGCGCCGCCATCTATTCCCCGCTCTCGTACCTGCCCTACTTGGGCGCACTGGCGCTCGCGCGTCTTCTCGGCCTTTCTGCACTAGCTAGCTATTATATCATGCTGGTAGCAGGGCTGGCGGCCTTTGTCGCCCTCGTCGCCCTCGGCATCGCGTTGCTTCCACGCTGGCACGTCGCGGCGGCGCTTTTTTTTGCTACCCCCCTTAGCCTCATGCTCGCCACTTCCATCTCTGCGGACTGCATGGCCTTTGCCTCGCTTGCCCTCTTCAGCTGCCTGCTGCTGCGCTGCCTGGTCGAGCGGCCCGGGCGGCGCGCACTTTGGGGCCTCGCGGTGCTTGGCGTCGTGGTGGCGGCCTCCAAGCTGGCCTATGCGCCGCTTGTCGTCGCGCCAGTCGCGCTGCTTTTGGTGCACCCTCGTCTCAAGGGCAGGCTGGTGAGCGTCGGCGGCGCGATCGTCGCATTTGCATCTGTGCTCGCATGGTCGCAGATTAGCGGCGACATCGCCACGAGCCCCAACCTCGTCTCGTGGGACGAGGCAAGCGCCCGCACGCAGTCGCTGCTCGCCGACCCGACACGCCCCCTGCACGACATACTCTGGACGATTGCAACGCTTCAGACGTATCGTCTCGAGTTTAGCCTCGCGCACTCAGCGGTCGCTCTGGGCACCTACCTGGGCATCGTGGTGACGCTCGCGCTCTTCGTGGCTTCGATGGTGCGACGGTGGACACGCCCGCGCACAGCTGCTTTTTGGCTTGTCTGTCTACTCTTGACCATAGCCTGCATCGTGCTCGTGCTTCTTGCCCTCTACCTTCAGTACGACCCAGAAGGCACGCCGGGCATCATAGGCATACAGCCGCGCCGCTATTATTGGCCGGTGCTCCCCCTCGTGCTGTTTGCCTTTCTTGAGTGCCTGCTCGCGTGGCAGCTTGCGCACAAGGCAAGAGTCACTTCGTGCACAGGCGCTCCAGAGACAATGCTGCTGGATAACTCTTCGTGAGGTTGCGTTACAATACCGGGGGAGAAAACCATGGGAGTTCGTGCAAAGTGATTGCTTGAGAGGATAGCATTTTATGCTGCAAGCAAGCAGAAAGGAGCCGTTTGCTGTTCCGGGCCTCTACCGGGCGCCCAGCGACGTGGCCTATCGCCCTGCCTGGCGCGGGGCAAGCGTCATTGACGCGAATCTCGTGCTCGAGGGAGGCGCCATGCGCGGACAATTCACCGCTGGCGTGCTTGACTATCTCATGGACGTGGGAATGCTTCCCAAAACGGTGATAGGGGTCTCCGCTGGGGCGCTCAACGGCTTTCACTATGTTGCAGGCGCGCGCGGGCGCAGCTGCTACCTCAACACGAAGTACTGTGGCGACTGGCGGTACTTCTCACTGCGCTCGTTTGCGACAAGCGGCAATGCCTTCAATGTGCAGTTCGTCTTTGACCGCATCCCGCGCACACTGGAGCCGTTCGACTTTGACGCATACCGCGACTCCCCGCTTGAGCTGGTGGCCGTGTGCAGCAACCTGGAGCTCGGCGAGGCAGACTACACCACGGTGACAGACCCCGAGGCGCAGCTTGACTACGTGCGCGCCTCTGCTGCCATGCCGCTCGTCTCACGGATCGTGCGCATCGACGACAAGAAGCTGCTCGACGGCGGCACATGCGACAGCGTGCCCGTCATCCACTCGCAGCTCAGCGGCGCACAAAAGCACATTGTGGTGCTGACTCAGGACGAAAGCTACCTCAAGACACCCGAAAAGCTGATGCCGCTCATGCGCCTGCGCTACCTTGCGCACCCTGAGTTCGTGCGACGGCTCAAAAAGCGCCACGAGGACTACAACCGCGTCTACCGCATAGTCGCGCGGCTCGCAGAAAGCGGCGAGGTCTTCTTGCTGCGCCCCGCCGAGCCGGTGACCGTCAAGAACATGGAGACAGACCCCGACAAGCTCTACGCGCTGTATCAGCATGGCTACGATCAGGCGCGCAAGGGATTTCCGGATCTGGTGCGCTATCTGGAGCTGTGAGCGCGGCATCGCTTGCTGCTGAGAGAGGCATTCGCCTGATCACAGCGCGCAGCCCAACACGAGCGCGTCGTCGGATGGTCCTTGGTAATAGTTTTTCAGCACATCGAGGCGCTCAAGCCCCAGCGCCGTGTAGAAGGCGACTGCCGCCGTGTTGCGACTGCGCACCTCGAGCAGGAGTTGACGGGCGCCGCAGTCCCTCGCCCAGCACAGCTCTGCCAAAAACAAGCACCTCCCCCACCCCTGTTGGCGCCATGCGGGCACGACCGCCAGCTTGACAAGCTGTGCCACATCGCCCAAAAGCCAGGTCCCGCAATAAGCCGCCACAGGCGCAGCTGCGCTGCCCGTGTTGCCCGTGCCGCCCGTGTTGCCCGAGGCGCCCGTGCTGCCCGTGCCGCCCGTGTTGCCCAAAGCGCTTGTGCCGTCTGGGTCATTCAAGCCTCCCGTGCCGAGGCACAGCACCTGGTAGTGCCCGTGCGGGTTGTGCCGCAGCTCAAGGGCAAACGCCGTCACCGACCATGGGTCGGCAAAGCTTGCTAGCTCCAGCGAGAACACCTCGGCGAGGTCGCCTTCGGTCATGAGGCGTATCTGCACACGGCCTGTCTGGTCCATGTTGTCCTTCTCCGCACCGCTTGGACGCACAGGGCGGCGATGCCGATGTGGCACGCTGCCGCCCTGCACCTCGCGGTCACAGCTGCTTGTCTCTCAGATGCCGCTCGTCGTCGGTTATCGGCTTGAAGGTCGCTCCTTCGAGCTTCTCGTCAATCTCTTTGTCGGCACCGCATTTTTTGCACACGTCCGCATCGGCGGCGTTGAACGTCTGGCATTTCTTGCACCTCCAGAGTATCTTTCCCAATGGCGGTGGCCTGAAGCCGCCTTTCTCTTGACGCGACATTGCTATCCTCCTCTCGGGTTGTCTGCTGCACGTTTCACGATGGAACCTACCTAGAAAAGAGCACTTGCTTGGGCTTCTCGGCAAGCTTTTTGGCCAGCTCAGGGAGCGGTCCAAAGTACATGACGCCGGACTGGCAGTGATGCACGCAGCTGGGAAGCCTTCCCTCGGCGACGCGCGCGGCGCACAGGTCGCAGAGATCGGTTGGCAGCGGCAGGTATGTCCACTCCCATGAGCCGTCAGGGAGCTTACGCGGTCCGTCCTCAAGAGTCTTGATGCCGAACTGTCCGACCGTAAGCCCCTGCACTTTTTTACACGCGACCTCGCACGTATGGCAGTTCGTGCAGAACTCGTAGTCAATGAGCAGGCCGTACTCGTTTGCCTGCGTTTTTGGATCAATAGCTGACATAGCCGAACCCTCCCTTTTGCGTCACTATCTCGGATGGCGAGCAGTCGTTTTCGGGCGTGACCTTGTAGCACTTGCACAAAGTCGACTTATACGGCGCCCCATAATGGGTCGGCCCATGAACCCCCATCGTGGTGAGATTGTTGCCGTTGCTGTCGAACACGCCAAAGAGCACTGGCTCGGCGCCCTGTTTCTCAGGGAACCACCAGCCATGCCGTGCGCGCACGAGGTTGGGCAAAAGACCGGGCGCGATGTGCACCTGCTGCTTGCATTTGCCGCGCTTGTTCTCAAACCAGACCCAGTCGCCTTCTACGACGCCGATCTCTTCAGCAATCTCTGGAGAAAGATCAGCTATGGCAGTGGGATGCACCTCGCGCATTGAGGGCAGCTGGCGGTGCTCAGAATGAAACAAGCCGATATGACGGTGCCCCGAAGTGTAGATGTAGGGATACTCCTGGTACAGCTCCGGCGTCGAGTAGGGGCCTTCGAACGGCTCCATGTGGTGTGGCAGCGGATCGAACCCCCAGACGTCAAACAGCGGTGAGTAAATCTCGTACAGGCCGGTGGCCGTCACGAACCCAGGCTGGCCGTCCTCCCTCAGCAGCCCCTTCTTGTACTTCTCATACGTCTCATTGAACTCCCACCAGTCGTAGACGCGGTGATTGAGCTCGTCGTAGTCGTAGTCCACGCCGTGGCCGTCGTCGTTGATCATCCAAGTGAGAAAGGCGTGCAGGTCTTCGAACTGTCCAAAGAACCCCGGGTTGAAGCGCTGGCCGAGCTCGAGCACGAGCTCCTCGTCCATCTTGCACTCATGATAACGCTTTGCGCATTGCGTGATCGAACGCAGCGGCTGCCACCACGAGCGGAAGCTGTCGCGCTCAACGCTCATCGCCATGGGGAGCACAAGGTCTGCAAACGCCACCGCAGTCGGCGTGATGTAGTAGTCGCAGACTACCGTATAAGGGACGTTTTGCCACGCCTTGTAGACGCGCGGTGCGTCGCCTGCCATGTTCGCGATGGGGTTGGTGCCGTGCACCCAAAGCATCTGCGGCCGGTAGGGAACGCCGTTCTCCATAGCCTCAAGCAACAAGTCCGGCGGGATAAACGGCGTGTAGCCGGCCTTGTGAATGGGCGACTGGTCGGTGCCGATGCGGCGGTCGAGCATCTCGGGCGAGATGAACTCAATGCCGCAGCCATACTTCTTGGAGCTGTTGTAGGCATAGCGGACAAGCACGTTGCCGCCCGGCACGTCAAGGTTGCCCGTGATGGCCACCAGGTCGGAGATGGCGGCCGAGGCCTCCATGGCGGATATCTGCATGTCTATGGCAAGCCCCCACTGCACGCCGGCGGGTTTTGCGTTCGCATACAGGCGCGCCGCCTCGACGATTTGCTCAGCAGGGACCCAGCAGGTCTCTGCCACCTTCTCGGGCGTGTACTCCTGCACGCGCTGCTTAAGCTCGTCAAAGCCGTAGGTCCAATTGTCCACGAAGTCCTCGTCGTAGAGGCCCTCGTTGATGATGACGTTGAGAAACCCGAGAGCGAGCGCACAGTCGGTGCCGGGGCGCACGCGCAGCCAGATGTCTGCCTTTGACGCAAGCCAGGTCAGGGCAGGGTCGATGACGACGAGCTTGGTGCCTCGGCGCATCAGGTCGATTATCCAATGCCCCACAAACCCGTCGGGGTTAGAGGCAAGCGGCTCGTTGCCCCATACCAGCACTGCCTCTGGACACTTCCAATCCTTGTTGTCGTAGCGGTCAGGGTGCAGCTGCGAGGCGTCGAGTATCCAACAGTCGCCTTCTTTGAGCAGGTTTGCCGTCATGCGCGGCTGGTAGCAAGAATCGGCGCTCAAGAACCCAAAGGCGATGTTGGGGCTGCCAAACACCGCACGAAGCACCATGGCCCCATGCCACATGGCGTTTCGGCCAGTGCCCGAGAGCACGACGATGCCCTCGGGACCAATCCCTCCGTACTCGTTTTTGATGGTTGCGCAGATCTTTGCGTACGTCTCCTCAATCCAGTCAAAGGCCTCTTCCCACGTGACGCGGCGCCATTTGTTCTCGCCCTTTTCACCGTCGCGCATGAGCGGCCATTTGAGGCGGTCGTTGTTATAAATGTTCTCGACCATGTTGATGCAGCGTAGGCAGAGGCGCCCTTGGTTGTACCCAAAATTGGGGTCGCCTTCGATCTTCTCGAGCTTACCGTCCTTGGTGTAGCACAGGACGCCGCAGCCGTTATGGCAACCGGGGCCAGTCCAGACTGAGGTTCGGGTGACCTCATAACCATCCTCATACCAACGCCAGTCCTCTTTATAGAGATCCTTGTTGTACTCGTTGATCGCCATGAAAACCTCCGTTCTTCTTCATCGTCTTGTCATTGCTGCCATGAATTGACTTGCCTCTTGTTCGTCTGTTTGCTTGCTAACTGGTCTTGGGGTCCGGCGGGGGCGGCGGTGCTGGGCTCGTCGGTGCGCCAGGGACCTTGGGGGCGCCAGGCCTCGTCGGCATGCCAGGGCCCTTGGGGGCGTTCAGCGGCGGCGGCGCTCCAGCTGCGGCAGACTCAGGAAGCTTCTCTCCGCACTTCTTGCAGACAGATGCGTCGGGCTGGTTAAATCCGCCACAGGCAGGGCATTTTTTCATCATCTCGTCAAACGTCGGTGGTCTAAAGCACATGGGGTGTATCCTCCTTCCACATGTCGCATGCGGTCGTGGCTGTATCGGGTCGCCCTCGCAACAGTGCCATCAGCCGCCCAGCGTGGCGACGCCGTTGCGAGGGACGAAGCGAACACTATCAGAGCGCTTCGTTGCAACGTACCCCGACCAGTACGAATGCCCACAAAGTAGTACTTTGAGCCATACCCGTGTCGCCACGCTTCTCGCACAACAGGCCAAGCTGGCGGCTTTCCACAGGCTCAGGTTACTTTTGTCCCTGTTTGTCATCAGCGCCCTCTTTGCTTTCTGCCTGCTTGAGAGGCTTGAGGTGTCGCCGATACAGATAGACCGCAGCCCCAAGCGGAAGGTACGATGCAGCGAGCAGCACAAGAGGCACGACGCTTGGTCCTTCAAAAAAACCGAGCGACAGATATGCGACCACAATCACTAGCCCGCCGACTACCAGGCACAGTCGCCAGCGCCGACGGTAGCGCTGGTACTCAGGTGAGCCACCGCCGACTGACTTGCGCCGACCGTGTGCCAAGGTCTTCGACAGCCCGGCCAAACGGTCTTGCTCACGTCGGGATGCTCGACCTCGCAGTGGCCTGACGCGCGCCAGCCAGACGAACAGCGCCACCCCGAGAAGCAGGTAGCCAAGGATGTTGCAAAACAAGGCAAGCGGCCCAAGGCCTGGCGCGTTTATCCTCAACAGAACCGCGAGACTCGTCGCAATGAGGCAGCCGATGAACGAGAGTTGGATCATCCTTCGATATACTTGATATTTAGGATCTTTATCCATATGCTACCCAATAGTGCAGAAAATCATTGTCAAGGCAGCCGAGACCGCCACAAGACAGACCGCATAGCCAAAGACCTTGCGCAGCACCATTGACTCCTCGCCAACCCGGTCAATGGTCGCAGAGGCCTGCTGCAGCTTGACCGGGGTAATGACGCTTGCCAGTCCGGCACCGATGCCGCCGCCCGCAATGACGTACAAGGGGTTGAGGCCCAAGACGTCTGAGCTGATCAGGTTGTACTTGGCAAACAGCGCGATAGTGGACGCCTCGCTCCCGGTCACAAAGCCGGATATCAGGCCAAGAAAGGAGTTGGCAATGGGATAAGCCCAGCTAAAGGCGTCGGCGGCCGTCATGGCCCAGATGTATATCATGTTGCGCGACGGGTCAGGCTGCCCCCAGACGCCAGACTCAGGGCTCGGCACGTTGGCAGAATACATCATGACATAGGCAAGCATGAAAAACGCAAGCGACGCTATGGTCGGACGGTAGAAGCGCTTGCCCCATTTTTTAACCACGCGGCTCCAGGTGCCCTTTTGCGGCCTGATGATGAATGTCGCGAGGAGGGTTGACACGAGCACCCAGAAGTACGCGTTCCACAAAATGCGCATCGGCTGCCCTGCGTCGCCAGGAAACACGAACACGCGCATCTCGAGGCTCTTGTACAAAAAGTCATAGAGCGGTCCCACGAAGTTCGTCAAAAGGCAAAAGACGATGAGAAGCCCCCAGGGCGAGAGCGCCTTCCAAAGCGGCATGGACTTCTCCGTCGAAAGGTCTTCTGCGGTCAGATCCGAGCGGTCGAACAAGGGCATGCGCCGCGCCTTGAGGTAGAGCAGCATGCAGGCCAGCCCGACCACGCCTGCGATGACGCCGGTGAGCACCACGCCGATGCCGATGTAGGCGACCGCCATAGCGGTGAGCCCGAGCGACAGGCCGGTGATCAGTATGGGCACTATGCCTTTTGCGAGCAGCCTTGGCCCGCCCACCATCAAGGTCATGGCCGCGCAAATACAAGGCGTCACAAACGGCAGGTAGCGGGCAAAGAACATGCTGACCGTCTGCACCGTCGGCGCCTGCCCGTCAATGGTGAACCCGGCACCCGTAAGGATGTCAGACATGACGACAACAGAGACGCCGAGCATGGCATACGTGCACAAGGCGTCAAAACCAAGCGCGGGCAGCGCGATGGCCAGGACCGTCGTGTAGCCCATCGCCAGGAGGATGGGCGGCAATATGGTCACTGGCGTCGCGCCCACAGAGACGAGGATCGTGCCAATGCAGACATTGAGGATCATGATCTGCGCCACTTTGTCCTTCTTTGCGATGGTCTTGATGGTGGTCACGATGCGTTTGAGCGCTCCGGTCTCTTGGATGAAGGTTATTTGGAGAATGGCGAATATGGTCATGCCCGTTATCGCCATTGAGGCCAGCACCCCCTTCCACGAGGCAAGCAGGGCGACTTCCAAGGGTGTGGAGAAAAACAAGACCGCCACGGCCACCACGGCAATCCAGCCTATGACGCCGCTGATGTCGCCCGCAATCTTGAAAGCGGCCATCAAGACGAACACCAGCACAACGGGCACGAGCGTCAAGACAACGTCAAGAACGGTGAATCCCTGCTGCACGTCGACCATCACATCCTCCTCTGTCTGTGTATCTGAGCACTTAGGTAGGCGTGATTACGATAGCTTTGACGCTCGACTCCAAGTCGCTAGCAGGGTATTAAAGAGAGAATATTAGTACTCTGGGGCATAGGGAGCGCAGCGGGGCTTTTGGGGGTCCTTGAACGACTCTATCAACGTGAGCATCTCCTGCACCGAGTGCACCTCGAGCTTGTGATAGATGTTGGCAATGTGGGTCTTGGCCGTATGGTGCGAGATGAAGAGGCTCTGCTGGATGTACTCCGCGTTGCGCCCCTTCGCAATGAGCATGAACACCTCGAGCTCGCGCGGAGAGAGGCGATAGGTACGGGCGACTTCCTCAAGCAGGCGCTTGAAGGGGGCGTTTTGGGGTGTCTCGCCGTTCTTGCCGGTCGCTGCGGGCTGCGCCGCCGTGTTGCGCCCAATCGGCTCAAGCATGGCCGCGACTTGTTGGCTTCTTGCTCCAGTGTCGTCGATGATCGCCCCACCGCCTGCTTCAAGCTCTTTTGTAACGTCATGATAGGATACAAGCACTGTGGCTATGATCATGATTGCCGAGACGGCTGTCAGCACGTTAAGGCTGCTCTCCTCTATCAAGGGCGCAAGCGTGAGCGCGCCCACGAAGCCCGCTGCCAGGCCGAAGGAAAACCCAAGGTAGACCAAGACCCTGCCAAAGTCGATGAAAAACGGCGAGCCGAGTCGCAGCTGCTGCGCAAGGCGCATGCTGATGATCAGCATGCCGAAGTCAAAGAGGTTAAAGCCCGCAAGTATCGCCGTCTCCGACACGATGCTGGGGCCGATGTTGCGCATGACCGAAAGCCCCATGACCCCTATAACAAAGAGCAACAAGGCGAGCCGGTGCAACATGTCCACCATGCACCTCCCAAAACGCTCACGAGAGAGGACGAGCACACAAAGGCCCGCTAGCACGATCCCCAGCTGCGAGAGGGGGTTTCCCACCATGAGCAATGGCTGGTCGGCGGCGAAGAAGTCGCCTTGAAGCAGGCCAAAGACGAACGCAAACACAATAGAGGGCAAAATAATCTTCAGAACATGGCGCTTTGACACCTTGCGCGGCGGATTGAGGTCTGAGACTTCGACCGCCTTGCGCCCCTGGGCCAGCAGGCCCCAATTCATCACGAGCGACAGCGTTGCGGCACACGGCATGAGCACTACGAGGGTGTACGACAGCGGCGGCAGCATGTTGCAGACAAGAAATCCCATGAGCGCGCCTGCGATCATGTCTACTGCGAGCTTGTGGTGAAAGCGCTCCATGCGCACTCGCGTATAAAAATGGAGCCACAAATACATGAGGAGCGCCTCGCTCAACCCCAGGAACGCAGTAATCGGGACTCGGAGCATGACGAGACCTTCTGTGAGACGAGTCGCTGACAACACGGCCAACAAGGTCGCCGCCGCTGCGAGCAGCCCCATGAGAACAAACAGGGCATAGGGAGTCTTTCGTTGAAGCAGGCCGCGCAGACGTTTGCCAAGCAACATGAATACGACAAACGCACCGGCAATAGAGGAGTACAGGATTACCTGGCGCTCAAAAAACACAGCGCTCGACTCCTGGTCGGGCATACCGGCAAGAAGAGGAGAAAATAAAACAACATAATGCCACGCCAACAGCAATTTAAAGCCTTTGAAGCACATGATGCTCGACTCGATCTTCTTAAAGGCAGAGCCTAGTGCAGCGAGCGACTTCATGGCGACCTCACTTCAAAGAACAGGGGGCGGCTGGTATATGAACAATCGGTAACTTGAGAAAGTATACGTTTGGCGAGGGGAAAGCCTTATAGCTCTCCGTACGAGAACAACGTATATCATACCGATGGCAGTAGGGGGCTTCAACGGTCGTCAAGTATGCTTTGTCACAGGCAATGACAGGTGAATTGGAGGCGCAATGCCTGGTGGATGCTGGGTTTGTAACCCGATATGCGGCAAGTGCAAGCCTCCCGCCAAGAAGGCGGGGTCATGCAACGTTTGTGGTTTTGTTACCGTTTTTGACAAAACCGACATAGTGTTGAAGCAGAGCCTTTGCTGCAAGATGTGCGGCGCAGACCTCTCGTTACTGGTAGTCCCTGCGCCTGTCTGCTGTAGTTACTGCGGGCAGTGGTGCGCCTACCCGTGTGGCAAGGGCACCGGCCCGGAGCCAAAGATCGGCCTGCAAAAGTGTGCGCACATTTCTAGAGTCGCGCCGCCAGCCCCCGAGTGTTGACACTCACGCAACTAAGCCGCTGTCGAGTTGTCATAAACACACGCCCCTTTGTGGGCAGCACGCATACAGGAGGCCGGACACTGCTGCCCGGCCTCCTTGAATTGTCCTGTTCTTGCGGTGTCTTGCTCAGCCCTTTATGATGGCAAGCGCCTCATCGCGAAACGCGTCCATGACATACGTGATGCCGGAAACCTGGGCAGCTTCAGGAGTCAGCGCAACAAGGTTGTTGCGCGTGATCGACGCGAGGTTCATGCAGCGCGAGCCTGCCATGATTTGCTGAAGCCCCACTTTAAGGCGGTCGGCATACGTGTAAACGGCAACCGCGCCGAGCGGAATGCGGTCGATGTCCTTGCCGTACTTTGCGCGAAGGGTCTCGTATGTGACGAAGATCTCTTCCTTTGTGGCGCCAAACTCGTTGACCGTCTTCGGCAGCTCGCCTTCCTTGATCCACTTCTCAATGTTCTTGCCCACGAAGCCCGGGATCATGAGGGCGCGCCCCATGCAGACTGCCTTGAAGTACGGGGCACCCATTGCAAGCGCCTTATAGATGCCGGCCTCTTCGGAGAAACTGCCAGCGATGGCAAGGTCAGGCACATAGGCGCCCTGCGCGTCGAGCATTGATGCCAGCTCATAAGCCATGGACTGGAGGTAGAAGGTCGGGATGCCCCACTCTTCCATCATGCGCCAGGGGCTCATGCCGGTGCCGCCGGGGGCGCCGTCGATGGTCAGCAGGTCAATCTTGGCGTTTGACGACCACTTGAGAGCCATGGCGAGCTCGCGCATCGGGTACGCGCCCGTTTTGAGCGTAACGCGTTTGGCACCGAGGCTGCGCAGCTCTTCAACACTCTTATAGAAGTCTGCCTCGTCGATAAACCCAAGACGGCTGTGGCGCTCGAACTGCTTGATGCTTCCTGCCTTGAATGCCTCCTGGATAGCCTCATTCGAGGGATCAGGAGTCACGATATAGCCGCGCGACTGAAGCTCGAGCGCTCGCTCGAGCGTGTCTACCTTGATCTCGCCGCCAATACACTTTGCCCCTTGGCCCCACTTGAGCTCGACCGTCTCGACACCAAGCTCCTCAATGACGTAGCGCGCGACGCCGAGGCGTGTGTCCTCGACGTTCATCTGCACGAGGATGTCGCCGTTGTCTTCCTGGAACTCCTTGTAGAGACGCACACGCCGCTCCATGTCGGGAGCCCTGGTGACCATGCCCTTGGAGTCCCGCTCAAGTGCTGGGTCGATGCCACAGACGTTCTCGCCGCAAACGAGCGATATGCCCGAGATGGCAGTGCCAATGGCGAACTGCTCCCAGTTGGCGCGGGCAACCTCAGTTGAGCCGAGCGCACCCGTGAAGATCGGCATCGACATGCTGACTTTGTTCTCAAACCCAAACTCGGTCGAGGTGTCTACCGTCGGGAACGTCGCAGTGTCGGGACTGGCCACAACACCCGTGGGCAGGCCATCAAGACCAAGCGCATAGCCGTTGATATTGAGGTGGGAATAATCTATCGGATAGTCTTTGTCGGCACCTGCTGTCACATGTCCAAAAGGACCAGGATAGATGACTTCGCGACCTCGAAACGACGACTTGAACACCTCACAGTTGCCGCGACAGTCGTCAACACAACGGGTACACAGCCCGCTTACGGGAACAACGCTTCTTGATCGGTTAGATGTCTGAGTCGCGTCATTTGCATTGGGGCGTTGCAGATTCATATCCACTCCTTTTCTAGATGGGAAGACCTTCGGTGCAGTCTATGGTACTGCGTATTCCCTTTTTTGTGAATCATTACTAAGTTCAATGTTAAATTATTTTGTGAATGGTTAAAGATGGGAGCCTTGTTAATTCAACAGCCCCCACCATGCTGCACGATACAGACAATCCCTTGCAAGCTGCTGCCTCTTAGCAGCGCACGCACAACTTTGACAGGCATAAAAAAATAGGCTCTGTGTGCGCAACGTCCTATCCTCCCATGGACTACACCACAGTACTTTCGGCGATGCGGAGCTTAACTACCGAGTTCGGAATGGGATCGGGTGTACCCTCCGCTCCATGGTTACGCACACAGAACCTATTCTCTTGTCAAAGCAGCTGTTGCAACACTGCACCCTGACGGCTGGATAGTGGACACACAAAACCGAGAAGCAATAAAAGATGAAGAGCTCGGTCTATTAGTAGCGCTCGGCTGAGTACATTACTGCACTTACACCTGCGCCCTATCAACCTCGTAGTCTACAAGGGACCTTACCGAAAAGAGAACTCATCTTGAGGCCGGCTTCCCGCTTAGATGCTTTCAGCGGTTATCCGATCCAAACGTAGCTAACCAGCGGTGCTGTTGGTCAACAACTGGTACACCAGAGGTTTGTCCATCCCGGTCCTCTCGTACTAGGGACAGATCCTCTCAATTCTCTTACGCCCACGGAGGATAGGGACCGAACTGTCTCACGACGTTCTGAACCCA
>JAITHV010000049.1 GCA_031279835.1 Coriobacteriales bacterium
CGCCCCGCCGGGGCGGCTCCCGGCGGGGCGTCTGTGGCCTGGCGTCGGGCCGATGTCGGGCAGGTTCTGCGCGGCTGGCCTCGCGACACCGCCGCTTCCCTCACCGAAAGCCGTGCGTGCGTGGCGCGCCAGGTCTCCTGACTCCGAGGCGTCAAGCCGCTTGGCCCCGCCTTCCCAGGGCCTTTTTAGGGTCCCGGTGGCTTTCAGCGCGCCGCTTGTAGCGCGGGCGCAGGGGGCAAGCGTAGCCTCTTACAGTAGTGCTGTGAGCTGTGCCGGATTCTCACCGGCTTCTCTGAACGCTTGGACCAAGCGTAGCACGTGCGAAGAAGAAGCGGCAAACAGCCTGTTAGCAAAAACGGCCCTCCCGCCGCAAAGGGCGAGAGGGCCGCTACTGCCTTTAAAGCCCTGTGGTGCTACCCTGCGGTCACGCAGGCCTTTGCGTCTTTGGCTATCATGAGCTCCTCGTTGGTCGGGATTACGAGGATGTGCGCACGCGAGCTGGGAGTCGATATCGTGCGCTCGCCGCCGCGCTCAGCGTTCTTCTCGGCGTCAAGCACGAGGCCGACGCCCTCAAGCCCCTGGAAGATGAGGCTGCGCATCGAGGAGCTGTTCTCGCCCACGCCGGCCGTGAACACGATGGCGTCCACGCCGCCGAGCACATACTCATAGGCTCCAATGTGCTTCCGGATCGCGTGTGCGTACATCTCGTTGGCGAGCTGTGCGCGCGCGTCGCCCTGCTCCGCCGCCTGCTCGATGTCGCGCAGGTCGTTCGAGGCGCCCGATATGCCGAGCAGCCCCGACTCCTTGTTCATGACGCGGTTTACGTCGTCGGCGCTCATGCCGAGCTCGCCGACCATGAAGGTGACGATCGCCGGGTCGATGCTGCCACATCGGGTGCCCATCATGAGGCCCTCAAGCGGCGTGAAGCCCATCGAGGTGTCCACGACCTTTCCGCCAGAAACTGCGGCTATCGAGCAGCCGTTGCCCAGATGGCACGTGATGAGCTTGAGCTCGCTTACCGGCTTGCCGAGGTATGCGGCCGCGCGCTCGGTGACATACCGGTGCGAGGTGCCATGGAAGCCGTAGCGCCGGATCTTGTGCTGCTCGTACAGGGAGTTTGGCAGGGCGTAGCGATACGAGCTCGCCGGCATGGTCTGGTGAAAAGCCGTGTCGAAGACCGCGACATGCGGCACCTTGCCCATGAGCTCGCGGCAGGCGCCGATGCCCGCCAGCGACGGGGGGTTGTGCAGGGGCGCCAGCACGGCGCACTCCTCGACCTTTGCCACCACGTCGTCGTCGATGAGCACCGAGCGCGAGAAGTACTCGCCGCCGTGAACCGTGCGGTGCCCCACAGCGTCAATCTCGTCAAGGCTTTCTATCGCGCCGTCTTGCGGGTCGAGGAGCGCGTCAAGCGCCGCCTTCACCGCCGCGCGGTGATCCGGCAAGGGCACCTCTACCAGGCGCTCTTGTCCATTGATCTCATACTTGTGAAAGCTTCCTTCACTGCCGACCCGCTCACACAGCCCCTTGGCGACGGCGGCCTCTGTCTGCATGTCTACCAGCTGATACTTGAGCGAGGAGCTACCCGCGTTGATGACAAGGATGTTCACACATCCTCCTTCCTTCTGGACTTGACCCAATGGATATGACACGTGACTTCCGAGGACTATAACATACCTCGTGAGCCACAGGAATCCGCGATATGGCGCATGCCGCAAGCAAGAAGCCTGCGCAACGCCAGTGCCTCCCTAGTCGGCTGGCCCCATGCGAATCGGCAGGCGCGTGCCCCCGAGGAGGTGCACGTGAAGATGGTGCACCGTCTGACGGCCGTCTTCGCCGCTGTTTGCGATGATGCGATAACCGGACTCGGCGACTCCCTTGGCCTCGGCGACGACGCGCACCGCCGAGAAGACCTTTCCGAGCAGGTCAGGCGGCACGTTGTCGCCGACGTGCGCGTAGTGCTGCTTGGGGATGATCAGGGTGTGCACCGGCACCTGCGGGTTGACGTCCTCAAAGGCGATGACGTCGTCGTCCTCATAGACCACTTGGGCAGCTACCTCGTGCGCGGCAATCTTGCAGAAGATGCAGTCGTTCATGTTCCTGGCTCCTTGTCTCGGTCGATGCTGCAGGCACAACAGATGCCTGCAGGGCTGACAGACGTCAGCTCAAGGATGTGTCGATGTCGTCGATGCCCTCTTGGTCAAGTTCTCCCATGAGCACCGTCACCTGCTGCTGCGCTGACGAAAGTCGAAACTGAAGCTCACGAAGCAGCCGCACGCCAAGCTCGTAGCTGTGCAGCGCCTCCTCGATCTCAAGCTGGTTGCCTTCGAGAAGGCGCACGATGCCTTCAAGCTTGTCGCTCATCTCCTTGAAGGTCATGTCTGCAAACTCGTTGTCGCCGCCCTTTTCTGGGACATCGGCACGAGGCTCTATGCTGTCAGGTGTCACGTTCGCTCCATTCTGTCGGCGCCTGCTGCTATTCTATCAGCGTCTCCAGGCCGCACGCCTGAGACCACGCAGTCCAACATGCCGTCGGCCAGGCGCACGATGACGGCGTCGCCTGGCGCTGTCTTCTCCACACTGTCGACGACATGCCCGTCGGCGCCAAAGGCAACCGAGTAGCCACGGGCGAGCACAGCAAGAGGCGAGAGCGCCTCGAGCTTGCCCGCAAGGACGCCGAGTTGCGCAGCGTGCGCCGCAGTAAGCTGACCGGCGGCAAAACGTAGGCGCTCCGCCAGCAACACCGCAAGCGCGCTGCTCGAGGCAAGGGAGGAGGGAAGCGCGCGCGAAAGGCGCAGCGCCGCCTGCTCGAGGCCTTGTGCAGCTGCGTCAGTCAAGACCCCATCGTCGCAAAACAGCGGACGGCTGCGAAATGCCGCCACATTGAGACGCATGTGCGCAAGGCGCCCGCCCACCTGCGTGCGCAGCGTTGTTCCCATGGCACGCAGGCGCGCCTCGAGCTCAGCGGCGTCAGGGACCACGTACTCGGCTGCCGCCGTCGGAGTGGACGACCGATGGCTTGCCACCATGTCTGCCAGCGTGTTGTCTGGCTCATGCCCGATGCCGGTCACCACCGGAATCCTTGAGGCAGCAACCGTGCGGGCGACAAGCTCGTCATTGAACGGCATGAGGTCCTCGTACGACCCGCCGCCCCGCACGAGCAGCACGACGTCTGCATGAGACTCTTGCGCCGCCCTGAGGGCGCCGCTCAGCGCTGAGGGCGCGTCCTTGCCCTCGACTGTGACTCCGAACACCAGCGCCTCGGCAAGCGGGAAGCGGCGGCGCAGGGTGCGCAGCACGTCGTGGACGGCTTTTCCGCGCGGGGAGGTGACCACGGCCACTGTGCGGGGAAGCTCGGGCACCGACAGCTTTCGTGCAGGGTCCATGAGGCCCTCGGCCTCAAGGCGACGGGCGAGCTCGGCGACTTTGACGCGCAGGTCCCCCTCCCCCGCCTGCCGCAGCGCCTTTATCGAGAAGTTCATCCTTCCCTTGGCGGCATAGACCGTGAAGCTGCCCACAGCCTCGACCAACATGCCTTTTGTGAGCTTGAGACCGCATTGGGCATACGCCGAGCGCCACATGAGGCACGCAAGCGCAGAAGACTCGTCGGTCAGCGTGAAGTAGACGGCCTTGTATCCCGATCGGTCGGAGAGCTCCGAGACCTCTCCGATCACGCGCACTGTCAGCTGTTCCAAGGCGCCCTTTGCCAATGCCAGCGCCTGGCTGACGCTGAGGGCGCCTTGTGCTGGCGCGCTCACCTGCGGGCAAGCCCGAGTATGTAGATAAGGTAGAGCAGTGACGAGAGCGCGGCAGCGACGTAGGTCAGTGCCGCTGAGCGCAGGACCGACGCAGCCCCGCCTTGCTCGTTTGGCGGCAGGTAGCCGCTCGACTTCAAGTACTGGAGCGCACGGCTCGACGCGTTGAACTCCACAGGCAGCGTGATGAGCTGAAAGACGATGACTGCGGCATACAGCGCGACGGCCACCCATATGAGGTTGAAGCCGAGCGCCTGGGTCGCGATGCGTGACATAAGGAACACACCGGCTAGGAGCACGAACACCCAGAGGTTCGAGGCGACGCTGACGACCGGCACGATGGTCGAGCGCACCACCATCGGCGCATAGCGCTGCGCGTGCTGGACGGCATGGCCGCACTCATGGCAGGCCACCGCAGTCGCGGAGACCGTCCTGTTGTCGTAGACGTCTTCCGAAAGCGAGACGGTGTTTTTCTTCGGGTCGAAGTGGTCCGTGAGGCTGCCGGGCACTTTTTGGACAGGGACATGCGAGAGCCCGTGTGCGTCCAGCATGCGACGCGCTGCCTCGGCGCCGGTCAGCTGCGTAGACACAGGGACGCGCGCCCATTTTTTGAAGGTCATCTTGATATACGCCTGCGCACCCAGTCCGAGCGCAAGCGTCACGGCGATGAGAAGCAAATACTGTAGGTTCATGGTCTCTCCTTTTTACTCGTTAGCCTATGGTAACGCAAAAGAAGGTCAGGAGAATCCGCCCTCGGCAAGCCGTGCAATAGCTGTAACTTTCAGCTCGCCGTCCTTGAGATGCAGCACGATGCGCCCTTCGAGCAGGTCGATGATCTCTGCCCCGACGATCTCGCGGCGCCAGCCGCTCAGCAGTGCCACGTCCTCGCGCTCACCAGACGCGATGCGCACCAGCTCGTCGTGGTTGGTGAGCATGGAGCTCGATATGCGGTTCTCGGCGGCACGAAGGTGGACGAGCGCCGTCATGAGGTCAAGGCTTGCCACCTGGTCGGAAGTCTTGATTGGCCGGCGCTCGCGGCGGGGCTGTTCGCCTTGGGGCGCCTCTCGGGCTGCAGCCAGCAGCTCGACAACGGCCGTGGCCCCTTTGAGCCCGAGCTTCTCGCGAATGCCCCGGATCTCGAAGAGGGCCTCGACGGTCTCGGGGTCATGGCGGCTTATCTCGACAAGCTGCTCGTCGGTGAGAAACCAGCGGCGCGGGCAGTTGCGCCCCTGCGCCGTGCGCTCGCGCCATGCCGCCAGGGGCTGCAACAGGCTGAGCTGCCGTGCCGGAAGCACCGACGAGCCCTTAACCTTGCGCCAAGACTCGTCGGGGTCCACCGCGTAGGTCGCTGCGTCAGCAAGGCGCGCGAACTCGTCAGAAAGCCACAGGGCGCGCCCGGACTGCTCAAGCTCCTCAGTCATGGCGCGGTAGATCCGCGGCAGGTAGCGCACGTCGTCAAGCGCGTAGGCCACCTGCTTGGGCGTGAGCGGCCGACGCTGCCAGTCCGAGAAGGTGCCATGCTTCGCGAGAGTGACGCCACAGTAGCGGCTGACTATGCTGGCAAGCCCCACTTGTTGGGAGAAACCTAGTATGCTAGCAGCCTTTTGCGTGTCGAACAGCGGCGTGGGAACAAGGCCGAAACGGTTGTGGATAATGGCGCAGTCCTGTTCGCCCGCGTGGAAGACCTTGGTGGTGCGCACGTCAGAGAACAGCGTCACGAGCGGTGAAAGGTCGTTGATCACGAGCGGGTCGACGACAACGCAGCGCTTCTCTGTTGCCAGCTGGAGCAGGCAGAGCTTGGGGTAGTAGGTCTTTTCGCGCAGGAACTCGGTGTCTATGGCGAGAACGGGCGTGCCGGTGTTTTGGTTGACGAACCGTGCGAGCTTCTCGTGCGTTTCGAGGTACAAGCATCCTCCTTATCGTCCGCGCAAAGAGGCAGCCCCACAGGGCCTTTCATGGACAGCTGGCCGGCCCCGACCCTGCTGCGCGGTATCATCTTACTGTCACATAGTAGCGCACTTTGCTATAGTAGGGGAAGTCCCCGAGAGCCACAAAGGAGCCGGCAGTGCGAGTTCTTGTCATCAACAACCTTGTCAGCGGGCTTCAAGATGGGGCAATCCATGACTACGTGCGCAAGCTTTGCCACAATGCCGATGAGATTGTCATACGGAGCTCGAACACGCGCACAAACGCCGAGGGCCTGCTGCACGACGCTGAGAGCTTTGATGTCGTCGTCGCCTCGGGGGGCGACGCCACCGTCTCGACTGTTTGCTACAGCCTGCGCGGCTCCAACGTGCCGATACTCCCCTTTCCGGCTGGGACTGGCAACCTCGTGGCCACCAACCTCCGTTCTCCTGACGAGCCGCTCGTGCTCGCCCAGATGACCCGCGAGGGAGTCACTCAGCACTACGACCTCGGCGAGATAGACTACTTTTCTGAGGGCAGGACGCAACGGGCAGGCTTTGCTGTCATGGCAGGCGCCGGCTACGACGCGCGTATCATGGCGCATTCCGAGAAACTCAAAGGCGTCCTTGGCCCTCTCGCCTACATCGCCTCGGCCATCACCGACCCGCTGCCGACCGTGGCGCACTTCACCATAACCCTCGACGACGAGGTGCTGGAGATGGACGGCATCGCGGTCCTGGTCATCAATTTCGCGCAGATATTCCCTGATATTGCCATCACCCACGCCAACGACGCCCGTGACGGCGCGTTTGAGGTTGTAGTAGTCAAGTCGCACAATGCTGTTGAGCTGCTCCCTGCGGTGTTCGCGGCGTTTCTTGACCGGGGCGGCGGGTTTCCTGGGCGCTTCGACGCGCTGGAAGTGCGGCTCTCGCGCACTGTGTGCGTCGAGTCAGACCCGCCACTTGCCATTCAGTACGACGGCGAGGCAGTGGACGCTGTGACGCCGTTCGTGGCGCGCGCCCTTCCTCATGCGGTCCGTTTTATTGTCACCCGTGAACAATACGAGCGTCACGCGCGCTAGGGACGGGGGTCTTGGTCATTGTCGGCGCTGAGGCCCGTGCCTTCGGCACTGGCCTGTTTCTCTTGGGGCTCGCGGTGTGACAGTATCTCCTCGTTCATGCGCCTGACGCGCGTGTTGTACACCATCTGCAGCGCGGTGATGGCCAGCGAGAAGGCCATGGCGCAGTAGAGCATGAGGTCGAGCACCTCAATGTGGGTGCCCTCGACCAGGATCTCGACCTCAAAAGACTCGATGATGAGTTTTATCCCCACCATGACAATGAACATGAGGGCGAGGATCTTCATCTCGGGATGGGAGTTGATGAAGTTCGCAATGGGGTCTGCGAATATGATCATGACGAAGACGGCGAGCATGACTGCCGCGATCATGACCATCAACATGCCCTCCGCGAGCCCGACTGCCGTGATCACCGAGTCGATGGAGAAGACGATGTCCATGACGGCGATGGTGCCGATGGCGCGGGACAGGCCGATCTGCGTGCGCTTGGCCTCGGGGTGGCCGTGCTCCTCGCGCTCCTCTTTGAGCGAGAGCTTCTCGCGGATCTCGATGATGCCCTTGTAGATAAGGTAGACGCCGCCTGCTAGCAGGATCAGGTCCTTGCCCGAGATGCCAAAATCCACGGCAGAAAACGCGAGCGGCAGATGGAACAGCGGCGTCGTGAGCGAGACGATCCAGGAGGCAAAACAGAGGAAGAGGACGCGCATGACGAGCGCCGCGCCCAGGCCGAACCTTCGGCCAAGTTTTTGCTTGGACCGGGGCAGGCGGTCAGTGGTTATGGCGATAAAGACTAGGTTGTCGATGCCAAGTATCATCTCGAGGAAGATAAGTATAACGAGAGTCACCCAAGCATTCGGGTCGGCAAAGACCGAAAACAGTTCCACGGGTCTCCATTCTCTTGTAGGGATGGGCGGTCAGGTCGTAGCTGGGTCATGCAGCTGACGCAAGACCAGCAGCTCAAGGCAGCCGTCTATCACGGCGGCGTGCTGGCAGCCCTTCCCGCCGCCATCCCCGAGGCCCAGGCCCAATGGAGGTTGTAGCCGCCGCAGCGTCCGTCCACGTCAAGCGCCTCCCCCGCCGCATACAGCCCGGGAACATGCAGTGAGGCGAGAGTCAGGGGGTCAAAGGCGTTGGTGGCAAGTCCGCCACGCATGGCCTGGGCGGCCGCGCCCAGCGCACCTGGCAGCCCCGTGACGGTGAGCCGGTAGCCTTTGAGCTGCGCGACAATGCTGTTGAGGCCTTCGTCGCGACCAAGGTCGCCGGCCGTTGCCTGAGCAGAGCAGCCCGCAGCGCGCAGCACGGCCTGAGCAAGCCTCGTGTGCACGAGGCCTGCAAGCAAGGCGGTGGCGGGGGCTGAGCTGCGCATCGAGGCCTGTCGCGCCAGGAACCCTCGCAGCGACTCGGCGTCGAGCTCCTCAACGAGGTCAAGCACGAGCACGTCTCCTGGGGCGGCAAAGCGCGAGAGGTCAAAGGCAACAATGCCCGAGACGCCATATGCGCGAAACAACACCTCGCCCCGCTCTAAGGCAACCTGCGTCCCGTCGCGCACGAGGCGCACGGCGACTCGCGCACGAACGCCGTCTAGCCCTGCGAGCGCGGGCTTGTCGGTCACAAGCGGGCCCAAGACAGGCTGAGGATCGCTCTGGGGATGACCGAGCGCTTGCACCGAGCCCAACAAGCGGGACGACCGTGCCCCGCAGGCCAGTATCACCGCGTCGCCGCTCTCGCGCCTGCCGCTTGCCAGCACGATGGAGAGACGGCGCGCGTGCTTTGACCGAGCAGGCTGCCGGGACGCAGGCGGCGCTTCGACGCTCACTGCCTCACAGGCCGTCAGGACCTCGACGCCGCCGCGCGCCATCCCCTCTCGCAACACGTCAAGGACGGCGTTCGCCGTGTACGTGCGCGGGTACACGCGCCCTTCGGCATCGACGGTCGTCACGAGGCCCCACGAGTGGAACGCCTCCCGTACCGAGGCGCACCCGATGCGACCAAGCAGGGGCTCCACAAAGGGGCCGTTGTGATAGTCGCCCGCGCGAGGCGGCGCGTCCAGTGCGGTGTTTGAGAGGTTGCACCGGCCATTGCCGGTCTTGAGGATAAGCCCGCCGACGCGCTCTTGGGACTCGAGCACGGTCACCGAGGCGCCTGACTCAGCAGCGACAAGCGACGCAACGAGGCCAGCGGGGCCACCGCCGACAATGACGACTTTTTTGCCCTGAGATTCCATGCGTATATGATACGGGATACGGCCTGTTCGCGTAGGGGGCGCACGGGCAGCAGAGGCGGTGCCCAGCCACTGCACTTGCTGCTATACTAGTCCTTCGAATACCTGCTGACGAGGAGGACGAGCAATGAAAAAAGACCTGAAGCAGCGCGTCATGCTATTGTGCGGCGCCGGCGCACTGGCGCTGAGCATTGTTCTAGGCGCCGTTGCTGCGGTTATCGGCCTTGCGGGCGCCGCCACTGAAGCAGCCACTGACTTTGCGCTTGGCGCGGCGTGTGGCGCCAGCCTTGCCGTGGGAGCAGCGCTTTTGGTGCTTGGCCGCAACGCGCCTGCCCCTGTTAGCAGCGAGGGGCTCATGCCCGAAGAACGCGACGCCCTAGTCCAGCAGCGCGCGCGCGGTGCTGCATTGTCGCTTGCCGGCGTGCTGGACGCGTTGTGCGTGTTCCTGTTCGTCTTGTTCAGCTTAGACCTGGCCGCGTTGCTGTTGGCGTGCGCGCTGGCGGTGACGGCGGTGTTTTACCTCGCGTACCTCACGGTCCTCAAACGGAAGGCTTGAGCGACCATACGCCACGAGCAATACGAGCAGAACAGGCCAGAAGCTCTCATAGCTCCTGGCCTGTGGCATTGGTGGTGCGCGATACAAGATTTGAACTTGTGACCCCTACCGTGTCAAGGTAGTGCTCTCCCCCTGAGCTAATCGCGCAAAGATCACAAGCAACGAGGGAGTTGCCGCTCGTGACGTTGCACTAGTTTACCAGAACCTCCCAAAACTCCAAGCTTTTTTTTAAAAAATCCCCCCTTGCAGTGCGGATACGTTTTTCGTGAGTGCTAACCTCCTGAGCTGGGCTTTACGTTGTAAAAGTCTCTGAAGCGTAGCGTTTTGGGGTTATCCATGGCGCGATTTA
>JAITHV010000097.1 GCA_031279835.1 Coriobacteriales bacterium
TCTTATGTTGTCTGGTGGGGCCGGGTCCTGGTGTCAACTTTTGGTCATGTGGCCAAAAGTTGACACCTGGACCCGACCCCTCCTGTCAAGTTCTGACACCTGGACCCGGCCCCTCCTGACAAGTTCTGACACCGGGACCCGACCCCTCCTGACAGCCCGAGAGGCACCCTGCCGCCCGAGCCATCAATGGTATACTGAGGGCAGCCTTTGTCGAGAATTGAGGAGCTGAAACAACAGCCTATGTGTGGATTCGTCGGGTGCACCGGCGCCTTTGACACCGAAGCAGCGCGCAACATCGCCAAAAACACCGTCGAGCGCATGATGGAGCGCATCGTCCACCGAGGGCCAGACATGGCAAGCACCTTCCTCGACAACCGCGTGGCGCTGGGGTTTCGGCGCCTGAGCATCATCGACCTGAGCGAGGCCGGCTCTCAGCCCATGAGCAACTCGCTTGAGGGCGACACGGTAGTCGTCGTCTTCAACGGCGAGATCTACAACTTCAAGGAGCTCAGAGACGAGCTTGTCGCTCTGGGGCACAAGTTCGCCACCAACACTGACACTGAAGTAATTATCCATGGATATGAACAATATGGTACAGAGATAACCGGCCGCCTGCGCGGCATGTTCTCCTTCGTGCTTTATGACCGGCGCAGCGGCACGCTTTTTGGCGCCCGCGACTTCTTCGGCATCAAGCCCTTCTATTACACGACCCTGCCCGATGGCTGCCTGCTGTTCGGCTCTGAGATAAAGAGCTTCCTAGAGCACCCGCGCTTCGTGAAGGAGCTCAACGCGCGCGCGCTGCGCCCGTACCTCACCTTCCAGTACTCGGTGCTCGACGAGACCTTCTTCAAGGGGGTCTTCAAGCTGCCGCCTGCGCATCGCTTCACCTACAAGCTCTCAACTAAGGAGATGCTCATAGAGCGCTACTGGGACGCGAGCTTCACTCCGGTCCAGACAGGCCTTGACGAATGCGTCGAGAATCTTGACCAGGTGGTCAATGAGTCGGTCGAGGCGCATCGCATCGCCGACGTCCAGGTGGGGACCTTCCTCTCGGGCGGCATCGACTCAAGTTACATCACCTCGTCGATGCGGCCGGCCAAGACCTTCTCCATAGGATTCGCTGACGAGGGCTTTGACGAGACACTCTGGGCGCGCGAGCTTTCTGAGCTGCTCGGCATAGAGAACCACCGGCTCCTGCTCGACCCCGCAGACGGGTTCGACGCGTTCGCCGACATCCAGTACCACATGGACGAGCCACACGCCGACCCCTCCATCGTGCCGCTGTACTTCTTGGCTAAGCTCGCAAGCGAGCAGGTCACGGTAGTGCTCTCGGGCGAGGGGGGAGACGAGCTGTTCGCCGGCTACGAGCTGTACGACGAGCCGCGCCCCACCCGCGCCTACAAGCGCGTCGTGCCAGGTCTGGTGCGCAGAGTCCTTTCAACTGTGGCCGGGCGCCTCCCACGCTTCAAGGGCCAGGGCTTCTTGCGCCGAGGCAGCGGGCGGCCGGAAGACTACTTCATCGGACAAGCTCATGTGTTCGACGAGGACGAGGCTCTGAGGGTCCTCAACCCTGACTACCGCTGTGGCCCCTCCGTCAAGGAGGTGGTCATGCCCGTGTACGAGCGCGTCAAGGACGCCGACGAGCTCTCAAAGAAGCAGTACCTCGACCTCAACCTCTGGATGCCCGGCGACATTCTTCTCAAGGCAGACAAGATGTCGATGGCGCACTCGCTTGAGCTGCGCGTGCCCTTCCTCGACCGCGTGGTCATGCGCACGGCCGCAGCCATCCCGCCCGCCTACCGCGTCACCGAAGAGAACACGAAGCTCGCGCTGCGCAAGGCCGCGGCGCGCACCATCCCTGCCGAGTGGGCCAACCGGGTCAAGATCGGGTTTTTGACGCCCATTCGCCTCTGGCTCAAGGATGAGCGCTATTACCGGCGCATACGTGCCTGCTTTGAGAGCGACACAGCCGCGCAGTTCTTCGACCGCGCCCAGCTGCTGGGGCTGCTCGACGCGCACCACATCGGGGCGGCGAGCAACCAGCGCAAGGTGTGGACGGTGTACTCGTTTCTCGTCTGGTACGAGCGTTTCTTCTCCCAAGAGGGCTAAGGCACATGAGCGGTCGCCAGCCCAACGCGCCTGACTCGGGGAGAAGGCCGTATGTTCCGCGCCACCGCGCCGCCCGTGCGCCAGGGGAGGCCAAGCCACTTGGCGCACGCAGCTCGACGGGCGGGGCGCCGTATGTGCCGCGCCACGCAGGCGCGTCGGCGCCGCCAGAGCTGGGGTCGCCGTGGCCGCCAGGACCCGCGCCGTCAGCTCCCGAGCCCGCGCCTGCCCCCGCTGCCGAGCCAGCTCCCGAGCAAAACCCCCCAGCCCCAGGGCCCGCGCCGTCAGCTCCCGAGGCCACCGCAGCCCCTGCGCCCTCGATAGCGCGCTCCACCGCGCTTATGGCCGTTGCCACCCTCGGCTCCCGCGCGACGGGCCTCGTGCGCACCTGGGTCATGGCCTATGCGCTCGGCAACGGGCTGATCGCCTCGTCGTACCAAGTCGCCAACACTATGCCCAACATCATCTACGAGCTGGTCGCGGGCGGCCTGCTCAGCGCGGCCTTCGTGCCGCTCTACCTGCTCCAGACCGAGAGGCTCGGCAAGCGGGGAGGCGACCGCTACGCGAGCAACCTGCTCAACATCGTCGTCATCGTGTGCGGCCTGCTCACGCTGCTGGCGACGGTCTTTGCCGAGCAGCTTGTGGCCACGCAGACCTTCACCGTCGGGACCGACGCCGCCGTGAACGGCTATGCGGTGCTGCTGTTCAGGATTTTTGCCGTGCAGCTGCTGTTCTATGGGCTGGGCGGCGTGTTCACCAGCATACTCAACGCCAACCGCGTGTTCTTCCTGCCTGCTGTCGCGCCGCTGTTCAACAACATCGTCATAATCGCGGCAACGCTGGCCTTCTCCTTTATCTGGCCGCGCGACCCGCTGCTGGCGCTGTATGTGCTCGGCATCGGCACGACGCTCGGCGTCGTGGCGCAGTTCGCCGTGCAGATCCCAGCGCTCGTGCGACTGGGCTTTCGCTACGTGCCGCGCATCGACCTGAAGGACCCCGCGCTTGTCGAGACGCTCAAAACCGGGGTGCCGATGGTCATCTATGTGGTGGGGACGCTGGTCTCCTACACCTTCCGCAACGCCTTCTCGCTCGAGACGGGCGACAACGGGCCTTCGACCCTCGTGTATGCCTGGACCTGGTTCCAGCTGCCGCACGGCATCATCGCCGCGTCGCTCTCGCGCGCGCTGTTCACGGAGATGAGCGAGGCCAACGCCCATGGCGACCTTGCGGGCTTCAAGCACTTCATGCAGCGGGGCATCTCGGGCACCCTGCTCGTGGTCATCCCGCTTGCCGGGCTCATGTTCGCGCTCTCTGGCCCGCTTATCCAGGTGTTTCGCGCGGGGGCGTTCAGCGGCGGGGACGCAAGCTACGTGAGCGGCATCCTGGGGCTGTGGGTGTTCGCGCTGCCGTGCTACTCGCTGCAGCTCTACCTGTTCAACGTGTTCGCGAGCATCAGGCGCTTCACGCTGTTCTCCCTCATCTGCACGGCGCTGTGCGTGCTGCAGTGCGCGCTGTACGCGCTGCTCTGCACGCGCCCCGCCATCGGTCTCGCCGGGGTGCCTATCGCTGACTTCATCTACTACCTCGCCTCGACGCTCATACTGCTCCTGGTCTTGCGGCGCATCCTTGGGCGCGTCGGCGGGCGCGCCTTGGCCTCCACTACGGCGCGTGTGCTGTTGGCCACCGGCCTCGGCGTCGCGGGCGTGTGGCTCGCCTCGCACTTCCTGCCCTTCGGCGGCGGCATACTCGTGAGCGCGGCAACGGTGGCTGGCTACGGCTGTGTGGGGCTTGTGGTCATCTTCGGGCTGTGCCGCCTCATGCGCGTGCCCGAGATGAGTCTCGTCACCGAGCTGGCCGGCAAGGTGGCCAGGCGGTTTCGTCCCGGTGGCAGTTCAGGGTAGGCCAGGTAGCAGGTCAGGGTAGGCCAGGACCGGCCAGGGCAGGCCACGCGGCAGGCCAAGCGGCTGGCCAGGAGGCTTCGGCACGCCTAGCAGAATAAAGTGCTATACTCATCATAAATAGAGTAGGGAGCTATGAAGGAGAGTCATGTACATCCCGCGAGCACTTGAGGGGTATGTCCGCACCGAGAACGCACGGTCGCGCATACTGTTGCTGACCGGTCCGCGACAGGCTGGCAAGACGACGCTGTTACGAAAGCTGGCCCGCGACACTGGTGACATGCGGGTCTTTGTCTCGCTTGACGACCCCGAGGCGCGCGAGCTTGCCCAGACGGCGCCGCGCCAGTTCTTCCAGCAGTATCAGCCGCCGGTTATGATCGGAGAGATACAAAACGCGCCCGAGCTCATCCCGGCGCTGCGCGCTTGCGTGGACGCCTCGGATGCAAACGGCCTGTTCTGGCTGACAAGCTCACAGACGCACCGCCTCAAAGGGCCAGTGAACGAGCATCTGCGAGGTCTCGTGCGCACGGTCTCGTTGCTGTCGCTCTCGAGCTCGGAGCTTGAGGCGCGCCCGTTAGGGGCCTTTAGCGTAGACATCGACGCGCTGCGCCAGCGCGAAGGAGACGCCCGTCCGCTTGCGGCGTCCGGCGTGTTCGAGCGCATGCTCAAGTGCACGATCCCCTCGCTTTACGAGCTGTACAACGGCGACACGCAGCGCTGCTATGCCGACTACTTGTCCGCAGTCGTGCAAAAGGACGTCTGCACGGTGCTCAAGACAGACGAAGAGACGTTCACGCGCTTTTTGCGTCGCGCCGCCGCGCAGACAGGCCGCGTCCTCAACGCCCCGGCGCTCGTCAAAGGGGTCGGGGTCAGCCCCCATGTGGCGCACGAATGGCTCAAGCTGCTCGCCGCGACCGGCCTGGTCCTGCTCATAGACCCCGTGCACACCAACCCGCTGGTCAAGATCCGCAAGCTGCCCAAGCTGCACTTCACCGACCTCGGCTTCGCCGCCTACCTCCTTGGCCTGGCCGACGCCTCCGCAGTCGAGCGCAGCCCGCTTGCGGCACCGTTCTTCGAGTCATGGATCGCCAGCGAGCTGTACAAGGGCTTCCTCAACGCCGGACAGCCCCCCAACTTCTACTATTACCGCAACAAGCAGCGGAGAAACATCGACCTCATCATCCAAGAAGGCACCATATTGTATCCGATTGAGATAAAGAACTCTGCGGACATCACCGCCGCCGACACGGCGTTTTTCCGCCAGCAGCGCAAGCGTCTCAACGACCTGATCCGTGCGTCGGGCGCAAGCCCCGTGTTCACGCTCGGCGCAGGCTGCGTCATCGGCATGGCAGACAAAGTGGACCTCATACCCGAGGACGACTACGCCGTGCCAGCCTGGCTCGTGTGACCGGCGCGCTCAGTGGGGATAAGCCCGCTGCCCCTTGATCCACGACTCGACTATGGCCACGTCTGAGGCCACCTCGACATACGCATTGCCGCGCTTTTGGCGCGTCTCGCGCCCTTTGCCGGTTATCATGACCACGGTCTGGGCGTCGGCGTCGTCGAGCGCCTCCTGGATCGCTGCCGTGCGATCAGGCATGATCGTGTAGTTGCCGCCTGCTGCCCGCACGTGCAGGGCGATCTGCTCGCAGATCTGGGCCACCGGCTCGTCTCCCGCGTCTTCTTCGGTCAGATACGTCATGGCGCAGAAGCTGCCGGCCCACCGTCCGAGCTCTTCGCGACGCCCGAGCGCCTTGTGCCCCGGGCAGCCGAACACGATCGTCCGGCGCGTGCCGGGGTACTCTGACTCGACCGAGGCGAAGAGCCGCTCGAAGCTCATGTGGTTGTGCGCGTAGTCGACGATGACGACGGCGCCGCTCGGCGCCTTGAACAGCTCCATGCGACCGCTTGCCCGTGCGGCGACGAGACCGCTTCGTATGAATTCCTCGGGAACGCCCAGCATGCGCGCGACCGTGAGCGCGGCCAGCGCGTTCTCGACGTTGAACGTGCCGGTCATGCCGAGCTGGTAGCAAGCGGTCGAGCCTCCTGCCGCCCCAGGGCCGCAGACCTCGAAGGCAAGCCCTGGCGTGCCGTCCTCGCAGTCACTTGGGCGCACGGCGCAGGCATTGAGCGTCGCGGGCACGGCGGGGTCGGCGGAGAAGTCCACGACCTTGTCTGGCGCAAGCGACATGTTTGCGGCATCGCGAACGCGTGTCGCCTGGTCGCAGGCCGCATTGATGCACGCGGCCTTGCACTGGCCAAAGAGCAGCAGCTTGGAGGCAAGGTAGTCCTCGGCGTCCGGATGCTCAATAGGGGATATGTGGTCTTCTCCTATATTGAGAAAACAGCCGACGTCAAACACGACATCAGCCACTCTGCCGTATTTGAGCGCCTGGCTCGACACCTCCATGACGAGGTACGCAAGCCCCGAGTCGGCGGCATGGGCGAAGTGCCGATGAAGCTCAAACACCTCAGGGGTGGTGAGGTGCGACTCGAAGCTCTCCACGCCGTCAAAGGTGTCGATGCTCGAGAGCACAGCGGCAGGGCGCCTGCCCTCATGCGCCGCCCAAGCGTCAAGCATGGCCTTCAGGCAGTAGACCGTCGTGGACTTGCCCTTGGTCCCGGTGACGGCGACCGTGACAAGCTCCTCCCACACGCGCCCGTAAAAATGGTTGGCAATATGCGGCAGCGCGCGACGCACGTCGCGCACCGCTATGGCGGCAGCGCCACTGGCGACTATCTGCGCGAGCATGGCCTCGTCGAGAGACCCGTCCTCAAAAACACAGGCAACGGCACCGCGCGCGAGGGCGTCGCTCAGGTAGCGCTCCGAAAAGTGCGCGCCCTTGCAGACGAACAGCCAGCCGGGGGCAGTCGTCCGCGAGTCGTAGCTGATGCCCTCCACCAGGCGCGTGTCGCCGCGTCCGTCTCTGCCGACGCAGCCAGCGCTGCCAGCGCAGACAGCGCTCATAGGCGCCGCTGCGGGCACGTTGCCCTGCTGTGGGGCGACAAGCAGGCCTGCGGCCTCAAGCACAAGTCGATAGCTC
>JAITHV010000107.1 GCA_031279835.1 Coriobacteriales bacterium
CATACGTTACCACAACTGCCTGACTCAAGTTCGGCCTCGATGGCGCGCGTGAGGTCGTACCACTCCGCCTCCAGCACAGGAAGGCGGGCCTTGAGGCGCTGGTACTCGGTCAAAACGGCCGAGAAGGCGTCTTGGTCCTGGTATAGCTCCTCTGACGCCATGGCCACGACGAGCTCGTCGTGGCGAGCGGTCGCCTCGTCGAGCTCACGCTCCACCACGGCCAGACGGCTTCGCTCCTCTTTGAGCACGCGGTAGGCCCGGTTGCGCGCCTGGGCCTCGGCGCGCTTTTGCTCCCGCGTCTTGGGACCGCCCGAGGCCGACGGCTCGCCGGCGCCGCCGTGACCCGCTGTTGCTGAGGGTGGCAGCACAACGGGAGGCTTGGCCGCGGCGCGGGCGGTCGTCGAAGAGACTTTGACGCCGTCGGGGGCAGTTGCTTGTGTGACGGGAGCGGCGGTCTCGTCAGTGACAGCCGCGCCTTCTCCCTCGGTCTTGTACCGGTAGTAGTCGTAGTCGCCCACAAAGCTCGTGACGTGCCCGTCCTTGACTTCGACGATGCGGTTGGCCACCGCGCGAATCAAGTGACGGTCGTGCGTTATGAGCACCAGGTTGCCCTCAAAGGCGCGCAGGGCATGCTCAAGCACGTTCGAGCTCGCGATGTCGAGGTGGTTGGTCGGCTCGTCGAGGCAGAGCAGCGGCGTTGGCTGCACCAGGAGCTTTGCAAGCGCAAGGCGGCTTTTCTCCCCTCCCGAAAGCACGCTCACGCGCTTGTCCACGTCTTCGCCGACGAAGAGAAAGGCGCCGAGCAGCCCGCGTACCTCAGCAATGGTCCAGCCGGGCGCCACGCGGTCCAGCTCTTCGAACACCGTCCGTGAGGGGTCGAGCCCTTCGAGCTGGTGCTGCGCGTAGTAGCTTGTCTCGACCTTCGCGCCAAGGACCCGGGTCCCGGTGTCGGGGTCGAGCACGCCTGCGAGCATTTTGAGCAGCGTGGACTTGCCGGCACCGTTAGGGCCCACAAGCGCCACCTTCTCACCACGGTAGAGCGTGAGGCTCACCGAGGGGCGCCCTGAGCCATAGACCACGGTCTCGCCAAAGCGCTTGGTCACGTCACAGAGCTCGATCACCTTGTCGCCCGTGCGAGGAGGCTGGCGAAAGCGAAAGCCCACCTTGCGCTGTGCCGCAGGGGCGGGGACGCGCTCGAGCTTCTCAAGGCGCCGCACGCGCTCCTGCACCTGCTTGGCCTTGCTTGCCTTGTAGCGGAAGCGTCCAATAAACGCCTCGATGCGCGCTATCTCGAGCTGCTGCGCCTCATAAGCCGCTCGCTGGCGCTCGAGCGCAAGCGCGCGTTGGCGCTCGTAGTCAGAGTAGGTGCCCCGGTACAAGACGACCTTGGCCTGGTCCACCTCCACGACGCGCAGGACCATCCCGTCCATGAACGCGCGGTCGTGGCTGACCGTGACTATCGCGCCGTCGTACGATCGCAGGAAGCCCTCGAGCCACCGGACGCTCTCGAGGTCGAGGTGGTTGGTCGGCTCGTCAAGCAGCAGCAGGTCTGGCGAGGCGATGAGCAGCCGTGCCAGGGCGACGCGCATCTGCCAGCCTCCGCTGAACTCGCCAGTCGGGCGCGCCAGGTCGCCCTCCTTGAAGCCGAGGCCAAACAGCACGCTGCGGGCAAGCGGCTCCAAAGCATACCCTCCCTGTGCCTCGAAGAGACTTTGCAGGCGCCCATACTCTTCAAGCAGCTGGTCGCTGGGCCCGGCGGCGATCGCATGCTCGAGCTCGCTGAGGCGCCTGCCAGCCTGGCGCAGCCCTCCCGCTGCGTCAAGCACGGCGTCAAGCACGCAGGCGCCGCCGGCAAGCTGCTCGATGGATTCTTGCTCAAGGTATCCTATGGTCGCTTTTTGGGGCTTGACCACCGCGCCCTCGTCTGGCGCCGTGCGCCCCGCGATGATATTGAGCAGCGTGGTCTTGCCTGCCCCGTTTGCCCCGACAAGCGCTATGCGGTCGCGCTCGTTGATATGAAACCGCACGTTCTCGAACAGCAGGCGCGACCCAAACGACTTGGCTACCCCGTCAACGTTCACCAACATGACTCAATGCCTCTGTCTGGCCGTGCTTGGTGTCAGGATCACTCGACCGCCTATGCCAGCACCATGATCGAGCCAAGCATGAACAGAACGAACACGGTGACGATCACGATGAACACAGGGCTTCGGTACGCATTGCTGAACACCTGGGACAGGGGCGAGGCCCCGGCGCGCTTTTGTGCGCGCAGCTTGTCCCAATGGGTGGCGAGGTACGCGAGCGAGAAGACAAAACAGGCAAAGTACAAAAAGAGCATGGCGAGATTGACCGCCGTCGACACAGAGGGGGCATAATAGATAACAAGTATCTGGGCACAGGCAAGCAGGTTGTTTGCCATATGGAGCACGACAGACCATTTAAGTGAGAACCTGCCAGCAGCATAGGCAAACAAAAGCCCGGCAAAAAACGCAAAGAAAGCCTGGAACAGCACCATGTGGTACAGGGCGAACAGTAGAGAGGACGTGACGATGGCGAAGTTCGCCCCATGTCGCTCCAGTCGGCGCATAATGCCGCCCCTAAAGACGATCTCCTCAATGATGGGCCCAACCACCCCGACGTAAAGAAGCCCCAGCGGCGAGAGCGCGGCCGAAACAGCGGTCTCGTCGTACGAGTCGGTGAGCGACCGGTTCAAGAGATCCATGAACGGCTGCAGCGCGAGTTGGAGGAGCACGACGGCAAACTGGACTGACATGAGAAGCGCGAACAGTATGAGGATGGCTGATACTGTTGGCGTAGCGTTTCGCCGTGTGAGGTCTGACGTGAGGAGCTTTTTTCCCCGAAGCGAAAACGCCCAGAGCGCCCCGACCGGCAGCGAGAAGAGAAGGACAAAGCCAATGGCCTCGCTAAGGTAGCCAATGTAGGCGTCGTTGCCTATGCTCTCGGTGCCGAGAAAGTACGAGTTGAGGAGACCGTCACGCGCAAGCAGTAGAAAAAAAGCCACAACCATCAGCATGGCCTGGACGATAGCCACCGTCGCGCATATGCCCAGTACCGCAAGGCTCACCACGCGCATGTCTTTTCTCAGGTCCCGTATCCGAGAAGCAGCAGCCTGCGCAGGGTGCTGCGGGAGACCGAGCGGGGCATGTGCCTGCGGCTGAGCGTAAAACGACGGGCTGCGAGGATCCAGCTGCCCGTGCGCCGACTGCCATGGGGGGAGGTTTTGCGAGTCCATTTGTCTATTATAGTCGAAGCGCGCCTGTTGGTGGCGCAGACAGGAAGACCGTTGACCGGAAGACCGTCAAGGAATGTGTTGCAATGTGATGAAAATATCCCTAATGACTTGCCAACACTCCAGCGTTTGCTGCTATTATAGGGATGTCACCAGAGGGGAAAGGTATGAAATGCAAAAAGACAGCATGTTCTCGATCAAGGATTTTAGCAAGTTGACAGGAATAAAAGAGACGTCGTTGCGTTACTATGACGAGCTCGGGTTGTTCGTGCCCGCCGTGCGCAGCGCGAGCGGGTATCGCTACTACTCGCCGTTTCAGCTTATATCCATAAACTCTATCAAGCTATTGCAAGATCTTGACATCCCCATCAAGGAGATCAGCAAGATCGAGCGCTCCCGCACCCCTGACAGCATGCTGAGGCTTCTGACCAAGAAGAGTGCTGAGCTGAGCTCGCAGCTCAGCGAGCTCGAGGCCACATTTGCCGTCGTGCGGACGTTGCGGCGCATGATAAGCATCGGCTTGTACCTCAAAAGCGAGGAGATCGACGTCAAGTACCTCGAGGAGCTGCCCCTGACTATGGGCCCGCGCAACACCTTCGACGCCGACGCAGACTTCTATGCGGCTTTTATAGCATATTGCGAGCACGCTCAGGAGTCTGGCACAGACCTGCGGTTGCCCATCGGTGGTTACTGGGACAGTTGGAACAACTTTGTTGAGCGTCCAAACCAGCCCACGCGGTTCTTCAGCATAGACCCCAACGGCAACCAAATCAGGAGCTCTGGCTGCTATCTCACCGGTTATACCCATGGCTATTATGGCGAGACCGGCGACCTGACCGAGCGCATGAGCAAGCATATGGCCGACAACGACCTGACTGTGAGAGGCGGCGTCTACTGCGCCTACCTGCTCGATGAGATCAGCCTGCAAAACCCTGACGACTACTTGCTCCAGGTCTCTGCGGAGCTCGTGATATGAGAAGGCCTCACTGAGCGATCTTCACAAGCGGGGCGTATCCCACCACCAGCTTCTTAGAGTCGTTGAGGCGGTCGAACTTGACCTGGACCGTGTCGCCTTCGGATGATATGACTTTGCCTCTTCCAAAGACCTTGTGGTCCACCTCGTCTCCTGCTGCAAAGGACTCGACAGGACGCTCTGCTTTCCGTGCGTCTTTTGGGTTCCGTGTGCCATAGACCCGCCCTTCGGCCTGCGACGTCCCTGACCCGAAGATGCCTCTGCGGTCGCCGCGCTTCTCCCAGCCAGTTCCCGAAAACCCGTCTGAACCGATCCCGCTCAATTTGAGCAGGCCTTCGGGCATCTCACGCACGAAGCGTGACCGCTGGTTGGCCTGGGTGGAGCCATACAGCGAGCGAGTCTGCGCGTGTGTCAGGTAGAGCAGCTCGCGCGCGCGCGTGATGGCGACATAGGCCAGCCGTCGCTCCTCCTCAATGCCCGTCGCGCCGCCCGCTGACGCGGCATGCGGAAATATCGTCTCTTCGAGCCCGGCAATGAAGACTACCGGGAACTCCAGGCCTTTTGCGGCATGCACCGTCATGAGGGTCACAAAGGTCTCACCCTCTATGAGCGTGTCGAGGTCCGTGCGCAAGGCGAGCCACTCGAGAAAGCGCCCCAGCTGAGCCAGTCGCGCGGGCGTGCCGGGAGGGTCACCCATGGAGCCGTCATCAGCAAAGAGCATGTCGGGGCTGCTTGGCCCCAGCTCTTGTGCCGCGTCTCGATGCAACAGGTCGAACTCCTCGGCCACGCCCAGGAACTCATGGATGTTCTCCAGACGCGCGCGCGCCTCGTCAGTGCGCTCTGCCTCGAGAGCGGCCTCAAGCCCGCTGCGGGCCACGATCATCTCGACGACTGAGCGCAAGCTCCCCTCAAAGCAGCGCACGTCCTTGAAGAGCTGGGCGTATGCCGCCAGAGCATCGCGCACGCCAGGCCCGATAGACGTCTCTGCCGATGAGAGCTCGACGGCCTCCAAGAAGCTCACGCCCTCCGACTCGGCAAGTGCCTCGATCTTGGCGAGCGTGACTTTGCCTATGCCACGTCTCGGCGTGTTTAGCACGCGTCGCGCCGAGATGTCGTCGCGAGGGTTGACCGCGCACTTCAGGTAGGCCATGACGTCGCGGATCTCGGCGCGGTCAAAAAAGCGGGTGCCTCCCACGATCCGGTAGGGCACGCCGGCGCGCAGCAGCATGTCTTCTAGTGTTCGCGACTGCGCGTTCGTCCGGTAGAACACCGCACAGTCGGCATACTGCCTTCCGCTTCGGCGCAGACGCTCGATCTCAGCGGCCACCCAGCGCCCCTCGTCTCGCTCGTCGGCAGCCTGGTAGACCCTGAGCTTCTCGCCTGCGGCGCCTTCGGTGTAGATGCGCTTGGACTTGCGCTCGGTGTTGTGGGCTATGACAGCATTGGCAGCATCAAGAATGTTCGAGGTTGAGCGGTAGTTGCGCTCGAGCTTGAGCACTGTGGCCTCAGGGTAGTCCTTCTCGAACTCCAGAATGTTTCTGATGTCGGCTCCACGCCATGAGTAGATTGACTGGTCGTCGTCACCGACTACCATGATGTTCTTGTGTGCGTCGGCAATCAGCTTGCCAATACGGTACTGAGCATGGTTCGTGTCTTGATACTCGTCTATCGACACGTAGCGGAAGCGCTCTTGGTATGCCGCTAGCACCGACGGGCAGCCCTCCAACAGATTAAAGGCGTTGACGAGAAGGTCGTCGAAGTCCATAGAGTTGGCATTCGCGAGCCTTTCTTGATAGGCAGCGTACACCCGGGCGCAAAGGGCGTCATAGCCGCCCTTTGCCTCCTGGGAAAAGCGCTCGGGACCCACCAGTTCGTTTTTTGCGGCTCCGATACGCGCGCGAACCCCGTTTATCGGGAACACCTTCGCGTCAATGTTGAAATGTGCGTACAGCTCTTTGAACAGGCGTCGCGTGTCGTCGTCGCCGGTGATGCTGAAGTCGCGCGTGTAGCCGCCGCCGAGCTTGTCTGCGTCCATGCGCAGCATGCGCGCGCACATGGCATGAAACGTCGCGACCCACATGCCGCGCAGCCCGCCACCCAACAGTCTGGCCAGTCGCTCGCGCATCTCTGCCGCTGCCTTGTTGGTGAAGGTGATGGCCAGAATCTGGTACGGCGACACGCCCAGGTTCTCCACTAGGTGAGCGATGCGGTAGGTGAGCACGCGGGTCTTGCCGGTCCCGGCGCCCGCCAACAAAAGAAGCGGTCCTTCTGTTGCAAGGACCGCCTCGTGCTGTTCGGTGTTGAGAAGGTCAAGGTCTAAGGGCATGTGTGAACGTCTTTCTCTCTAAACAATGGTCTTTCCGATCGCTTGCGCCAAGACCCGCAGCTCGCCGAGCAGCTCTTCAAATGAAGCGACAGTCAACAGCTGCGGCCCGTCA
>JAITHV010000134.1 GCA_031279835.1 Coriobacteriales bacterium
ATAGATCCCGGCTCAAGGCCGGGATGACACAACCAGCCACGGGTCGCAGCCATTGATCACGGCTCAAGGCCGGGATGACACAACCAGCCACGGGCCGCAGCCATAGATCCCGGCTCAAGGCCGGGATGACACAACCAGCCACGGGCCGCAGCCATTGATCACGGCTCAAGGCCGGGATGACACAACCAGCCACGGGCCGCAGCCATAGATCCCGGCTCAAGGCCGGGATGACACAACCAGCTTGCATGCAGACGCCCACGCAGCCAGCAAGCTCTCGCAAGACGTTGACCGGGCAATGCGGTATCGTGTTGCAGTAGTCAGAACGTGACTCGAACCCGACCCGCGTTGCAGAGCCCCGGCATCGCTGCATCACCAAGAAAGGGCAACCGCACATGACACTGCTGCACAACATCAAGACGCTGCGCTCGGAGGCCTTGTCGGCCATAGAGCAGGCAGGCTCCGCGCCCGCGCTCGAGCAGGTCCGCATTGGCATCCTCGGCAAGAAGGGCACGCTCACGGCGCTGCTGCGCGGCATGGGAGCGGTGCAGCCCGAGGAGCGAGCCGCACTCGGCGCCGCGGCCAACGAGGCGCGCGACGCCATCGAGGCCGCGCTCAAGGAGCGCCGCTCCTGCCTCGACGCCGAGGCGCTCGACGAGCGCTTCGCCGCCGAGGCGCTCGACGTGACGCTTCCCGGGCGCACCCGGCCACTCGGCTCGCGGCACCTCATCAGCCGCATCACCGACGAGGTGGTCGAGATCTTCCGCAGCATCGGCTACCGCGTCGTAGAGGGCACCGAGGTCGAGACGGACTACTACAACTTCGTGGCGCTCAACACGCCCGCCGACCACCCCTCGCGCCGCATGCAAGACACCTTCTACGTCGTAGAGCACACCGACGAGGCCAGCCCTCCCACCGTGCGCGGCGAGAGCAGCGTGCTGCTGCGCACGCAGACCAGTGGCGTGCAGGTGCACGTCATGGAGCAGGAGCAGCCCCCCATCTACATCCTCGCGCCGGGACGCGTGTACCGCCGCGACGTGGCCGATCCTTCTCACCTGCCGCAGTTCACGCAAGTCGAAGGCCTCGTCGTAGACAAAGGGATCACCTTCGGCGACCTCAAGGGCACCCTCGACTTCTTTTGCAAGCAGATGTTCGGCGAGGAGCGCAAGACGCGGTTTCGCCCGCACTTCTTCCCGTTCACCGAGCCCTCTGCCGAGGTGGACGTGAGCTGCGGCATTTGCGGCGGAGAGGGCTGCCGCTTCTGCAAGGGGACCGGCTGGCTTGAAATTCTCGGCTGCGGAATGGTAGACCCCAACGTCTTTGGGCACGTGGGCATAGACCCCGAAGAGTACAGCGGCTTCGCGTTCGGCCTTGGCATAGAGCGCATCGCCTGCCTCAAGTTCAACGTGCCCGACCTGCGCATGCTGCTCGAAGGCGACATGCGCTTCCTGCGACAATTCTGACATTTTGGCCTGGCGCTCCTGGCGAGCGCCCCTGACCTCGAGAGGGCACCGACTCACATGAAGGTATCGCTCAACTGGCTCTCCACCATGGTGGACCTGCCCCTAAAGACCCCTGCTGACGTGCGGACGCTCACCGAGCGCCTTGACCTCACCGGCACTGCCGTAGAGTCGGTGGAGAAGACCGGCGCCGCGCTCGACGGCATCGTGGTCGGCCACATCCTGGCGCGCGAGGCGCATCCCAATGCCGACACCCTCTGGGTGACCACGGTAGACGTAGGCGAGCACAGCCGCGACGAGAACGGCCGGCCAGTGCCGCTCCAGATCGTATGTGGGGCCCAGAACTTCTCCGCAGGCGACAAGGTGCCCGTGGCCTTGGTCGGCACAGTCATGCCCGGCGGCATGGCGATAAAGAAGTCGAAGCTGCGCGGCGTGGAGTCGCACGGCATGAACTGCTCGGCGCGCGAGCTGGGGCTGGGACAAGACCACGAGGGCATCATGGTGTTGCCAGGCGACGCGCCTGTTGGCGCTGAGCTTGCAGTCTACCTCGGGACCGGCGACACGGTGCTCGACCTCGAGATAACCCCAAACCGCCCCGACTGCATGAGCATGCTCGGCGTAGCGCGGGAGGTAGCGGCGGTCTTTGTGCGCAGCTATCAGCTAGGACGCGAGACGCCGGCGCCGCCTGTCGGCGAGCCGGTCGAGTCGCTCGCCGAGGTACGCGTCGAGGACGCGGCGCGCTGCGCGCGCTACACCGCCCGGGTCATCAAGGACGTGACCGTCGGGCCTTCTCCCGTGTGGCTTGCCGAGCGTGTGACCGCCGCAGGCGCGCGCAGCATCAACAACATCGTGGACGTGACGAACTACATCATGTTCGAGCTAGGGCAGCCGCTTCATGCCTTTGACCTTGACAGCTTCGTGCGCGGCGCTGACGGGCGCGTGTGCGTCGGCGTGCGCGCGGCACAAGACGGTGAGCGCTTCGAGACCCTTGACGGCGTCGAGCGCGAGCTGAGCAGCGACATGTCCGTCATCATCGACGGCAACGCCGCAGGCGGCACCGGCGCCACCATCGGCCTCGCCGGCGTCATGGGCGGAGCCGCGAGCGAGGTGACCGACGCGACGAAGTGCGTGCTGCTCGAGTCGGCCTCCTTCGACCCTGGGCACACAAGCCGCACAAGCCGCAACCTCCAGTTGTTCAGCGAGGCTGCCGGCCGCTTTGAGCGCGGCGTGGACGCGGCGACTTGCGACGAGTTCTCTGCGCGCGCGGCCGCGCTGATTGCCGAGGTGGCCGGCGGCGTCGTCTGCGAGGGCGTGCTGGACGTATACCCGTCGCCTCTTGCGCCCGTTGTGCTCACGCTGCGCGTCGGCCGGCTTGTCGAGCTTGTCGGCGCCGAGGTGCCGCTTGACGACATCACGGGGATCCTCACGCGCCTGGGCTGCCGCGTCGAAGCGTCGGGCAACGCCTTGCAGGGCGAGGGAGCCTCGCAGCAAGAGGCCGTCTTGTCGGTGACGCCGCCGAGCTATCGGCCCGACCTTGAGCGCGAGATTGACCTTTACGAGGAGGTCCTGCGCATCTGGGGCATGGAGCGCGTCGAGCCGACGCTGCCGGGCGGGCGTGGGCGCATCGGGGCGCTCACGCGCGAGCAAGTGACAGCGCGGACGGTGGGGGCATCCCTGCGGGCCATGGGCCTCAATGAGACGATGACCTATGCCTTTGCCGCGCACGAAGACCAGCGCGACTTGCGCATGCCGCTCAAGGAGCACATGCTGCCCGTGACGCTGGTCAACCCCATGAACGCCGAGCAGGGCGAGCTGCGCCGGAGCCTCATGCCGGGGCTGCTGCGCGCTGTTGCTTACAACTTGAGCCGAGGCGTGGCCAACGTGCACCTCTATGAGGCAGGCACGGTCTTTTACGCGGCCGCAGGACGCAGCCTGCCCAAGGAGCGGCGGCTTGTCTCTGCCGTGCTTGTGGGCAGCTGGGGCGAGCCAGACTGGGACCGCAGCTCCAAGACGCTCGACTTTTTTGACGGCAAGGGCGTGATCGAGGGCCTTGCGCGCGAGCTCAACATACCCAAGCTGCGCCTCAAGGCCCAAGACGCCTCAGACGCGCCCTGGCTTCAGCCGGGGCAAGCCGCCGAGGTCTGCTCAGGGTCGCTTGTCCTTGGCTGGCTGGGCGTCATGCACCCGCTTGCCGCTTCCGCCTTTGGCGTCGAGGCGCCCGTTGTCGCCTTCGAGCTTGAGGAGACGGCGCTGCTGCAGGCGGCCTCGGTCGCGCGTCCCTTTGTGGACCTGCCGCAGTTCCCTGCCGTTGCGCTCGACATCGCCGTCGTCGTTGGCGAGGAGGTCGCCTGCGAGCGCGTCATGCAGGTCATGCGCTCCGCCGCCGGCACGCTGCTCGACGAGGTGCGCCTCTTTGACGTGCACCGTGACGAGGCGCGTCTGGGCGTCGGCAAGAAGTCGCTGGCGTTCGCGCTGCGCTACCGGAACGCTGAGCGCACGCTCACCTCTGAAGAGGTCGAGAAGGTGCACGGCAAGGTGCTGCGCAAGTTGTCTGCGGCCCTCGGGGCCGAGCTGCGCCAATAAGTTGTCATCGGGGTCGGATCTCCCTGTCAAGTTGTCATCGGGGTCAAGTTGTCATCGGGGTTGGATCTCCCTGTCACACTGGCGGCGTTAGAGCATCCAAACCGGCACAATCATGGTGCTTCGGTCAATCGCCGACAGCTCCTCTTTGAGGCAGACGACGGCGCCGGTGCCACGCGGCATGCTGGACTTGTCCAGAAGCTTGAACACGCCCGTGAGACCGGGTGAAGGCGAGGCGGTCTTCTTTATCTCAATGGGGAGAAGCTCGCCGTCGCGCTGCATCACGAGGTCGATCTCTTTGCCGTCCTTGTCGCGATAATAGTGGCAGACTGCCTCCAACCCTCTGTTGCTATACGACTTGTAGAGCTCAGCCACGACGTAGTTCTCAAGGATGGCCCCGTTGAGCGCCCCGTTCATCAGGACCTCAGGCGAAGTGTATTTGGTGAGATACGCGACGAGTCCTGTGTCGAAGAAGTACAGCTTCGGCGACTTGATCGTGCGCTTGAGCAGGTTGTTCGAGTAAGGGCGCAGGTAGAACACCACACCGGACTTCTCCAGGAGGCCAAGCCAGCGTTTGGCGGTCTCGTCAGACACTCCTACGTCTCGAGCAAGGTCATGAACGTTCAGCACTTGACTGATGCGGCAGGCAGCCGCCCTGATAAAATCGACAAAACCCAGGCTGTCCACGCCTGAGAACATGTCCCGGATGTCTCGTCCGATGTACGTTTGCAGGTAGCTCGAGTAGAAGAGGTCGCGGGCGGGGAAGCCACCGCTCACATGTCCTGGCATAGAGCCGCGCCAAATTCGTTCAAACTGCTCGAGTGCTTTGATGGGGCGCCGTCCTTCTGCGCGTCGTGCTAAGACATCAAAGTCGAGTGAAAAAGGCTCGTTGTTTGTTCCGCCGTAAATCTCGTGCTGTGACAGGGTGGGCATTTGTAGAATAGCGGCTCGCCCGGCCAGTGATTCTTGTGCCAGATCCATCAGCCTAAAAGGCTGCGACCCGGTCATCCAGAAGCTTCCTGGCACAACATCGTTGTCGATCACGATTTTTATACGCTCAAAAAGCTGTGGAGCGTACTGCACCTCGTCAATCAAAACAGGCGGTTTATGGAGGGACAAAAACAACTCAGGGTCGGACTGCGCTAGCTGGCGCGATTCCAGGTCATCGAGGGTCACAAGTGTTCGACGTGGATCAGCAAGGTGGCGCAAGGTCGTTGACTTGCCAACCTGCCGAGGCCCCGTGACAATCAATGCGGCGTATGATTGAGCGGCAGTAAGAACAATGCTCTCAATGTCGCGACGAATGTAGGGCATGGTTTGACCTTTCTGGCAAAAATTAGATTCTAGCTAATAATAGCCGATTACTCGCATGTTGCGACAGGTGAGACATACGCCTTCGAGCTCACAGGTTATTGAAGATAACAAAAACTATAGATATCATATAAAAAGAATAGATAAAGCAATAAAGCTTGTGATAATAATGATGACATCAAAGACGGTGCCAATCAGAGCAGCCTTGCCGCAGGACTTTGCCTTGAGCGGAAACTGGTCTCTATAAGCGATAAAGAGTATCAAGCCAACGACAGGGAAGAAGAAGCTAAGAGCGGTAAGTCCCCCGTGAGGGACATCGGACGCATCGCGAGTGCCTGACTGTTTCTTGATCGGTCCCACAAAGACACGCATAGCAATTCTTCTCCAGAACAAACCTCTAGAAATCATATATATACTAATAAATATACTAAAAATCAATAGATAAAAATCCCCCCTTGCAGTGCGGATACGTTTTTCGTGAGTGCTAACCTCC
>JAITHV010000130.1 GCA_031279835.1 Coriobacteriales bacterium
CGGCAGGCTCGAGTTCGAGCTGGTTGACTGCGGCAAGCTCAAGTGCGACCCGGTCGCCTTTGCTCGCGCCGACGCCACAAAGCACCGTGCCTACATCGACATCGACCCTGCGCGCCTTGCAGGCCTTTCTCTCACTGCGCCGCGCACAGGCGACCGCATGTGCCCGCTTGGCATGGGGGGCTGTCACCGGCTGGTGAGCGACGTGCTCATAGACCGCAAGCTGCCCGCGCGCCTGCGGTCGTCGGTCCCGGTTCTGCGCGATGGGGACGCCATCGTCTGGTTAGTGGGAATTCAGCCCGACGAACGATATAAAGTTACCGCAACAAGCAATACAATGGTTCGTGTCACCTATCGCGAGGATCAAACATGAAAGGCGTTCCAACATGAGCGACATCACTGAAGCGTCAACGCGCCAAGCGGCGGACAAGCCCCTCTCGCCCGACATCAAGCGTGTCTTGTTCACCGAGGAGCAGATCCAAGAGGCAGTCAAGCGCATCGGCGCCGAGATCAGCAGGGACTACCAGGGCGAGCACGTGCTTCTCCTCACCGTCCTCAAGGGCGCCTTCATCTTTATGGCAGACCTGGTGCGAGCAATTGACGGCGAGGTCGAGATCGACTTCATGGCGGTCTCGAGCTATGGCGCCGAGGCAAAGACATCTGGCGTCGTGCGCATCATCAAAGACCTCAACGTGCCGGTTGAGGGTCGCCACGTCGTTATCGTCGAGGACATCCTCGACAGCGGCCTGACGCTCAAGTACCTGCTCAAGAGCATTCACTCGCGCAAGCCGGCCACCATCGAGATAGCCACGTTGCTGTTCAAGGAAGGCAAGCAGGAGACCCACATTGACTGCAAGTACATTGGGCTGAAATGCCCTGACGAGTTTGTCGTCGGGTACGGCCTCGACTATGCGGAGCGCTACCGTAACCTCTCGTATATTGGAGTGCTTGACGAGAAGGTTTACGCCTAGTTCGGGCACCGGCCGCGTGGGACGCGCGGGGTTGGTCATTTGATAACGATAGCCAAACCGTTCCCCCTTGCGGTTAGCTTTTTGTTACGATAGAGCAGCGTCACTAACAGGCAATGATGCTACGAACACCGAGCAAGAAGGCTAGGAAGCGAGCAGAGTGTGAAAAATACCAAGATGCGAACCTGGTTCATCTATGCAGCGATACTGCTGGTGCTGCTGTTCGTCTTGTCGCAGCAAATCCTCAATGGCTCGGGCAGCCAGAGGTCCGACCAACTCAAGACGAGCGATTTTGTGAGCGCGGTGGAACGCTATCAGGTTACAAAAGTAGATTACAACTCAGTAGATGGTTCAGTTTCTGGCACCTATCTCACTGATGGCGAGACCGACCCTGCCAAGGCAACGCCCTTCACGTCCACCTATGTCGGCTTCGACTCGCTCAACTACTTGATGTCCGATCATCCGGAGATCCTCTTTGACGTGAAGCCGAGCGATCCCAACTTCTGGTTCTCCATGCTCGGCTACATCGTGCCCATCCTGCTGTTCGGTGCACTGATTTGGCTGGTGTTCACCCAGTTCAACAATGCCAACAACCGGCAGATGCAATTTGGGAAGGCCAAGGTAAAAAAGGCGATTGAGGAGCGCCCAAAGACCAAGTTCTCGGATGTTGCCGGCATCGACGAGGCCGTTGAGGAGCTGGAGGAGATCAAGGAGTTCCTCTCCAACCCCCGCCGTTTCCAGGACCTTGGCGCAAAGATCCCGCGCGGCGTCTTGCTGGTTGGTCCTCCAGGCACCGGCAAGACCCTGCTCGCCCGCGCGGTTGCCGGGGAGGCGAACGTCCCGTTCTTCTCTATTTCTGGCTCAGACTTTGTGGAGATGTTCGTCGGCGTGGGCGCGTCACGCGTTCGCGACCTTTTTGAGCGCGCCAAGCAGTCGTCCCCTTCCATCATCTTCATCGACGAGATCGACGCCGTCGGCCGACAGCGCGGCGCTGGTCTTGGCGGCGGGCACGACGAGCGGGAGCAGACTCTCAACCAGCTGCTTGTGGAGATGGACGGCTTTGAGGAGAGCTCAAGCGTCATCCTTATCGCCGCGACCAACCGCGTGGACATCCTCGACCCGGCGCTGCTGCGCCCTGGCCGCTTTGACCGCCAGATTGTCGTCGACCGTCCCGACCTCAAGGGCCGCGAGCAGATTCTCAAGGTGCACTCTGAAGGCAAGCCGCTTGCACACAGCGTCGACCTAGGCGCAATGGCGCGCCTCACCCCGGGCTTCACGGGCGCCGACTTGGCGAACCTCATGAACGAGGCCGCGCTTCTTACCGCCCGTAAAGGAAAGAAGCTCATCACGATGCACGAGCTCAACGAGGCGATGGAGCGCGAGATCGCCGGGCCTGAGCGCAAGAGCCGCGTGATCACCGAGAAGGAGAAGCACGTCATCGCTTACCACGAGAGCGGCCATGCCTTGGTAGGGCACATGCTTGAGAACTCTGACCCGGTGCACAAAATATCGATCATCAGCCGAGGGCAAGCGCTCGGCTACACGCTCTCGCTGCCGACTGAGGACCGGTTTCTCAACACACGCGAGGAGATGTTCGACGACCTCGCGGTCTTTTTAGGCGGGCGCGTTGCCGAGGAGTTGTTCTGTGCCGACATCACCACAGGCGCGTCCAACGACCTTGAGCGCGCCACGAAGATGGCGCGGCAGATGGTCACGCGCTACGGCATGACCGAGGCGCTTGGAACGCAGGTTTATGGCGAGGCAAACCACGAGGTCTTCCTTGGTCGCGACTATAGCGCGACGCCTGACTATAGTGACGAGACGGCCCGGCGCATTGACGAGGAAGTCGCCAAGATCATGCAAAAGGCCCATGACCGCGCCTATAAAGTCCTCGACACCCACCGCAGGCAGATGGAGCTCATGGTCAGCGTTCTCCTCGAGCGCGAGACCGTGGAGGGCGATGCCTTGGCTGCCCTGCTTGACGACACGTGGGACGAGTATTATGCCCACGAGGACGAGATACTTGCCCACAAGGCCGACGAGCTGCGCAAGCAAGAGGAAGAGGACGAGAAGCGTCGTCTCGAAGAGCAGCGCAAGGCAGAGGAGCAGGCAGCCCTGCTCGATTCCGACAGCGAGCTGGGGCCCGACGGCACGCCTCGGCCTCAGACGGCCTTTGAGGCGGCTCGGCAAGGCAAATACACCCTTGATGACGTGTTTGCTGGGCGTGTTAAGCTTGACGACCTCGTAAATGGAGGGTCCTTCCAGGATGGCAAGCAACGAGACGTACGCGATGGTCAGGAGCAAGGGTCCGAGCAACGGCACACAAGAACAGGTGTGCCGCCTCGCTCGCGCCCGCCGGCTGACCGCCGCGACAGCGCCGGCGCGCGTCCGTCTGGGGAACGGCATCATGGGCAACACCAGCACCACGGCCAAGCAGGGCGCGGCGAGCGAGGAGCTCCTGGCCATGACGAGGCGGATGGTCGCGCGACGCAGCAGCGGCAACGGTCAGGACGCCAGCGGCCAGCACGGCGCGAGCGCCCTGTGAAAAGAAGGCAGGTTCAGCGTCCTGGTCGTCCCGACAACGACCGGTCCATGCCGCCTGTTGCTGACAAGTCGAGCGACGAGCAGCTGACGACGCCGGTAGAGGCCGTCGAGGCCGTTGACGCTGTGCAGGCTGTTGACGCTGTTCAGGCTGTTGAGCCTGTCGAGGCCGTGGAGCCTGTGGAGGCCGTTGAGCCAGTGAAGGCTGTGCAGGCTGTTGACGCTGTTCAGGCTGTTGAGCCTGTCGAGGTTGTGGAGGCCGTGGAGCCTGTGGAGGCTGGCGGCGTTCAAGACGTCACTGCTTCTTACAGTGCCGATGTCCCATTGAGTCCCGATACCTGTTGGACGCCCCTCGAGCTCTCTGCTGATCCGGCCGGTGCCTCAGAACAGGTCGAGACGCTGCCCGATTCTGAGGTGGTCGGCGCAGGGCCCGAGCCCGAGCCCGAGCCCGAGCCCGAGCCAGAGCCTGAGCCAGAGCCCGACCCCGAGCCTGAGCTTATCTCCGAAGAGCCCAGCATAGAAGACTCCTATGCTGATGACCCCAAGTCGAACCTTGAAGGCTCAAAAGTCCCGTTCATACTCGGTCCCTCAAGCTTGTTTGACGAGATAAAGGCCCCCGAGCCCATTGAGGCCCCCGACGCTGCCGAGGAGCTGCATGCGGAGACCTACTCGCCGCGCTATGTTGACCTGGTCGCCTCCGAGTCTACCGATGACGAGTTCTTCCGGACTGACCCGCTTTTCAACGGGTCGCCGCTCGATCGTCTCACGTCTGCCGCAGCTCCGGTGCCCGACAAGGCTGGTGAGCTGGTCGCTGACGGCGAATCCTCAAGCGAGCAGGTCACTGATGCTTCAGGCACTCCTGATGCAGCCGATGGCGAGGCGGCGTCTGCCGATCAGCGAGATGATGCGGAGAAGACCCTATGAGCGCCCCTGCCCTTCGCCCCTTTGACGCGCAAAAGGCCGCGCAGGCAATAACCATGCTCCTTGAGGCAGTCGGCGAAGACCCTACGCGCGAAGGGCTGCTCGACACCCCAGAACGCGTTGCCCGTATGTATGAGGAAGTGCTCGGCGGCATGCGCCAAGACCCGGGCACCCTCTTCAAAAAATCATTCGGTGAGAACCATCGCGAGATGGTCCTTGTCAAAGACATTCCTTTTTACTCGCTTTGCGAGCATCATCTTGTGCCGTTTTTCGGCGTGGCGCACATTGCCTACTTGCCCGGAAAAGACGGCAGGGTCTGCGGACTGTCCAAGCTCGCCCGGCTGGTGGACGCCTTTGCCCGTCGGCTGCAGGTCCAAGAGCGCCTCACCTCGCAAATAGCTGACACGCTTGTCGAGCAGCTTGCGCCGAATGGCGTTATCGTCGTCATCGAGGCCGAGCACCTATGCATGTCGATGCGCGGTGTCAAAAAGCCTGGCTCAAGGACCATCACCTCTGCGGTCCGTGGCGGGTTTGAGCGCTCGATTTCTACGCGCAGCGAAGCGTTGTCGCTTATCTACGGATAATGCTCTAACCGATAAGGACGCATCATGTGGCATTGTGCCTCTTTTGAGCTTGACACCAGCCAAGCCCTCGTCATGGGAGTGCTCAACCTGACTCCTGACTCGTTCAGCAACGACGGTCTGTTTCGCAACGTTGACGCTGCCTGCGAGCAGGCGCGACGCATGGTTGCCGAAGGCGCGTCGATCATCGATGTGGGCGGCGAGTCCACGCGGCCAGGGTCAAGCGAGGTCGCTTTGTCTGAAGAGCTGGCACGTGTTGTGCCTGTTGTGCGCATATTGGCCAACGAGGGCATGGTCGTCTCCATCGACACGCGGCATGCTGAGGTCGCTGCTGCCTGTGTGGAGCTAGGCGCTGCCATCGTGAACGACGTCACTGGGTTTACCCAAGGTGCCATGATCGCGCTTGCGCAAGACACTGACGTGGGCTGCGTGATCATGCACATGCAAGGCGAGCCAAAGACCATGCAGGAGGCTCCGGAGTATGACGACGTCGTCTCTGAGGTCGAGGGTTACTTGCTGTCGCAAGCAAGCATGCTTGAGCGAGAAGGTGTGGCGCCGGGGCGCATATGCATAGACCCAGGTCCAGGCTTCGGCAAGGACTTTGACCACAACCGCGCGTTGCTGTGCGCGACGCGTCGTCTTTCGGCCCATGGCTACCCACTGCTCGCAGCTTGGTCGCGCAAGCGGTTTGTCGGGAAGCTAACGGGAGTGGAGCAACCCTCCGAGCGCGTGATCGGATCGGTAGTCGCCGCACTGTATGCGGTCTCGCAAGGCGCGCATGTTGTTCGGGTGCATGACGTCGCTGCGACGGTCCAGGCACTTGCGGCATGGCGCGGCATTCATGCTGAGGGCCCCGATGGCCTCTAGGGAGTGCGTGGCTGACCCAAAACGGGCTTTTATCGCCCTCGGGTCTAATATCGGTGACGGCAGTGCCACTCTTCATGCGGCTGTCCGGCACCTCGGGTTGCTTGAAGGCGTTCATGTGGTGCGCATGAGCTCTTGCTATACGAGCGAGCCTGCGTTTTACGAGGACCAGGACCTGTTCACGAATGCAGCTTGCGAGCTGCTCACCACGCGCGCTCCCGAAGACCTGCTGACGTGCCTGCTGGCGACTGAGGATGCCTTTGGTCGGGTGCGTGCCATGGCCAACGGCCCGCGCACTCTCGATTGCGACTTGCTTGACTATGAGGGCTGCGTTTGCTCGTCGTCGCGCCTCGTGCTCCCACACCCAGGTATTCTCCAGCGTGATTTCGTGGTCACGCCTCTTCTCGAGATTGCTCCCGACCTGGTGCTCGCCGACGGGACCCCGGTGACTCGCGAGCGCATCGCGTTTGGAAGGGTGTCTCCCTTGCCGGGAGATGCGGCTCTCGCGCATCGCCCCGCCACCTTCTCACTCTGCGCGACCCCTATCGGAAACCTCGGTGACGTGACCCTGCGCGTGCTCCAGACGCTGCGAGCCGCAGACGTGATCTATGCCGAGGACACGCGAGTAACACGTAAACTATTGAATCATTACGGCATACCTGCAACAGTAGAACGCTGTGATGAGAATGTCGCAAGAACCATGCTTCCCAAGCTGCTTGCGCGACTCGAGGCACAGGAGCATGTGGCCTTGGTCACAGACGCAGGGATGCCTGGGATCAGCGATCCAGGCCTCTGCCTGGTAGACGCGGTTCGCAAGGCCGGGCACGCCGTTGAGGTATTGCCGGGCGCAAGCGCGCTTACTGCGGCGCTGGCAGCAAGCGGCATTTGCGCCGACTCCTACTGCTTCGGCGGCTTTTTGCCGCGCACTGCGTCTGCGCGCAAGGCGCGTCTCGAGTCATTGGCAGCGCTGCCCACGGCCGCTCTCGTGTTCTTCGAGTCGCCCCATCGCGCCATAGCCTCGCTCCAGGCCATTGCCGAGGCGCTTCCTGCTCGCCGAGTCTGTATGGCCCGTGAGCTCACCAAGCTGCACGAGGAGGTGCTCGTGGCCACGGCACAAGAGCTTTGCGACGTCTTGGCGGCACGCGTGAGCGCAGGTGCGAGGATCAAAGGCGAAGTGGTCATCGTGATCGGTCCCGGCGCCGCAACTGGCAACAAGGCGCAAGGCCGCGACATGCCGTTGTGCAGCTGCGATGCCGACTGCGACACACTCACGCGCCCGCAGAAGGCGAAGCTGCTGATGCGCCAGCTCGACATCACCCGTGAAGAGGCCTACGCCCAGGCCAGCGGGCACAGAGCCACGCCCGACGGGCCGTCGCCAACGCTCCTGCCCCACTAGGTCTTTTTATGCCCGTCCCCAAGTGCCGCCCCCCAAGTGTCCCCCCCAGGTGTCCAACGTGTCTAAGTGAAATCCTGTGAGGCACGACGCACCCTTGCGCACAGAAGTGCTATTGCCTACAATAAAAAGGTTCGTTTTCAAAGCCCCGTGAAACTTTGAAGACCAAACCATGGGATACATGCCGCTCAAGGTGCCTTCTGTCCAGGCTGGCGCGTGTGGCTGTCTCACCAAAACACCTATATGGAGGTTGTACGTGAAAACCTATTACGCCAAGAAAGGCGAGGTGCAGCGCGAGTGGGTGCTTATCGACGCTGCAGACAAAGTGCTCGGTCGGGTGGCGTCTACGGCTGCCCAAATCCTCAAAGGCAAGCACAAGCCGCAATACACGCCGCATATCGACACAGGCGACTTTGTCGTAGTCATCAATGCGAGCAAGATCAAAGTGACCGGTGCCAAGGCGACCGACAAGGTCTACTACTCGCACAGTGGGTATCCGGGCGGACTCAAGGCAGAGCCGTTCTCGCGCGCCATGGAGCGCCATCCTGAGCGAGTCATCGAGCATGCGGTCAAAGGCATGCTCCCCAAGAACACGCTAGGACGTGCCCAAGGCAGGAAGCTCAAGGTGTACGCTGGGCCAGACCATCCACACCAGGCCCAAAACCCACGCGAGATACAGTTGGAGGGTTAGCATATGGCTGAAAACGATGCAGTTTATCGGGGAGTCGGACGCCGCAAGAACGCTGTCATGCGTGTGCGCCTGGTGCCTGGGTCAGGCAAGGTAACCATCAATGGCCGCGACGGCAAGGAGTACTTCGGACGCGACGCGCTTCTGAACTACGCGCTCACGCCGTTCAGGGTCACCGACACCGTAGATCACTTTGATGTCGTCGCCCTTGCGACGGGAGGCGGGGTCTCCGGGCAGGCCGGCGCGCTGCGCCACGGCATCACGCGCGCACTGTTGACGGCAGGCGATTACCGCACCGAGCTCAAAAAGGCAGGCTTCCTCACGCGCGACCCCCGCATGGTCGAGCGCAAGAAGTACGGTCTCAAGAAGGCCCGCAAGCGCCCGCAGTTCTCCAAGCGCTAGTCGCCGGGGCGCCAGCCGCACGTATCGCAACACAACAGAGATCTTGTCGCAGAGCCTGCTCAATCAGCGGGCTCTGCCTGCAAAAGAGGTGGACATGACACGCTATTTTGGAACGGACGGCATACGGGGAGTGGCAAACGCGGATCTGGACTGCGAGCTTGCGTTCGCGTTCGGGAGGACCGTCGTTGAAAAGCTCGGCACATGCTTTGTTGTGGGGCGTGACACGCGGCGCAGCGGCCACATGCTCGAAGCAGCCCTGGTCGCGGGGATAACCTCTGCGGGAGGCGACGCGCTCATCGCGGGCATAGTGCCCACGCCTGCGGTTGCTTGGCTCGTGCGCACGCTTGGCGCGTCCGGCGGCATCGTCATCAGCGCGTCGCACAATGCGCCTGAGTACAACGGGCTGAAGCTCTTTGACGCTGAAGGCTTCAAGCCAGGCGCAGAGCTGCTTGAGGCGGTCGAGGCACGACTGACCGACTTGCTCGACCCACAGGCAGCGCAGGATAAGCCCCATGGCGCCCCCCTGACGGGCGCTTCTTTGGGCAGGGCGTTTTCTATCGCAGACGCCGCAGTGCGCTATAGCGACTATGCGGTCTCGACGATAACCGGCCGCGTCAGTGATCTTGAGGGCATCACCGTTGCCCTGGACTGCTGCCACGGCGCCGCCGCAGTGACGACCCCTCAGGCCATCACAAGCCTCAAAGGGCGCGTCGTCTCGATAAACGCCGACTTCAACGGCGACGACATCAACGTTGCGTGCGGATCGACCAACCTTGAGCCGCTTGCCAATCTCGTGGTGAAGTCCAAGGCCTCCTTGGGGATTGCCCACGACGGGGACGCCGACCGCGTCATCGCCGTTGACGAGACAGGGGCAGTCGTTGACGGCGACGTTATCGAGGCAATTATTGCTCGGGACCTCAAAGAGCGCGGAATCCTTGCAGGCAACACGGTGGTCACAACCGTCATGGCGAACCTGGGGTTCGCACAGGCAATGGAGCAACTGGGCATCGAGGTTGTAGAGACCGACGTGGGCGACGCCCATGTGCTTGCAGCGATGCGCACGGGCGGTTTTGTGCTGGGTGGAGAACAAAGCGGGCATATAATATACTTAGAACACAATACTACAGGAGACGGCCTTGTCGTCGCGCTGCAACTTCTTGCCATAATGAAGGAGAGCGGACGTTCGCTCTCTGAGCTCGCCAAGGTCATGACCGCGCGCCCCCAGAAGAGCGTGAGCGTGCGCAGGCACGGCGACCTTGATGCCGCAGAGACTGCGCGCATCAAGGACGCGCCTGAGCTCGCGCGACTGACGGCAGAGGCACAGGCGGAGCTAGAGGCACACGGCGGCGGCAAAGTGCTGTTGCGCCCCTCGGGCACCGAGCCCCTCATCCGTGTGACGGTGTGGGCTGACACCGAAGACCTCGCCAACCAGTTGGCGCAGCGGCTTGCGCAAGAAGTCGCGCGCCTGTTTGGCGAAGGGAACCATGGCTGACGAGGACTCAAAGCCGCCGCGGCAGCTCAAGAAGGGCAATCTGCCGCAGTATGGCCTGCCTGAGCTGGGCAGGCCACAAGTGGTCCCCCGGCAGATGGCGCTTTACGAGATCATCCCCGAAGACAACGCCCCTCACGTGCCGACCCCTGGCTGGCCGACCCCTGGCTGGCCGACGGACTGGCCTTCAAGCTGGCTGTTCACCGACACCTTGCCGCAGGGCGCTACCGACGACACCATTGAGCCGCCCCTGCGCCGCCGCAAGAAGCGCTGGCCGATTGTCATCGCTGTGCTGCTCATGCTGATCCTTGCATCGGGTGTCGCTATGTATTTTTACCTGCACCATCAGGCGGCTGAGCGCGAGCAAAGACGCATCGGTGCCTACGAGGACCTTAATGCTGCCATCGCGCTTATCCAAGAGTGCGACCCGGTGGTTATTCGGCTTGACCTTGCGACTGAGCGACAAGTGACGGCTGAGGCAGTTCTCGAGCTTCGGGCGCTTTTAGACTTGCTGCCGGGAACCGAGCAAAGGCTCGACCTTGCTCTCGAGAAGGCACAGGGCGCCTATGACGCGTTCTCTGAGCCGACCGACCAGGAGCTGTGCCGCCATGTGCTAGACGCGGCGACGTTCAGAAAGCAGATGCTGTCTGCCGGAAAAAAGCTCATAGAGACAGACATAGAAGCCATAACGAGCCTCGGCCTGTTCACAGAGGCATGGGAGCTTATCGTCTTGGCTGATGACGAGATGCGTGAGGCGGCGGCGCTTTCGACAGCTGGCGGCTCTACCAGGGTGCGCCAGGCAGCCGAGCTCAACCAGTCGGCGTCAGTGAGGCTCGATGCTGCGCAGGCAAAGATTGCCGAGGCGCAGGCGGCGTTCTCAGGTGTCAGCTACGGGGTCGTGGCCCGCTATGTCGACCTCAAAAAGGAGGCGGCCGTGCTGGCCGTCCAGGCAGACGAAGCAACCCTGCGAAGCGACTTTGCCTCAGCAGTGGAGGCCAACCTCGCGTTCGGGAACAAGGACAAAGAGGTTGTCGTCGCCGCGGCCCTTATCCCCACTGATCCTGTAAGCCTTGTTACAACAGCATATGACAATATAACAGCACAGGTGCGCGATGTGTATCGCTCTGCACGCGCCAGTGCTGCTGATTCGGATGCCTATGTGCGTGATTATGTGGGCGTAGGTATCCAAACAGGGCTACAATAGATATACATGTTTCCTGAAAAAGGAGGGTCTTTATGGCTCACATGGTTGAATTAGTAGACGAACTCGTGCATACGGCAGGTCTGAGACCCCCTGCCTCGCAAGGCGAGCATGTTGCGTCAGAGCTCATCGCAGAGCGCTTCAGTGCACTCGGGCTGGAGACTTCGATCCAGGAGTTCTCGTGCCCTCGGTCTGTGGCATGGGTGCGCGCGTTATATTATCTGCTCGGCGCCGGCGCGTCGTTTGTGCTGCTCGCCCAGCCAGAGTTTGTTTTTCTCTCACTGCTCCTGGCTGCCGCGAGCGTCTTGCTGCTCGCGCTAGACCTTTTTGGGAGAAACCCGCTGTTCACCCTGTTCAATCGCGGCTTTAGCCAAAACGTCATTGCTCGTCACATCCCCCCTGGCTCGTATGACCGCCGCCGTAAGATAATCGTCATTGCTCACTATGATGCAGGGCGGTCCTTGGTGCAGGCCGCGCCTTTTTTTGCCAGCCACTATGTGACAGCACGTCGGATTGTGCGCTATGTGCTGGTGACCTTGCTCGTTGTTGTTGCGGTGATCATGCTGCCGTTGCCCGAGATCATGGGCCAAGTGCTTGACATCGTTGCCGTTGCGCTTGGTGTCGTTGCCTTATGTGCAGCATTCGTAGAGATTGCAAACATGTTTACGCCTTTTAGTAAAGGTGTGAACAGCAATGCATCAGGAGTCGCAGCCATGATGGGGGTCGCTGAGGCGTTGACCATGGGCGGTGTGCTGAGCGCCGAGCCGGGGCTTGAGTCAGGCGAGCGGCAAGCAGGGCCACACCCAAACACCCAGCGCCACAGCGAGACGTCACGCAACGTCTTACAAAAAGAGCCGATCAAGCTTCGTCGTGGCGGAGCCGGAAAAGTGATCGAGCGCTCGCGCTCGCAAACAGACGAGCCTGGTCTTGAAACGCAGGGCCAGGCGTCTGTAGATGCTGCGAGGCCTGTCGGCGGCATGCTCGGCGAGCCAGGCGAGCCGAAGAAGCTGCGTCGGGGCGGGGCGGGGGCGGTTTATGAGCGCGGCCGGGTCGGTGCCGATCGCGGCAGGTCTTCTGGTGACAGTAGGGTTGGCGCGCGCGGCTTTGAAGGCGAAGAGTCGGGCGCTCGACGTTCGGCTGGATCTTTTGACGGAAGGGGAGCAGCAGGCGGCACTGTCGGCACAAACATAAGAACAGGCGTGGGCGCAGCGGCTGCTGCGGCTGCGGCTGCAGCAGGCGGCGGTCCGGGAGCAGGCGTTACAAGTGCGGGCGCGGGCGCGGGCGCAACGGGCGGTGTTACTGCGCTTGCTGGCATGACGGGTAAACCCGGTTCGGGAACCGTCGTGGCAGCGGGGACCGGTCCTGCGGCCGCGACGGGCACCAGCAGCGTCTCAGAACAGGCCCCAGTCATCAGTCAAGGCGACTTGCGCGCCCGAATGGCTGACGGCACCGGCGACTCGGCTGCGGTATCAGACTCGCCTTATCCTTCTTCAGAGCGTGTGCTCGAGGCCAATGGAGATCGGCCAGATGTCTCTGGCCGGGTCTCTCGCCCGCAAGAGCACCAGGTAAACCCAAGCATTCGCACGCGCCCCAACCTAAAAGACCAGGAAGAGCTGTCGCAAAAGGTTGCCATCGAGGCTCAGCGCCAACGGCGTGAGCAAGAGCAAGATCAAGCTCAGGCTCAGACCAGCGCAATGCCCGCGTGGTATGAAAACGCTAAAAAGAAGGCCGCAGACAAAAAGCCGCCTTCAAGTGAGAACGTAAAGCCGACTGGCTCTAAGTTTGGCAACATACCCATAGCTGATGAGGCGAGGAAGCCTGCTGCCGCAGAGTGGGCTGCTCGCAAGTCGGGACCAGGCATTCCTGGCATGACAGCGCGTGACGAGGCAGAGACGCAAGAGGCAGCGCGTGACGAGGCAGAGGCGCAAGAGGCGCCAAGCAACAGCGGTGCGGCAGCGAAAACAGCTGCAGTAGCGGCAGCGGCAGCGGCTGCGCAAGAGGAGGCGAATACGGCCCCTGGCGCGCCCGACTCTTCTGCAGCCACGGCAGGCTTTCCTGCGAATGCCCAGGGCGCACGGCCGTCGCCTCGTGCCTCTGCACGTCAAGGCACGCAGCCTGCGCCGTCAGGAGCCCGACCGTCCCCGGGTGCCGGCAAGGAACAAAAAACACCCATTGATCTCAGCGGCATTGACCGCTCGGCATTCAGCGTAATGGCAAGCGACGACACGCAAGGCGCGGTCATTGTGCCCGAGAACGAACCGGCGGCCTCAGCTCCGGAACAGCACTCTTCACAGCGCGTCCTTGTGCCCAATTTGCCTGCCCCGGTCCCGGAGTCTCGTCGACGCAGCCTCAACATACCGAGCTTGACGCCCGGCGACACAGGGTCCATCCCTCAGCAACAGGCAGCCTTCGATGAGGGCTATATCGCCCATGAGCAGTACCTTCAGCCAAACGACTCGCTTGTCAGCAGGACGGGGTCGTTTGCTGCTCTCGGTGCGACAGGGACGATGAAGCCGGTCGGCGAGGAGCTGCTGCAGTACCATGGGCGAGAAGACATCTACATCGACGACGCAGACGACTCGCATGCGGTCGACGCCCAGGCTCCAGCGGGGACTTTTGGGCCTGCGCCGCAGGAGGTAGACATTCCTGAGTCACGAGCGCGCTCTTTTTTGGGAAACATCGGCGACCGGCTCTCTGGCAAGCGTCGGCGCGAGGGGTTCGAGGACTCGGCCTCAAACTGGCTTGGGGTTGAAGACGACTTCAACGCTCGCCGGGAAGGCTCTTCGATCGGCACATGGGACAATTTTGCGGACGAGGAGGACGACGGCTGGAAGGGCGGGTCATATGGCGGGGCAACTCATGAAGAGAACGTTGGCGCGATGGCAGCGTTCAGCACTGAGCTGCTGAACAAGGAAGTCTGGCTCGTAGCTGTCGGTGCCCATGAGGTCAAGAACGCAGGCATCAAGGCGCTGCTGCATGAATACGCTCCTGACCTGCGCAACGCGCTCATCATTAACCTCGACAGCGTCGGCGCTGGCGACTTGTGCTTCACGGTGTCAGAGGGGACCTTCAGGAAGGTGAACACTGACAGCCGTCTCCAAAACCTCATAAGGTCCTCGGCGCGGTCCATTGACGTCGATATCAAAGCTGTGCCATTTGCAGGATATACTACGGACGCAACCGAAGTCCTGCATCAAGGCTCACGTGCGATTTCGATCATGGGCCTGGGAAAGCACCTTCCTAAAGACTGGCGTTGGTCCGACAACAATATCGACGCGCTTGACGAGTGGAGTATGGTAGCTGCCTGCGACCTGGTGTTAGAGACCATTAAGAGCAGCTAGGGGAGCACGGTGACGTGCGGCCGCATGCGGCGGTGCGCGGCGGCATACGGTCGCGCGTTATCGGGGCTCCTTGGTTACGCTCACAGAGGGCATGTTGTGATCCATTTACCGATTGACAACAGTTCTCTGGCAATCTGTTGGTTTTTGCACCGACTATTTGGGCACTGGAGCGTTTTACGGTATGCTTGTCTCCACGTTTTGTGTGCCCGCCTTGCTGTTGGCCGCAGAGCGCCTTATCCATCAGATAGACCAACGGAGGCAAGACATGGCACAGGCTTATTGCGTCAAGTGCAAGGAGAAAAAAGAAATGAAAGACGCGACAGAGGTCACAACGAAGAACGGGCGCCCGATGCTCAAGGGAACCTGCCCGACTTGTGGGGGGAAGCTCAACCTCTTCATCAAAAAGTAGTGCGCCGAGGCGCATCCACAAGACAGCAGCGCCACAACTGTGGCGCTGTTTTTTTATGGAGAAGCCCGCAGGCACTTGGCTCGCAGGGTGGAGTACACTAAAGCACGCAACGCACACCGACGAAAGGCCCACAGTGAACATTATCGTTGTTGGATGCGGAAGAGTGGGTTCCCAGCTCGCCGTATTGTTCTCACAAGACAAGAACAACGTGGTCGTCATCGACACGGACCCTCAGTCGTTTGGGACGCTCGGACGGTATTTTGAGGGGCGGACCATTGTTGGGGTCGGCTATGACGAAGACGTGCTGATCGAGGCCGGCGTTGAAGAGTGCGAAGTGCTCGCCTCAGTGACTGACCAGGACAACTCGAACCTGATGATCGCAGAAGTCGCGCGCAAGCTCTTTGGCGTGCCTCGCGTGCTGACGCGACTGTACAATCCTGACCGCGAGAATGCCTACCTTCAGCTCGGGCTTGACTTCGTGTGCGGCACGACGCTCGTTGCTGAGGAGATGTACTCCATGGTCATGGCGGAGCATGGCGGCCATGTCGACACGTTTGGCGACTATGAGGTCTTGAGGTTTGTGCTTAACCTCGAGGGAACCGGCAAGCCAAGCATACAGGTGAGTGACGTTGAGCGCGAGCATGAGGTGCGCATCATCGCCTTTGAGCGTAAGGACAACTCGCTGAGCTCCATCCCTTCAAAAGAGAGCACCCTCTATGATGGTGACATATTGTTAGCGTGTATCCATAAGAACCTTCTTGAGCGCTTCTCCATGTTTATGTCGCCCCATATGCAGGGAGTCAAGCGCAAAGGAGTGCTGCACGCCCCAGACGCCCTGCGCAGGCCTGTCGTGATTGATGCAGCCGGGCGCGAGAAGGGGGCCCGCTAAACATGCACATTATTATCAACGGTGGTGGGAAGATCGGCGAGTACCTGGCACACAAGATGCTTGCGGGAGGGCATCGTGTTGCCGTCATCGAGCAGAATAAAAAGAAGATCGACCGCCTGGCCATGGTCCTTCCTCAGCAAGCGCTCATGATATTGGGGGACGGCTGCGACTCGTCCTTTCAGGCAGACGCCGGCGCCGAGCATGCCGACATCTTTGTTGCGACGACTGGTGCAGACGACTCAAACCTAGTCTCCTGTGAGATAGCCATGTTGGTGTTCAACGTCCCTCGTGCCATCGCCCGCGTGAACAACCCAAAAAACGAGCGGATCTTCAGGCAACTTGGCATTGAGGCAGTCTCATCGACCAGCGTCATATCGCGGCTTATTGAGATCGAGGCGACTGAGGGAGCCGTGCACGCGGTCATGTCGCTGACCCAGGGCGATCTGGTGATAAGCGAGGTGGCGCTTCCGCGTGGCATGAAGGCGCATAGTGTTGAGGGCAAGACCGTTGCTGAGATAAAGCCGCTCCTGCCTGACGAGAGCCTGTTGGTGGCGGTCGGGCGTGGCGCAAGCCTCTCGATCGTGAACGGGTCAACAGTTCTCATGCCAGGGGATGTCGTAATGGTGGTGAGCAAGCAGGGCAATGAGGACCAGGTGCGCGACGCGTTGTGCAAGCTATGGTAAAATCGTTGTTAATGAGCGGGTGTTGCCAAGTGGTAAGGCCCAAGCTTCCCAAGCTTGTATTCGCGGGTTCGAGTCCCGTCACCCGCTCCAACGTCCCTGGCTACGACTGGCCGAGGGACTCGAAGCCAGACATGGGGCGAGGCGCGGCGAACGTGCCAGCGGCACGTTCGTAGCCGAGCGTCCGAAGCGAGCAGCGCGAGCGAGGACAGGTGATTTGCCGCACGCGCAAATCACGTCGAGTCCCGTCACCCGCTCCAACGTCCCTGGCTACGACTGGCCGAGGGACTCGAAGCCAGACATTCCGACCCCATTGACGCGCGCGCTCTGTCACGCCCGCAAGCCCTCTGTCACGCCTTTATCTATGTTCAGGAGGCATGCCTAAGCGCCTGTGCAAGGTCGGCAATGAGATCGTTTGGGTCTTCAAGCCCGACTGAAAGGCGGATGAGGTCCGGTGCCACGCCAGCCGCAACCAGCTCGGCGTCGCTCATCTGGCGGTGCGTCGTGCCTGCCGGGTAGAGCACGCAGGTCCGCGCATCGGCAACATGAGTGGCGATAGACGCAAGCCGCAGGCTGTCGGTAAAGGCCGTGACCTTGTCCCGCCCGCCCTTCACGCCGAAGGACACCACGCCGCATGTGCCTTGTGGCAGGTATTGTTGCGCAAGCGCATAATACGGGTCGCCAGGCAGCCCCGGGTAGCGCACCCATGAGACCCGCTCGTCGTCCAATAAAAACTCGGCGACGCGCTGTGCGTTGGCGCAGTGTCGTTCCATGCGCACGGCGAGCGACTCGAGATGCGAGTTGAGGTAGAAGGAGTTTGCCGGCGAAGGGGTGGCGCCGAGGTCGCGCATGAGCTGGGTGGTTGCCTTGGTGATAAAGGCACCGGCGCCGAAGCGCTCGATGTAGACGACGCCATGGTAGCTCTCGTCTGGCGTGGTCAGACCGGGGTACTTCTCGGCATGGGCCTGCCAGTCAAAGCTCCCACTGTCTACGATGGCGCCGCCGACACTGGTGGCGTGGCCGTCCATGTACTTAGTCGTAGAGTGCACGACGATATGGGCGCCGTGCTCGAAGGGACGGCAGTTGACCGGTGTCGGAAACGTGTTGTCTACCATGAACGGCACGCCATGGCGTGATGCGGCGGAGGCGAACTTCTCAAAGTCAAGCACGATCAGTGCCGGGTTGGCAATGGTCTCTGCGAACAGCGCCTTCGTGTTCGGTCTAAAAGCAGCGTCGAGCTCTTCGGGCGAGCAGTCAGGGTGCACAAAGCTGCACGTAATGCCCATGCGTCGCATGGTCACCGCGATGAGGTTGTAGGTGCCCCCATAAATGGCGCTCGACGAGACAATATGGTCACCGGCACTGCAAATGTTGAACAGCGCAAAGAAGCTTGCCGCCTGGCCTGATGCAGTGAGCATGGCCGCCGCGCCGCCCTCCAGCTCGCAGATCTTCGCTGCGACCATGTCGTTTGTGGGGTTTTGCAGCCGCGTGTAGAAGTAGCCTGACGCCTCGAGGTCGAACAGCGCCCCCATGGCCTCGGAGCTGTCGTACTTGAAGGTTGTGCTTTGGATAAGCGGCACCGTGCGCGGTTCGCCGCTTGAAGGCCGGTAGCCGCCTTGCACGCAGGTCGTGTGAACATGGCGGGGAGGCGTCGCGTCAGTCATGGGTGGCACCTTTCGTAGTGGTTGGTTGGTGGTTGGCTCGTGGCTAAACAATGTTTGGTCAGTGGGGTTTCTCGGCACGACACGCGTCGTCTTTATCCATGCTTGACATCTTAACAGCGTCAAGCAAAAAGAGGGTCGCGTCTTGGTTCATGAACAGCTGTTTTGCGCTGTAACAGGTTTCAAGGCGGGCAAGTGAGAAGCCTTCCGACTCAACGAGGGCAGTGAGCTCGCCACGCTCAAAACCAGGGTGGACTTTTTGGCTCGACACGCGCTCGTTCTTGTCGAAATCGACGATCATGAGGTGCCCGCCGGGACGAAGCACAGAGCGCAGGCGCGAGACAAGCCCTCTCGTGTCGCGCTCATGCAGCAGGACCTGCACTACAACGACATAATCGACGCAGAGTCCCACAGGCGAAGCGTCCATGATGTCACCGCACAAGACGCGGGCATGTGCAGCGCCGCTTGTCTGGATGGCGGCGATAGCGGTCCGAGCCTGATCGACCATGTTAGGGGAGGCGTCCATCAAGAGGACTTCCTTGAACAGGCCGAGAAGGCGCAGCCCCACGAGTCCTGTTCCGCATCCATAGTCCAATGCGGTCTTTGACGAGGCGTCGATGCTGTGCCCTTTGACGCAGGCGCGTATCGCCTCTGCCACTGCGTCAGCGACCTTGGCCCGCTCGGGCGTGTTGTACGTGTGCGCTGCTACGTCGAACAGCTCTTTGTTGCCCATGAAAACCACACCTGCCTTATGTCTTGGAGACCTTAGCTGCTTCTCCAGGAAGGCTCAACGGCTTAGACCGCCTGCCGGGCCGTCTGCCGAGCCAACTTCCTGGCTGTCCGACAACCTGTCTGCGGGCATCTTGGTGTTGACGTTGCGAAGCCCGCTCACAAGCTCATAAGCCAGCAGCTTGCCGAAGAACAGCCCGCGCACCAGGTCTAAGACAACGAACAAAAGTATCGCCATGTGGGCAAGCGCATAGATCCCATTCGCCTCGACGGTGACAACCAGGTGGTTGAGCAGCTGAAGCATCAACACGGCAGCACAGAGGATGCCGTAGCGCACAAGCAACGGCAGAAACGGAGGGCGCATCGTTTTGGCAGGCCTCTCGGCCCGAGCGGTCGGGCCGGTCGTTGGGACAGCGTCCTTCTCCCCCGTTTTAATGCGCTCCATGCGGAGGTGGACCAACGCCTTGCCGACCGTCCTGCCAAAAATCGCATGCGCCACCAAAAAATACAGCATGAGCAGGGAGGTGGTGGCAAAGGGGAGAAGCCCGACATTCTCCTCACCCAGCGCGATGCCGACGAGCATCGTTGGCAACAACACGACCAGATAGTCGATGAGCAGCGCAAAGAGGCGGCGGATGTAGCCGACCTTCGCGCTCTTCTCCACATTCTTGCGGTCGATCTGCTCGCGTGTGGGCAGGAATACGAGTGCGCGACGCGCGGCGAGCCACCCCAAGACGCCTCCCAGGGTGTTGAGCAAGAGGTCGTCAACGTCGAACAGGCGGTACGGGCGCGGGTAGATGCCATACAGGCCGCTGAGCTGTGTGAGCTCGAAGAACAGCGTGAGCGCGACGGTCAGCAGCAGTGTCACCAGAAAGCTGCGCCTGAAGTAATACTGCAGGTAGACTCCAAACGGCACGGTCAGCAGGATGTTGAAGAGCGGTTCCACAATTACGCTCTGCGTCAGCGCAGGCAGGTAGCTGTGGTAGTCGGAGATGACCAGCGTGCTCTCGGCAGCAATGTCGGAGACAAACCGAAACGGCATGAGCTGCATGGTCGGAGAGACCCAGCCCGAAGTCTGCGCAGGGTCGGGGAGGGGCAGGATCACGAGGTAGAACGCGGCGAGCAGGTAGTAGCAGAAACTGAAGAGGACGACAGCGCGCCACTTTGAGACCGAGCCGTACCTGATGTACTGGACAAAGACAAACGGTATGGTAAACAGCAGGGCTATCAGTGCAAAGTGCAGGGCAGCCGTGCTGATAGGATACGAATAATCATTCATGGTGTGACCTATTATAGGGCATGGGATTGGCGTGCGCTCGTTTGACCCCGAGCATCTGATGGGCTTCATGGCGTCCGTCTACCAAGGCGTCGTGCTCTTCAACGACACGGTTGCCGCCAACATCCGCGTCGACAGTGCTGACGCCGCTGACGCCGCTGACGCCGAGGTGCGCACGGCTGCGCACCAGGCCCGCTGCGACGAGTTCGTCGCGCGGCTGCGCACCAGGCCAGCTGCGACGAGTTCGTCGCGCGGCTGCCCCAGGCTTGCGAAACGACGCTTGGCGAGAACGGCGCGACGCTTTTGTGCGGCGAGCGTCAGCGCCTCTCAATTCTGGACGGTGTAGGGAGCGCTGCTTGCCTAGGCATGGCTGCCTGTTCTGAGCAGGCGGCGGTGCTGGCTCGGGCTGATGCCATGGGCCTCGCGATACACCTTTGAGAAACTGCCGGGCTTACGGTATCCCACCTTATGAGCAACGCGGTGCAACGGCTCGTTGCCGCCGCACACCAGCTCGCGGGCGCGCTCCATGCGAAGCCGCCGCAGGTACTCGTGAATCGTGCAGCCGGTCGTGCGCTTGAAGTCCCGCTGCAGCTTGGAGGGGCTGGCATGCGCCAGCGACGCGAGCTCGGTCACAGACGGCGGGTCCTCCAGGGCCTCGCTCAGCCGCTGCACGACGCGCTCGACTGCCTCGTCGTCTGCTGTCGACGTGCCGCCCCTTGTGTCTACCTCTGCCCCGGCGGTCCCAATGCTACTGTTGCTGTAGTGCCTCCCGAGCAGCGAGACCAGCTCCATGAGCTTCGACTCGTAGTACAGCTCGGAGTCCAGACCCGTGCAAACGCCGTCTTTGACCTGGTTGAAGATCGTGCGCATGCGCGCATGGTAAAACGTCCGGTTGCGCAGCGCGCGCAGGGCGGCGTGGCTCGGCGAGTCGCGCGGAAACCTGCGCAGGATCCACGTGTCGTAGACGTCGAGCGACAAGCGGATCCTTAATCCTTGCACGGGCACGCCGGCGCAAAACGCCAGCTGGCCGTCGGTGTCGGTGCAGAGGGTGACGTGTATTCCCGGTTCCACGGGGCAGGAGTGCGGCCCGAGCGTGCGCACCGCCTTCACGGAGGCAAGGTCCAGCAGTTCGATGAAGGGGGCGGTCACCCCGCAGTCTACGACGGTGAGTTGCGAGAAGGTGTAGTCCATGACCTCTATCGAGAGCCCCGACTCGAGCTTGGCGACGGTAATCTGGCCCGTCACGCACGACTCGTCCAGCGGGCTGCCTGCCGCGCACCTGCAGGGGGCAGCATGCAGCGCCCCGCTGCGGATGATCGCGCCTGCATGCATCTGGCGTATGACCAAGCCGGTGACCGTCCTTATCCTTTGCCTCTTGACCTTGCCATTTTTCCCGATTCGCGTAGTACTCTGCCCCAGGGCGTTCTGTTTCTGCCGCGAAGCCGCCGTGTTTTCAAGAATAAGTTAATCAAGTATAACTTATACACTACCATTGTAGCCTTACCGCTTGGCGGGCACAAGGTCATGGCCTGTGCACGCCGGGACCACAAGGGCGCCGCAGGAACGGTGCCGGGAAGGAGAGTACGGCTATGGAGAGAAGAACCACGACGGCACCGCGCGAGAGCGCCTTGTGCAGCAAGCTATGGGCACTGCAGCTGCTTATGGCCGTAGCGCTTGCGCTCGCGTCTCTTGCACCGCTTGCAGGCTGCAACGCAGCGCCCGCAGACGACGACGCGAGGCAGGAGACGCAAGGGATCGACGCAGTGAGCGACAAGGAGAAGGAGGGCGCGGAGAAGGCGGCGGCCGACGACACCCCGAGCTTCGACCTCGCTACCTTCGCCAACCCCTTCATCGGCACCTGGGAGTCTGACATCCCCAGCGCAAACACAAAGCTGACCTTTGTGTACCGCGTGGACGGCATCTTTGATTACGAGATGGAGGGCGTGCCTGCAGCCGAAGGAGGCAAAGGCACTGGCGCCTACCTGATCAACGGCGACGTGCAGGTGAGCTACCTGGACTACGAGGGTGCTGCGGCCTATGTGTTCGAAGTCGTGGACAACAACACCATTGACGTGACCGAGGTCGAAGAGGTCACCGAGGCGGGCGAGTTCGTGCTCGGCGAGACTGCGCCGTTCAAGCGGGTCGTTGGCTCTAAAGCTGTCGAGACAGACCAGCCCTTTGAGCTCGACAACCCCTTTATAGGCACCTGGAACGCTCAGATTCCGAATGACGAGGACCCTACGATGGTCTTCGACGTGACGATGGAATTTGCAGATGACGGCCTGAGCACCTTCACGCTTGCGTCTGATCCGACTGGTTTTAAAGGGAGCTATGCTGTTTATGGAGACGTGTTGGTGACGTATGACCCATCGGCCAAGGCCATTGAGACCTTTGCCTTTGAGCGGGTGGACGACGACACAGTCAGCGTGACCGAGTTGCTGTCGGTCAATCCCGACGGGACCCGCAGCCTAGGCGCGACGGTGCCGTTCAAGCGCGTCGCATAAGGCAGCCAGTCGTCCCCCGCGCAGTTGGTCTGAGCGTGTTACGACAAAAATGTCGCATCTATTACCATTGCGCCACTGCGTCTGACGGGTGTACACTGGTGCGTAGCGTTCAGAGAAGCCGGTGAGAATCCGGCACAGCTCACAGCACTACTGTAAGAGGCTACGCTTCCCCTTGTGCGCCGTGCGTGACGCGGTGCGCCGACAGCCACCGGGGCCTCTCCAAACGAGGCTCTGGGAAGGCGGGGCACGAGCGGCTTGACGTCTCGGAGTCAGGAGACCTGGCGCGCCACATTCGCACGGCTTTCGGTGAGGGAAGCGGCGGTGTCGTAAGGGCGGCAGGTCTGTATCAGCAGCCCCTTCAGCACAAGGCACACGCCACGCGCGCCCCGCCGGGAGCCAACCCCGGCGGGGCGCCTTTGCGCCCGGGCGGGGAGGTCAGGAAGGAAGTGATGCACATGGAACACAACAGCGTAGTAGCAAAATCGCGTGGAGGGCCAGTATCGCTGGTATGCCCGCCTCCTGAGCGCGTACGCGGGCCACGCAGCCAATCGCCACGCAGACGTCTCGTCGCACGAATCGTGTCGTGTGTGATGGCGTTTTTTTTGTGCTTAATAATGCTGCCGACGGTTGCTTTTGCTGCCGATGTGGCAGTTGGCGAATCGCCCGAACCTGATGTGTTGGTGCCTTTGGCCACCGACACTACCATTGCAGTTGACGCAACTAACTTCCCTGATGCCAGTTTTAGAAGCTACGTTGCGGCGAGCTTTGACACCGACAGCTCCGGTTTTCTCGACACGAGCTCTCTTGCCGTGACCACTGTTGATGTCAGCTTGCGTGGGATTGCTGACTTGACTGGCTTGAGGCACTTTCCTGCGTTAGTGAACCTCTATTGCTCAGACAACCAAATTACTGCCTTGGATCTTTCGCAGAACCCTAGCTTAAAGGAACTCGATTGCTGGAACAACCGGCTGATGGCCCTGGACCTCAGCCACAGCGCGTTACTAAGGTACCTCGACTGCGGCAAAAACCAGCTTGCCGACCTAGACGTGAGCCATAACGCGGTGTTGAGCCAGTTAGCGTGCGACAACAACCAGCTGACCGAACTGGACCTAACGCACAATCCCGTGATGCAGCGGCTTTCTTTTGCCGACAACCATCTCTCTGAACTGGACGTTACCCACAACCCAGCGCTGATAGGCATAGAATGCACACGCAACCATCTCTATGACATAGCTGGGCTTACTGCCGACTCAAGCAAGGGGTTTTGGAGAACGGCAGGTCAGACGTTGATCATCCCGGCTGTCCCCGATCCAAGCGTGCCTGGCGCGTTCATCAGCGAGCACAGCTACGCTCTTAAATCGGGGAGCGGCATAGCCATGGGCAGTGGTGCAAGTTATGACTTTGACACGGGTCGTTTCAAGGGCGCTGCACTTGACACTCCCTACACTTTTACAACGGCGACTCCCGCAGGCTCCATCTCGGGGCATGTTACCCTTGTGGTCTCTGCTACTCCTGCTACTCCTGCACTTAGCATAGCTGGCCCTGCAACAGCAACAGCGGGCGAGCCCTTCGACGTGACGGTCTCGCTGGCAAACGCCGAGGAGGCCGCCACGCTCGTGGTCTCGCTCGAGCTCGGCGCAGGCACACAGCTCGCCGGCGCTACCGCCGAGGAGTCCTTCACGCCGCTTGCAGGCTTCGAGGTCGTGGACGTGTACCGACGGCCGGGCACCGACACCTACGACGTGACGCTTTCTGCCTGGCACCCCGGCGTGACGCTTGACGCTGCTGCCGAGGTGCTGCGCGTCTCGCTCGTCTCTGACGAGCTCGGCGACGCCTCGGTCACGCTCGTAGGCGCCGAGCTCGCCCGCTACCTCGACGCCACGACCGCAGACGTGGAGGTCGCGCTCCCGCAAGGATCAGACGCCACCGTCACCGTCGCGGTCGAGGAGCCGCCCGTGGTCTGGGGCGCCTTCGACTTCAACCGCGACGGCAAGGAGACCCTGGCCGACCTCGCCTTCGCCCAGCTCTACTACCGCG
>JAITHV010000133.1 GCA_031279835.1 Coriobacteriales bacterium
TCCGCGGATATGAGAGTGCTGACAGGCAGATCAACGATTTGCATTGGGCGGGGGCGGCAAGGGCGGCGTCTATAGAACAGGGCCAGCCCGTGGACTCGACGGAGGACACGGGTTGGCCCCTTATTGCCTCTTGACAAAGACTCAGGTCATATGAGCGGGGTCGGATCTCCCTGTCACATTTTATGTGACAGCGGGGTCGTGTGACAGCGGGTCGGATCTCCCTGTCACATTTTGACAGCATGCTGCTGGGGGGGGGTGCGGACGTTTTCTTGGACCAACTTAAGCCGCCATTCCGAGGCTTTTCCGATACTGCACAGGGCTCAACCAGCCCAAGTACTCCTTGATGCGCCCCTCGTTGTAGTACGTGATGTGGTCGTCGAGCCTGTCGATGAACTCGCCCGTGCCCACCCCGCGCCAGTCGCGGTAGTAGAAGAACTCGTTCTTCAGCCTGCCGAAGAACCCCTCGCAGGCGGAGTTGTCCGGCGAGCAGCCCTTCTTCGACATCGACCGGACGAGGCCGTGCGCCCTTATTGTCTCGATCCAGCCGGGCCAGCGGTAGTGGGCGCCGCGGTCTGAGCTAAGCCGAATTCGGCTTAGCGTTTTTTTCGGCATAGTCGCTGTGGACGGTCGGGCGCTCGCCCTTGCCGAGCGCGGCCGCCGCTGCCCTCAGCATGGAGTTGACCAGCTCGGCGTTGGGCGACGTGCCCGCAGTCCAGGAGACGACCTTGCCGTCGAAGCAGTCGATGACGGGCGACAGGCAGTCCTTGCCTGCGGGCAGCTTGAACTCGGTGAGGTCGGTGAGCCACTTCTCGTTGGGGGGGCGGCGGCGGAGAAGTCGCGCCCCAGCAGGTTGTCCGGCGCCTGGCCGATCTCGCCTTCGTAGGAGCTGTGGCGGCGCCTCCTCCTGTTGTAGACCGGGACGAGGCCCTCCTCGCGCATGATCCGCCGCACCACCTTCCCGGACACGGCGAGGGGCTCGTCGAGCTGCCGCAGCATGGCCCACAAGGGGCGGTACCCCCTGCTCGACCTGCGCCCGAAGAACAGCTCGCGCACCTTCTCGCGCAGGCGGGCGTGCTTGTCCGGCCGCCTCAGGGCGCCCGCCTGGTACTCGTAGGAGCTCTTGGCCATCCCGAGGGCGCGCAGGAGGTCCTTGAGCGGGAGCTGGGGCCTGAGGGAGCCGATGACGGCGGCCTTCTCACGGTTGGTGAGGCTAGCCCCGCCCAGGCCGGGGTCTTTTTTTAGGACCTCTATCGTCTTATTGAGCACCGCGTTCTCCAGCCTGACCTCGTAGTTCTCCCTCCTCAGGGCGTCTACGCCGTCGGGGGGCGGGCTGGCCTCGCGGCCAGCGCCAGGCGCTGGACCAGGGTATCTCTTCTTTGGCACAAGCGCTGCGACACCGCCTTTCCTGTAGGCCGCGGCCCACCTGTAGACCGACCTCACGGACGCGACGCCCAGATGCGACGCGACCTCGGCCATCGTGGACCGGCCCTCCACGGCGAGCCTGGCGGTCTCTGCCTTCGCTTCCAAGGGGCAGTGTACCCCATGCCCGTGCCCCCGCGGGGCGCCGGCGTCCAGGGCGAGCTGCCGGGACCACCTGTAGATCGACTTGCGGCTGGCGAAGCCGAAGGCCGCCATGGTCTTTGTGGGCGAGCACCCGTTGCTGAAGTAGTGCTCCAGCACTTCCTGCTTTTGTTGGGCCGAGTAACGCATGTCACTTCACCTGAGCCTTCCTTCTCAGGTCCAAGTTTTTGTCCGCACCCCCGTCCCCTCTCCCCTCAAGCGTCACACAGTCACATTGCGCAAGCAGCGAGCTGTTGACCGTGCGGCTGTGCGTGGTAAAATGGTTGTCCTTGTCGCATTGAACAGGCTGTGTGCGGCGAAACCCTGGTCGGGTAGCTCAGTTGGTAGAGCAGGGGACTGAAAATCCCCGTGCCGGCGGTTCAAGTCCGTCTCCGACCACCAGCACTCTCGGCGCCTCCGAACTCGGGGGCGCTTTCTTATTCTGACAGCGGGCGCAGCGTGCAAGGAAGGCCGTTATAGGCCCAGCTGCCGAGCAGCGGCTCACAGGAGTCGATGTCGGCGCTCGTAAGGCAGTTTACGTTGGACCGCCACAGGCCGCTCAGATGCGGCTCGCCCTGCGCCTCTTCCGGATACCACCAGCCATACTCACAGCTGACGACCCCGTCCACGAGGGATGACTCCCTGGCAACGAAGCGTGCGTGCCCCCTGCTGGTCGCGACCTCGACCCATTGCCCCTCGACCAGCCCTGCTGCCTGAAGCGTGACCGCGCTCATCTGTGCGGTCGGATGTGGGTGCATTTCACGAAAGCGCGCGTTGTTGAAGTAGGAGGACGCCCAATAGGGCTGGGTGCGCGCACCGGTTATCAACGTGTAGGCACCGGCGGGTCCGCCGTCGAACTGCGACCGAGCAACTGCCGCATGTACCGGCTCGGGCAGGCGCGGGGACCCTAGGCCTTCCAAAAACGCGCTTGCGAGCTCGATTTTTCCTGTGGTTGTCGCAAAGCCTTGGGGCGTGGGCTTATCCCCACTTCGACCAAGTGCGGGCAGCTCGTGCTTGGCAAACGTCGGCATCCCATAGTAGATCCCTCGCTCAGACCATGCCTTCCACGACATGCCAGTTGGTGCCAGTGTCTCCTGGATGGCTGCCTCAAGCGTCTCATGTGGCCAGTGAGGCGCCTGGCCAAGCCGACACCCGAGCTCGCGGAAGAACTCATAGTCGCAGCGACGCTCGTGATACGGCGCCACTGCCGCAGCTCCTCCGTAGCAGAAGTTCGAGACACCGCCGTGCGCCTGAAACAGCGGCCGCTCGAAGGCACCGGCGCTCGGCAGCACATAGTCCGCCAGCTGCGCGGTCGGCGTGAGGTAGTGCTCGAGCACCACGAGCAGCGAGAGCTCGTGCAGCGCGCGGTGCACGAGCCGCGTGTCTGCGTATGTGACCAGCGGGTTTGCGGCCATGCAGATGAGCGCGCCCACGCGGTACGGCTCGCCCGTCGCCATAGCGCGCCACACGAGATTGGGATGCGCCGATGTCAGGTAGCGCATCGGCAGCCGTTTTCCGAGCGGACAAGCGGCCGTTCGTCCGAGGCGTGACGTGAGCTCAGTCACCGACTCGTAGGCGGGATAGCTCTGGAGCGCCGTGTGCCTCAGGTTGAGCTGGGCTGCGCGCTTCTCAGGCCGCAACTCAGTGCTCATCTCGAGGTCAATTTCGGGGATAAAGTCGCTCATGTCCATAATAGTGCAGGCACCGGGGCGGTCAACGTCTCCGGTAATGGCCCGCAGGGCGCTGAGCGCCCGGTGAGTCGGCGCCGTGTTAGGCCCGAGCTGGTCGATGCCGCGGCCGCTCAAGAGCGCGGACGGGCCTGGCTCGCTGAACAGCGCTGCCGCACGGGCTATGTGCTCGGCAGGGATGCCCGTGGCCTTCTCCGCAAAAGCCAGCGTATAGGGCTGCACATGCGCTGCTAGCTCGTCGAAGCCGTGGCACCAGCGCGCGATGAAGGCGTCGTCAGCACGCCCTGAGGCAAGTATCTCGCGAATTAGCGCGAGCGCGAGCGTGCAGTCGGTGCCGGGACGAGGAGCGAGGTGCAGCGTGGCAATGCGCGCCGTGCGCGTCTTGCGCGGATCGATGACCACGAGCGGTGTCCCGCTGCGAGACATTGCGCGCAACTGGCGCCAGAACAGCGAGTTGTCGCTCTCGGCTGGGTTGGTGCCCCAGAGAAAGACCTGTGCGGTGCGGTCGGGCACGATGTCGGCCTCGATGGGCCAGCCGTAGGCAAGCGTGTCCATCCAGATGCGCGTGTTCCAGCAGATTTGCCCGATGCCCATGTTGTTGGGCGAGCCCCAGAGGTTGAGAAAGCGGTGGAGTGGCCAGTAGGTCGCATGCGGGCCGCCGATGGCGCTTGCCAGCGTCTGCGTGCCGTGCTCCTCGGCGAGCACGCTCAGGCGCGCCGCGATGTCGTCAAGCGCCTCGCCCCAGCTCACGCGCTCCCACTTCCCGCTACCGCGCTTGCCCACCCTCTTGAGCGGATAGTTCACGCGCGCCGGGCCGTCGATCTCGTCAAGGTTCATGCGCCAGCGGTGACATCCGTTTATGACCTTCTCGTCATAAGGGAACCGCGACGGGTCTGGCTTTAGGCCAACGAGCCGCTCGCCTACGCTGCCCTCGCCTGCGACGCCTTCGACGCCTTCGACGCCTTCGACGGTCGCGAGAAACCCGCACAAGTAGCCACAGTAGTGGCAATTGCTCTTTATGGTACGAGAAGAATGGCTGCGAGGGGCATTGGTACCTATCGTCATCTCTTCCTGCTCTCGGATAGGCGCATAGGCGGATGGCGCATTGTCTACAGATTCTCTGGGAGATTATTGTAACCTACTGCGAGACCAGCGTGTGTGAGCAGGCTGCGCATGTGAGCAGGCTGCATGAGAGCGCCCCTGATGAAAGCCCGACAGCCCAAGGCGCGGTCAAGTCGCCCAGCTGCCAGGCTTATGCCACCTCCATGAGCTTGCTCAGAAACGACGCGCCGATGAATGTGGCCACAGGCAGGGCCACTGCGTCCCCCATCGCCCGGTAGCCGTCGTTAGGCGTGCCGGGCAACACAAAGGTGTCGGGGGCGCCCATCAGTCGCGCTGCCTCCCGTGGCGCCAAGGCGCGCGCGTGTGCCTCGCCCGCGCGCTTCACAACCAGAAACTGCTTGCTGCTGCCACCCTTCGGCGTTCGCAGACATCCTGCTATGCCGTCAAAGCGCAGCTCGAGGCACTGCCTTCCGTCGCGTGTCCTTCGATACCCCGTTGCTACAACGTCCTTAAGACTGTCGAGCTTGTTTTGGTGGCGCTGAGGGACCATGCGCAAAAGACCGTCCTTGTCGTAGGGAAGCGTCAGGTCAAGGACGTCACTCAGATTGCTAGTCCGCCTCGCAGGCTCATCGGCGCGCCACCAAATCCAACGTGGCAATGTCGCCCCGAGCTTTGCCGCGTTTTTGTTGTGTAGCCAGTTTGGCTCAGAATCCGTCAGCTCTTGTGGAGGCTGCATGCCTTCTCGTAGGGCAATGACAAACACGCGGGGGCGTGACTGCGGCACAAAACGCGCGGCATCGATCACGACGGCGCCGCTTTGGTACCCGAGATCCCCCAGTGCATGGTGCAGCCTTTGGTAGCTCTCGCCATTTTGCGCGCACAGAAGCCCAGCGACATTCTCAACGACCAGCACGGCCGGTCGTTGCTGCATCTCGCGCAGCACGCGCAGCCACTCCCACACGAGCCCACTGCGTCGTGCGTCTATGCCGCCCAGCATGCCTGCCAGCGATAGGTCTTGGCAGGGAAAGCTTGCCCAAGACAAGTGGGCAAAAGGAAGGTCAGCGCCACACACGTTCTTGATGTCTTCCAACACAAAATGCCGGCCCGCAAAATTTGCCCGGTACACGGCGGCCTTCTTCTCGCATATGTCGCTCGACCATACCGGGCAGAACATGCCCTTGAGCCCGTATGCGACCAAGCCGCTGCCTGCGAAAAACTCATGCATCGTCCAGGGCGCGACGGACAAGTCCACGGGGTGGGTTGTGCGTGACAGCGTAGTCACGACCGGTGTTCCATTGAGACCGCCTTGCCATTGCTTGTCTCTTCCTGCGTGACAATTTTAGCCCACTCGAGCCACGCGGGTGATCATGGCCAGAGACCCTGCGGCACACGAGCACTACGCACAAGACCTGGGCCACAGCAATGATCACGTGGATAACGGTCGCCTCGTCTGCCAGCAGTGTCGGCCCCGCTGGGTCTTGCGTCTGCCAGGCCAGCACCAGGGCGGCAGCGGCACAAGCAATGCTCAACAAACGCCAGGGCAACCTGCTCGACACATGCCGCACAACAGCTTTGCTCGGACGGTTAAGCGCCATCGTGACGAGAGCGACGAGACAGCTTAACGCAGCGAGCGCCAAATTGACAGGCACCCAGCCCACAGACTCTGCCGAAAGCGGTATGCCGAGGTCGACGAGCGGTAAGCCGAGCCCTGCATGCGTGGCCCCGGCGGCTACGGGAGACGATAACAGGCTCGGCGGCAGGGTTGGCATGACTGGGCTGATACGGTTGCTCAGGAGCACATAGGGGACCTGGGTGCGAGCCGGCGCGAGCGCTCCCTCCTCGGGGAGCGAGGGCGACTGGTTGGAGGGCGTTTCTGACGAAGTCGATGCTGTTGCCGCAGGCATTGTCGCAGACGTTGCCGCAGGTGTTGCCGCAGCCTCTGCCATGAGGCCGAGCGCGCTGAGACGGAGCTGTGGGGCAACCGCCCAGACAAGCGCAAAGATGCCGAGCACCAGCAACGTCAGAGCAGCAACCTGTATGCCACGAGTGCCACGCGCGACCCGTGCGCCACGCATGCCGTGCGAGCCATGGCCGCCTCGTCCGCCACGCGCGCCAAGAGACAATGACCTCTCGCGGGCGTGTATCCCTGACGTGCCGCTCGCGTGCCGACGAACATGTTGGCCATTCATGAGACTCCCCCATTCGTAACTTTCGCACCACACGTACCCCAACAGCTGCCAAGCGGCATTCCCCAAAACCCCAAGTCCATGAGCGTGCGGGCTGCTATGGGCTACTATGTGCCCTCATGGCCATGCGCTAGACATCTAGTTCGAATACTACGCTACGGCGCAGGCTGTGGCAACGGAGTTTCTGCGCTTGTATGACGTTTGTCACTCACGAGCTTCAGTGAGACAAAGTGGGTCGGATCCGGGTGTCTAATCGCTCCCGAATTGATGCGCCCCAGGCACTATCTGCCTGGGGCGCCAGCTGCGGTATCCCCCTCTTCTCGTCAGGAGGGCTGATAGGCGGATGGCCTGCGCCCCGCCTCGCTGCCCGCATCCTCCTTTAGAGAACGTACCGTCAGTATGAATAGCGCGGTCTGTGCAGAGGCAATTCCCACGTGCGCCATGGTCAAGGTGTCAAAGAGCGCCATCAGGTGGCTGGTGTTCTCGGTTAAGAAAAACAGCGTTGCCGCGCCTGCTGCGGCAATAACATTGAGCGCACGCCAGAGCGCCCGGTACGAGCGCCGTTTTGCCGACGCGCTCTCGCGGCCAGCCTTGCCACTGGCGCCATGCTTCTTTCTTGCAGACTCGCGCGGGTTGCTGAGGGCAAGCGTCATAACGGCGAACAGGCAGCCTAGGAACGCAAGCACCAGGTTGACAAGCGCCCAGCGTCCGTTGCCGCCTGCGAGCGGCACGTCAAAGCTCGAGAACCAGTTTATTGACGGCTCGTCTGGCGTGACCTGTTGCCCTGCAGAAGCAGACGCCTCGATGCTGCTGTCCGCGAGGGGCAGGGTCGCTCGGACGCGCGGCGCTGAGCCGCGACCGATCCCACCGCCCAGAATCCCGTCTCCCACTATATCGCCTAGCGTGTCCTCGTCGAGTGAGCCTACGGGGGGCGTCGGCGGGACGATGGGCAAAACCGGCGAGATCGGCGGACCGACGTTTGGCCGGTAGGCCCACTTAGCGTAGAGGTCCACGTTGTCGTTGCTGTCGATCAAGGCGCTCAGGTCCACGTCGCGCGCGCTTGTAGCATACGCAGGCGTCGCGGCGCCCGGCGTGAGCGCCCAACCTATGACTTGGTAGCTCGGCGCTGTGAAGACTGCGCCGACGAGCCCTGCGCTGCCCAGCTGGGCGAGCGGCACCCACACTTGGAGGCTGCTGTTGGCGCTAAGCGAGAAGTTCGGGTGGTAGGTGATGGAGAACAAAAGGCGCCGGGGCGCGAACTGCGCAATGAGAACGCTGTCGCCTTGAATCTCTATGATGCTGCCCGGGTAATAGAGCATCCCGTCATAGGTCCCGTTGGCATACCTGAGCAGCCAGCCATAAAACATCATCAGGTCATCTGGCCGCTCGGGGGCAGGCAGCACAAGTCCTTCTCCGTCTGAGATACGCACGAGCGCGCCGAGCGCGAAGGTCTCGGACTCGGCGAGACGATGCGTGCCGATGCCGCCTGTGCCCGACTCATACGAGACCGAGAAGCTGTCTATCTTCCAAAAAGCGTACAGGTCCAAGTCGTCATAGACCGGAATGTCAGGATGATACGGTATGTATATATCGCTCGTGCGCCAATACCAGCCGATGAACTGTCCCTTGCCGGGCACGGGGTCGTCTACTTGCCAGAGCGCCGGGTCAGCAAAGTCCGCGTACTGGCCTTTCCCGGTTGTCTGCGACGCTACCAGCTCGCCGCCGGGCTTGTCGTAAAAGCTGATGGAGTAGTCGGTGGACGTCCACTTGGCATAGGCGGCGAGGTTCGCGTTGGGCATTGGCACGTCGCCGAACGCGAAGGGCACGCGCAGGTCGGCGTCCTTGTACCAGCCGCCGAACATATAGCCCTCAAGCTGCGGAATCTCGTCGGGCGCGGGACCGACATAGTCACCGTACTTGAGGTTGGTCCTGTTCGGGGGCATGTTAGTGACGGCGCCCGCTGCGATGGCCGGCTTGTTGGGGTAGTACGTCAGCGTCAGGGTGTTAAGGCGGTTGTAGAAATAGCACCGGTAGTCGCCGCTGTTGTTCTGCGTCCAGGTCTTGGTAAGCTCATTGTAGTCGTAACGCAGCCCGATGGCAGTGCTGTCGCCGGGATTCGCGTCAATGGCCACATAGCCGGGCATGGGCTTCGCGTAGTTCAGCGTGGTAGTGTGCAGGGTGTCGTTGTACTCAGTGGCAAGCACGTACCAGGTGCCGTCGGCGAGCTGCAGGTCGCCGGTGCCGGTGAGCGACTCAACAAAGTAGCGGTACTGATACGAGGCGGCGCTGCTCCACTGGGAGGTCACCGAGTAGCTGGCCTGTTGGCCGTTGGCAGAGACAAGCGCGCTCGAGATCACGAGCCGCTTGCTCATCCAGTTGGTCAGGTCAGACATGCCGCTGCCGCTCACGCTCCACTGGTTGAAGTCGGTCGTTGCGGCCCAGTCACCCCAGACGGCCGAGCTGCCCGATCCGGAGACAGCGGTGCGCTTCTGAAACTTGGAAGGGTAGACCGACGCAATGTTCTGCTCGAACTTCGCTCGTATGACATAGGGAGCAGGCGCGCCTTGCTCATAACGGTTGTTGGCGTTGTCAAGCAGGCTGTGCTGTGTTGTTGCAGTATTGCCAACTATTATAAAATTATAGGTATATATTTTTCTTTGGACAAAAACATTGACAACCGTCGAGCCGTTGCCGACGATCGTCTTGTTGACGGCGCCTTGGAACTTGGCGTACCGCAGCGGGCTGCTTGCCCCGGCGCCGGTGCCACTGAGCAACGTCGCAAGCGCCGAAGGAACAGCCTGCCCCGAGCCAGTGCCGACAGCCGACATCTGACCGGCAGTCCCCGTCATGGGGATAGAGACGACATAGTCGTAATGCGACAAGTTGTTCATGGTAGGCACCCAGTCGGGGTTTTGGCTCATGTTGGCCCGCTCCATCCAGACAGCGAGCGTGTAGCTGACCGTCTTGGGAGTCCACGACGCATAGAGGACAAGGTCGTTGTTGACCGGCGCAGCGAAGCTGTAGGGAGAGCCGCCGCCGCCTGATGCCGTGCGCCAGCCGGCAAAGGCCCAGCCGTCGCGCGACGGGTCGGGCGGGCGGGCGACGGCGCTGCCTTCAATCACATAAGCAGCAGGAACCTGCGTGCCCTCCGAGACGAAGATGATGGTCTTGAGCGCCTTGAGATAAGGACGCAGTACCACGTCTTGAGAAGCTATCGGCGGTGAGCCTGCGAAGAAGTCGGCGGGCGGGCTGTGAGTGTCGGTCTCGTCGTACCAGTAGACGAAGCGCTTGCCGGTAGGCTGGAGTATCGCGTCGGTGACGTTTGATCCGGGCACGGGGATGGGGGTGTTGCGTTTGACCTCAATCCCGGTGATCACCACGTTGTCGGTATTGAGAAAGGATACAAGGAACGTGTCTGAGAACACTGCGTGGAGCGTCAGGTTGCTCCTGACCGGAGTTGCGAAGTTGTAGAGGTTGCTCGTCGATCCAGATGTGGACCATCCCTTGAAGGAGACGTAGCCTGCGGGCGGCGCGGGCGGAGCTGGCTGGCTGAGTGTCGAGCCGTCGTCTACCGTGACGCTCTCATAGAAGCTTCCGGAGACGATGAAGGTGACCGTGTAGCGCGATGCCAAAGAGCCAATGGGATCTGAAGCTGGCGTCGCTGAGACTGGCTGCTCGGCGGCGGGCTGCTGCTCGGCGGGCGGCTCTGGCGCGGCGGGCTCTGGCGCGGACGGCTCTGGCGCGGCGGGCGGCTGGTTTGCAGCGGGTGGCTGCTCGGCAGCGGGCTGTGGCGCGGCGGGCGGCTGGCCTGGTTGCGCGACGGCCGACGCCGTTGAGACGGCCGGCGCTGGCACCTCAGCTGTCGCAGGCGCGACAGCCGCTGCAGGCGCGGCGGCCGGCTCTGGCTGCGACACACGAGCAGAAGCCTCGACGAGCTGCTGGTCCTTGCCAGCCTCTCCGTAGGCAGGCAAAGACAGCAAGGGCAACATCGTGCAAGCAAGCACTAAAGCGAGTAAGAGTAGCAGCAGTTTGCGGGCACGATGCCTCATCCTGCCAAAAGCATGGGTAGATTTGTTGGTTCTGATCATAGCTTCCCCCATTCTCTTGCGGTCCCACAGATGTGAGACCCAACAGCCCTACCTGAACGACGCCGCAGAAAGAGCCTGCGTGCGAGTCGGGGATCAGTCGGCCTGTTGTATTGCCAGTAGCGTTGTCTGCTCAAGACTTTGCCTGGCACCCCATGAAAAGCTCAGGCTCCTGTACCCCGCAGTCTCAGCTCGACGATTCGTCGGCTTGCACTATACAGGCGCCTGCAATAACGTGCACATCATACACTATTTTTTGCGCGGGCAAAAGGCTTATGGCCAACAAACCAAGGCAAATCGGGACTTTTGGTCTGGATGGACGGGTAAACGGGGTGTTTAGCTCACAAATGCGCGGGCAAAGGCACCGGGAAGCAAAAAGGGCGGGGCAGTCGGCCTTGTCCCTTGCGCCCTTGTTTGCAAGGGCTAGAGCGACGGGCGGTAGCTGATCGTGCCGTCGTCCTGGTCTCGGTGGTCGTCTTCACGATGGTGCGTCGCGAGCACCGAGAACAGCACCTGGAAGAGCGCGACGAGCACGTGCACGAAGGTCACCCAGTCAGCGAGCACCATGCGACCAGCCAGGTTCTCGGTGAACGAGAACACGATGAGAGCAGAAAGCGCGGCCAGAACGTTGAAGACGCGCCAGGTGACCAAGTACCCGCGCTGACGAATGCTCGCGTTCTCGGACCGTGCGCGCGGGTTTCTCACCACGAGCGTGATGACGGCCGCTAGGCAGCCGAGCATGGTGAGCGACAGGTTTGCCAGTGCCCAACCGGGCAGCGCCGCCTTGGGCGTGGTGCCGTTTACGAGGCCGGCGTCCGGTTGCTCCACGGCGACGACAGGTGGCACTTCGGCGTCGACGGGCGGCGCCTCGGTATTAGCAGACGGCTCTTGCGCCTCTTCGGCAGCCAGTGACGCGGAGTCGGTGCCGATGCCGGCGCCTGTGTTGCCGTCGGCGTTGCTGCCGGCATCTGTGTCCTCGTTTGTCGTCTCACTTGCAGGCGCGTGGGAGTTTGCCGGGGGCGCACGACCGTCTGCCCCCGGCTGCTCGTCGTTGCCCGGCTTGCCCAGGGACGTGCCATCGGCTGTCCACCGCGCGTACAGGTCGATTTTACAGACGAGGACCGCCAACAGGTCGCCGGGGTCGTGCACACGGCCGTTGCCATCATGAGAGTTGTCATGGCACGTAAGAACCGACACGGCGCTGTTAACCCAAGCCCTATTGCGCGCAACGGTGTCGTCGGCGCCCACGCTGAAAAGCGCCGGCGAGTCCACGCCCTTAGCATCAAGTCCAACTCCTGAGGCACAGACGGGCGGCAGCGCGTCAGCGTGCGCACGTTGCGGCGCCGCCAGCTGCAGCGCACACGCCAGAAGCAAAGACAAGAGGGCAAGAGCGACAGCAGGCCTTTTGACAGGCTGACGCTTGCCTCCCTTAAGCATGCTCCTCGTGTCGATCAGAACACCCATGCGCATCCTGCCTTTGACCATGCCGTACAACGGGCTGGCCGTCAGAGAACAACCCGACAGCCCACTTGGGAACAAAAGGAGCACCCGTGGCTGTCAGCTTGAATCTGAATTTTTTAGCATTATAGTGTTTACTATAATACCCCCAATACCGAACCGAGCGAACGCACCCTTGTGGGCTCTCGGTCGCATGACCGCCAAGTGCCGTCAATCGCCTGTTCGGTAGTGCGTTGCGATCATACGCCTTTTTTGAGAAATAATAAACATTAATTCATGGTTCTTTTACAATCCGTTGACCGCGAAGCCGCGCTGCCGCTCAGCATTGCCGCAAAGCCGCGCTGCCGCGAAGCCGCTCTGACGCCCTGACGCACCGACTGCGGGCGGCAATGCACCCCACAGCCCCCGCAGCGGCTCACAGCAAACAGCGGCGCCCTGGGCACATGCCCAGGGCGCCGCACGGCGATGCTGCTTTTAGCGAAGAGGAACTACGCTCCCTGCGCCTGGGGCATCTGCTGGTATCCCGCAAAGCCTTGTTGCTGGGAGGACTCTTCGAGGCGCTCCTTCTTCTGACGGCGCGACACGAGCACCGAAAGAACAATCTGGATGACAGCGATGATCACATGCACGATGGTCCACCAGTCCGTGAACACCATGGGGTTGCGCATGTCTTCGGTGAGCACGAACACGATGATGGCAACCAGCGCGGCCACAATGTTGAGAGCACGCCAGACAACGCGCGAGGAGCGTCGCTGCTCTTCGTCGCCCTGCAGGGCGTTGTAGTCGGCCTGGGCCTGGGCCAAAGCAGCCCGCGCGGCCTTGGCCTGGCTCTTGCTCATGCCTTTAGCCTGTGCCTGGGCCTGGGCTTGTGCGAGTGCCTGAGCGCGCCGCTCGCGCTCCTCGTCTTCACGGTTCTTGCGACGCACCACAAGGGTGATGACGGCGACGAGGCAGCCCAGTATGGTCAGTATCAAGTTGAGCAGCGCCCAGTGTGCCCCAGAAAGCGGCGTTGAGTCGTCAGGCAGCGTTGTTGTGGGCGTGGGCGTGGGCGTGATCTCAGTGTCCGGGTCAGGCGTCGGTGTGGGCGTGGTCGCCGCAGGAGCGGGGGTCGGGCCTGGGCCCGGCGCCGGGTCTGCCGGCGGCACGTCAAATATGAACGGCGGAAGCGGCAGCGTCGGTATGATGATCGGGGGCACCACGGTTGGGGGAGGCGTCGGGTCTACCGGCGGCGCTGGAGGCGTCGGCGGTGTGGGAGGCACCGGCGGCGTCGGAGGCGTTACGGGCACGTAATAGAGGCGCAAGACCAAAATCGGGTCTGCAGTGATGAGGCCGTGCGTCTTGGTACCCGCATAATTGGGCGCATAGGTGTACCCTGCATAGTTCTTGGGTGATTCCGATACTTCTGTGCCCATTATGCCCTGATAGTCCTCACTCGAGAACTCCGAGATCGAGTTGTCCTCATTAACCCGTAGATGCTTCACCGTGTAGAGCATGTCGCCTCTCGGCGCCCACACAGCGGTCAACGTGACGCCCTTTACCTCTGGGTTGTACGCGAGGTACGAGAACGGCATGCTGTTCTGCACCTGCTCGTTGCTTCCGCTGCCCGGGCCTGTGCCGTTGTCGGTGAGGATCCATCGCTCAAGCGTGTATCCAGGACGCGTCGGGGGCACGGTGGGGAGAAGCCCGCTTTGCGACCACGCGACGTTGAGGAGCGGGGCAATGGCGCTGCCGCCCGCTGTGTCGTAGCGCACGGTGTAGGTGATGTTTTCGGCGAACCTCGCGTAGTACGTCGCTGCCTCAAAGAGGCCAGAAGCACCTTTTACGGGCGTGTAATGGGTGGCAGACGTCAATAACACGCCGTCGGCACTATACCAGCCCTCAAAGTGCCAGCCCGCATTAGGTGTGGCGATCGAGCCCTGTGGGTTGCCGGTGGCCGGCGGCACAAGCTCGTAGGGCAAGCTCACTGAGCCGCCCGCCGCAGGATAGGGCTCATAGTTGATGCGCACTGATTCGCTTTGTTCCCAAATGCCATACAGATGGACTTCCCTGTTGTCCTCGGAGTTCGTGACAACATAGGGCGTGAGGTCCACTGACAACTGGCCAAGGACGAACAGCGGCGCAAGGGCATCGGACTCGGCATCCCATCCAAGCAGCTCGTATCCGTTGCATTCGAAGGGGTAGTCGTTCCCAAACAGGTTGCATATGTCAAGGTGTTCAAACATCCAGTACTGTTCCATGGTCTGCTCAGCAGAGCCGTTGGGGTAGTTCGAGTGGTAGATGACCGCGACCAACAAGTTGCGTGGCGCATAGCGTGCGACGAAGGTCACGTCCCTGTTTATCGTCACATTGTTGTTGGGGTTGCACAGCCCTCCCGTCGTGCTGTCAGCATAGACTGCCTCCCAACCGTAGAACACCTCTCCGGCCGGTGGCACGAGGTCGCTGCTGCCGAGCACCGAGTGATGCTCGCCCGGCGCATAGGTAAAGGGATAGTGATACGTGCCGTCGGCATCGACCACAACGCCTGTGGCAAACAACCCGTCGTCGGCGTCATAGCGCACGGTATAGCCGTCGACCTTCCATTCGGCATAGAGGTCCAGGTCGTCGGTCACGGGAATATCATGATAGTAGGGGAAGTACTGCCCGCCCAGCATCCAATACCAGCCGACAAACTGCCCATGGTCGGCCACGAGCTCGCCCGGCTGATACGGCGCCGCGTCAAAGTCAACGAGCTCGCCAGACCCTATAGGCTGGGTGTCGATGAGGGTGCCGCCCACCCGGTAGTCGTAGAACCTCACGTCAAAGTCGTGGGGAAGCCACTTTGCATATGCTGTCAGGGTTGAGCCTGCGATCGTGTTAGGCATGCCGATGTCAAACACAAAGGACTCGATGCACTCCTTGTCTTTGTACCAACCGCCAAACTCATAGCCGTCAAGCACGGGAAACGTTGTCGGATCATTGGGATCAGTTGGATTAGAACCGATGTTTTGCTGATAAAAGAACGACCTGGCGGGATCACTTGCATTCGGCCGGTCCGCCGGCATGTTGCTCACCGTGCCACTTGCTGAGGCCGGCTTGTTCGCGTCGAATACTAGTTTCATATTGTCCGGACGATGGTAGAAGAAGCAGCGGAACTCACCGGTATCGGAATCAGTTGTGCCGGCATTGCCGCTGTTTGCGATCCATATGCCGCCAGAATAGTCGTAACGCCCTCTATCTATGTTATACGTGCAGGTATACGGGTTGATCGGTTTCGCATAACCCATTGTTTCAGAATGAAGCTGCTCATCATACTCAGAGGCAAGCTTATAGGTCACTCCGCCGCGCGTAATATCGCCTTGCTCGCCAGGAAGCACCTCGATAAAGTAGCGAAAGGGGTGAGCGGCATTCGTGGTCCATTGCGAGGTCACAGTGTAGCTGAGTGTCTGGCCGTCGGACGAGATGAGCGAATCAGAGACCACGAGCCGCTTGCTCATCCATGCCGTAGTGTCTTTCATGCCGGTGCCATTCACGTTCCATTGATTGAAGTCCGTTGTCGCACCCCAGTTGTCCCAGGCTGCGGCAGCGTTGGCACGCGTTCGCTTCACAAACTCTGACGGGTAAAGCGCTTCTATGTTCTGTTCGTACTTGGCGCTAATCGTGTATGAAGTCCCGCCTTGTACATACGTCGTGCCGCCAACAATCATGTTGTACTGAGTGTTAGCGACCGAGTTGCCGAGCACAAAGGTGTACGTGTACACCTTGCGGCTCGCGAACACATTAATGACGGTCGAGCCGTTGCCGGCGATCACTTTGTTGGTGACCGGCTGCTGGAACTGGGCATAACGCAAAACGCTGCCTGCCCCTGCTGCAGTGCCGTTGAAGTACCCAGGCAATGAGCCCGTCGCCGCAGTGACGTTCGTCATCTGACCGGCGGTTCCGTACTGCGGGAAGGAATAGACGTAGTCATAATCCGCCAGGTTGCCGGGGGTCGGCGTGCCGGAGAAGTTGGCCTTCTCCATCCAGACCACCACCGTGAATTCCACGTTGTCCTCCGGAGTCCACGAGGCATAGAGCACGAGGTTGCTGATCACAGGATCGTCAAAGTCATAGGCATCCCCGCCGCCGGCAGACGCCGTGCGCCACCCCGCAAAGACCCAGCCAGTCCTGACCGGGTTTGCCGGCTGCGCCAACAACTCGCCGTCGATCACATATGCGGGGGCAACCTGAGTGCCCTCCGAGACGAATATGACCGTGTGAAGAGGCTGGTAATAAGGACGCAGCACCACTTCCTCAGTCACGGTGGTGTGGTCAAGGCAGTAGTCTGCGGGAGGCACGTTGGTATCGGTCGCGTCATACCAATAGGCAAGGTGCCTGCCGGGCAACTCGGGCAAGGTGGGAGGCACGGGCAGCGGGTCTCCCAAATCATACTCGGCGCTCTCAATGACGGTGTCGGTGCTGTCCACAAACGTGACCAGGTATTTTTCGGAGAAGACCGCATAGAGGGTCAAGACCGAGTAGATGGGAGTAGAGAAGTCGTAGAGGTCGCCTGCGGGACCGGTCAGTGACCAACCGCGAAACGACACATGCCCGTTGAGGGGAGGCGCGTGAGGAGCAGACATGGCCGACCCGTCGGGGACGGAAATATGATCGAGCTCGACCCCGTCGGCTATCAAGGTCACCGTCCAGGTGCTCATGGTGCCGATGCCTCCCTCGGGCGCCCCTGTTGTCGGCATCGAAGGCTCCGACGAGATCGGAGCAGCATCAGGCTGCGCGTCGTCGCTGGTCAGGGCAGCTTCCTCGCTGCCCGACGCGACTGCGGCCGCGTCGTCGCCCTCAGCGCCCTCGGCAACGGCGCCTTCGTCAGGAGCAGCAGGCGCAGCGAGGTCGGCATCGGGAGCAGGCTCCTGACCGGGAGCCTGATCAGTGGGCAGCGTGTCAGGCGCCGACGTGTCGGGCGCCGCCTCAGGAGGAGGCTCGATAGACAAGGCAGCGCCTGCGCCCACGTCAGGGGCAGGCGGCGTGCTCGCTTCTGTAAGGGATGTCTCCGGAGGTGGCGAGGGATCGGGGGTTTGGCCTATCGCCTGCGTGGGCACCAAGGGGACCAAGGCGCAGACCAGCGCAAACACCACTAGCACAGACAAAATCCGAGACAATGCGGCATGTCTGTTGCTCGCGGACCGTACCCTGAAAAAGCGATGCTCTTTCATGACTCTCACCATTCCCTCTTTTGCGACTGCCACCCGTTGACGCATTCTCCCTGAATGCACATAAACACGGGCCGTCTGGCTTCCCTTTGGTGTGGCGGACCCCTTTGTGGCGCAGTTTCGGCAGCAGCGCCCACAAAAACGGGTTGCGGTCATTGGGACTGCAATCTTACAATCCGCCGCACTATTTGTCACAAAATCTTAACAATTCTGTAAGAATTAGTGAAGGGGGTGAGCGCGTTTTTCTTAGATATTCTACATATGGGTACTTCTATAGCAATCGCTATTTCTATGGATAGTGTGAAGCCTTCCCTGCCATCCACATGCCGTTATTCGCCGCTTGCGTAACGCGGCCCCATCGGCAACGCTGTCTAAATACCAGGCATAATAAATGCTCATTCGCGTAGCTGAAACGAGGTATGATTTACACTTGTAGCAATAGCACTCGTAAGTAAAATTGTTCTTGCGTCCCGTGAGCCAGGGCAGCAATCGTGAGCCTGCGCTTCAAGCGCGGGATTACAGGACGTAAGGGCCGCAGGCAGTAGGCTCTGCGGCAAGCGCGGAATCACATCGGGCGTGCGGGGCGACAGCACAGATCCCGGCTCAAGGCCGGGATGACACAGCTAGGCGGGGGTGTCAGCGCCAAACGCCTTTAGACAACCACGCTGACGAGCTTGCCGGGCACAACAACAAGCTTCTTGATGGGCTTGTCGGCAACAGCGTCCCCCAGCGCGTCAAGCGCCAAGGAGCGCACCGCTTCTTCTGTGGCGTCGCTTTCGACGACGATCCGCGTGCGAACCTTGCCGTTGAGCTGCACGGCCATCTCGACTGTCTTGGCGCGCGCCTGCTCTGGGTCAAAGCCCGGCCAAGGCTGCTCGTGAACGCTGCCGCACGAAGTGCGACCGAGCACCTCATGCCATAGCTCCTCGGCGAAGTGCGGGGCAAAAGGCGCGAGCAGCAAGACAAAGACCTCGGCGGCACGCTCAGTCAACTCTCCGTCGCGCAAGACAAGCGGCAGCTTGAGGTAGGCCGACGTCGTGTTCAACAGTTCCATAATAGCGCTTATGGCCGTGTTAAAGTTAAAACGCTCAATATCGGAAGTGACCTTGCCGATCACACGGTGCAGCTCGCGATTGAGCCCAGCGCCGCGCTCGGCTGCGTCCTTCTCGCCCAAAGACTCATCAAAGACATTGAGCACGTTGCCTTCGTCGTCCACGACGTCTTCTGCCATAAGGTCAAAGACAGTGCGCCACACGCGGGCAAGAAAACGCGCCACGCCTTCAAGCCCGCCCTGCGACCACTCGAGGTCTTTGTCGGGCGGCGCCATGAACAGGATGTAGGCACGCAAGGCGTCGGCCCCAAAGTCGGCGATCGCATCTTCGGGCGCCACGGTGTTGCCCTTCGACTTGCTCATGGTCTCGCCGTTGAGCTTGACCATACCTTGCGTGAGGAGGTTCTTGAACGGCTCGTCAAACCCGACCAGGCCTATGTCGCGCAGCGCCTTGGTGAAGAAGCGCGAGTACAGCAGGTGGAGAATGGCGTGCTCGATGCCGCCGATGTACTGGTCTACGGGCATCCAGGCGTCTGCCGTCTCTCGCTCGAAGGGCAGCTCGGCGTTGTGCGGGTCGGTATAGCGCAGGTAGTACCAGCTTGAACAGGTGAAGGTGTCCATCGTGTCGGTCTCGCGGTGAGCCGCAGCACCGCACGTGGGACAGGCGGTCTCGTAAAAGGAGGGGGTGTTGGCCAGTGAGTCACCTTTGGTCACGTCAACATCGAGTGGAAGCACCACAGGCAAGTCGGCCTCGTGCACCGGCACGATGCCACAGTGGTCGCAATAGACTGCGGGGATGGGGTTGCCCCAGTAGCGTTGGCGCGAGATCAGCCAATCGCGAAGGCGGAAGTTGACCGCCTCGCGCCCGGTGCCGCTACGCTCGAGCTCGGCCACGACGGCACGCGCGCCTTCTGAGTCCTTGCCGCCGCGCATGCCTGTGAACGCGCCACTTTGAACCATGACGCCGTCGCCGGCATAAGCCGCACTCCATAGCGCACCATCCCACGCGCCACCGCACGCGTCAATCGGCTCGGCACCGTGCGCGTCACCCGACACGTCGCCCAACGCGTCGTCCGGCACGACGACCGGCACAACCGGCAGCCCGTAGGCGCGCGCGAACTCGAAGTCGCGTTCGTCTCCACTTGGGACGGCCATGACGGCGCCTGTCCCATAATCCATGAGGACATAATCTGCTATCCAGAGTGGCACTTTATCGCCATTGATGGGATTGACGACAAAGCGTCCGGTGAAGGCCCCCGTCTTGGGGCGCTCGCCTTTGGAGCGCTCGACAGCAGAAACCGCCTGCGCCTCAGCTACGACCGCGCGCAGTTCCTGTTCGTTCTCGCTTCCTGTAATCAAGCGCTCGACAAGCGGGTGCTCAGGCGCGAGCAAGAAGAACGTGCAGCCAAACAGCGTGTCTGGCCGCGTGGTGAAGACGGTGATCGTCTCGTCGGTAGGCGCGCCGTCCTTGTCGCAGAGCACGAAGTCTACCTCGGCGCCACTGCTCCTGCCTATCCAGTTCGCCTGCATCTGCTTCACGCGCTCAGGCCAGCCGGGGAGCTTGTCGAGGTCGTCGAGGAGCTCTTGGGCGTAGTCGGTTATCTTGAAGTACCACTGCTCGAGCTCTTTGCGCGTGACCGGCGACTTGCAGCGCCAACAGCTTCCGTCGATCACTTGCTCGTTCGCGAGAACGGTCGCACAAGACGGGCACCAGTTGACCGGGGAGGTCTTCCGTTCGACGAGGCCTTGCTTCCAGAGCTTGAGGAATATCCACTGGCCCCAGCGGTAGTACTCGACATCGCTTGCCACCACGGTGCGATCCCAGTCGTACGAGAAGCCGAGCGCTTTGAGCGAGGCGCGCTGTCGCTCAATGTTCGCGTAGGTCCATGCAGCCGGAGAAGTCCCTTGTTTTATGGCAGCGTTCTCTGCAGGCAGTCCAAACGAGTCCCAGCCGATGGGGTGCAAGACGTTATGGCCCTGCATGTGCTTGAATCGGCTGATGACATCGCCTATCGTGTAGTTGCGCACGTGCCCCATGTGCACGTCGCCCGAAGGATAGGGGAACATTTCGAGCGCGTAGTACGTGGGGCGCCCTGACGTGCCGAGCGGCTCGACCGCATGCGCCTTGGACGTCTCCCAATACTCCTGCCACTTGCGCTCGATGGTCGCCGGATCATACTGATACATGGTTATTGCTCCTTAGTCGTGTGATAAATTGTGTTTGTATGTACTTGTATGTGTTGGTGTTTTATGGCTATCCTAGCTTGCTCGGCATAAGGGGCGACATGCAAAGCGCGACTTGCGGCACCCGACGCTGCGCGCGTGACGCTCGGCGCGGCGCACGGCGCACAGCCTGCGCGAGGCGCACCGTCACGAGGAGCGTCGCGGCGACTCACCTCTGGGCGGCGAGCCATTCCTCAAAGGCCTGGTTGAGAAGCACGAAGGGCACCGACCCCTGATCAAGCAACATGGTGTGGAACGACTTGGCGTTGAACGCTGGACCCAGTTTTTCTTGCGCTGCGTTGCGCATTTGCTGGAACTTGAGCGGCCCCAGGCCATAGGGCAGGCTGAGCAGCGGAGAGGCCGCGCAGCCCTCGAACACCTCTGCAGCAGCGATGCCGATTCCCCACTGCTGCATGTAGGAGCGAGTCTGCTCAAGGTCCCAGCCTTCGTAGTTCACGCCGAGGTCAATGCGCGCCTGAAGCATGCGCATCAGCAGTTCGTAGCTCGACGCAAGCTGAGCGGTCTTCTCGTCAAAGCCCAGGTAGCGCAGGCCGTACTCCTGAACGTAGACCGCATAGCCCTCAGCATACGCCAGAGTCCCGTATACCACCTCGACGCGCGGCGCGCCCTTGAGCATGCGGTAGTTGTGCTGGTAAAGGTGCCCCGGAAACGACTCGTGCGCCAGCGTCGAGCATAGCTCGAAGTGTCCTGGGATGTTCTGCGGATAATATATGACGCGGTTGTTCGCGGGGTCGTCCACTGCCGCAAGGAGGTAGAACGCCGAGAACATCTTGAGAGTGTTCTCGGGCGCGGCCGCCTCCACCACAAAGGGGCGCGTGCCAATGTCAGGAAAGTCGTCGGTTACCTTCGCGTTGAGAAGGGCGATGATCTCTGTGGCGTCAGCAGGCGCGGCTTTTTTGGCTGTTTCTTCCCAGTAGACTGGGTCAAGCAGCATCGAGTTGCTGATCATCGCGCCCCAGTTCTGTTCTATTGCCTGGTCAAGCTGACGTATGGCATCTTCTGGGGTGCTGTCGAACCCCATTTCTGCAAAACGAGCATTTATGTAGTGTTTACTATTTGCATATTGTGCTATTGTTGTCTCATCAGACCCCGCGCTCTCTACCTCATCGAGAAACGAGATGGCGCTTTGGTAGGCAGGCATGAACTTCTCAGACACGATAGAGCGGTTGCGCTCAAGAAGCTCGGCCTTGGCCACGTCAGAAAGCGACGCGAACGGCTCGCGGCCGCTCTTGAGGCAGCCTTCAAAGAAGACAACGAGCGGGTTGGAGGCTAAATCGCCCACATAGGCCCCTGCTTCTTCCTTGGCCGTCTGGACGCCGTGGGCATTGGACACGAGTCCGCGCGCCATGCGCTCACGCTCGATGACCTTTGCCTGCTCGAGGGCGTTCGGGGTGTCGGCAAGCAGCATGAGGTAGTCCTCGATGTCTTGGGCCGAGCGGAAGGTGTACACCATGAGCGTGAGTGGGATGTTGGCGTGGACGCCCACCGACGGCTCGAACGGCGACTGGTAGTAATAGTACGGATCTGGCTCAAGAGCCGTTATGGCCTTGAGAAAATAGACAAGGTTGTCGTAGAGCTTGGCCTCTGCAGCATCATCAAACACCACGTCCTTGAGTGTCATCAACTCGGCATAAAGCCTCTTGCAGTCCTCATACTGCGCAACAGCCGCCTCGAACGAGGTGTCGGTGAAGCGCGGCGCGGGCTTGGGCACCGCTACTGAGTCTGGGTTTGCGATTATCTGATTGTATATCGAGAAGTCGTCCTTGATGGATATGGCAAACAGCTCCTCGCCAATCTCTGCCACGCTGCGCTCGGTCGGGTCGCCGTACTGCACCTCTCCCGTGCCGCCGAGGGCAATGCTCAGCGACTCGGCCAGGGCGTCGAAAGCCTGTTGGAGCGAAGAGCAGCCCCCCAAGGCCAGCGGAGCCGACAGCACGAGCGCGAGTGCGAGCAGCAACTTGAGCAAGGTCCGGGGACCCCATGTGATGGCCGTTCGGGAAGTTGGGGCAGTCTTGCCTGTCATCTCAGAGGGCGCTGTTTTCGTGGCGCTTTTCATGGCGCATCCTTCTCCACTTGTAGGGGCACTAAAACCGTGCCTGCCATTATGCCATATGTCGCCGGGTGTTCATTTGTCTGTGCGAAGCGTTGCCTGAGGCGGAGTGGGCCGATAAGCCGGATTCTGTCGAGAACGGCCATTTATCTGGGAGCGCCGTCACCGGCGCCCTCTCGCGGGCATACCCGAGCGCAGGCCGGGCCGACCTATAGCGCTCCTATTCGCCCTTGCTCCAGATGGGGTTTGCCAAGCCGCCGCGTCGCCGCGACGCTGGTGCGCTCTTACCGCACCGTTTCAGCTTTTCTCCCTGATAACAATGAGCCATGTCGCCTCTGGCTACTATGATCACAAGTGACACTGGCTATGCCTAGGCACTGACAAGCAGGGAGAGTTTTCTTTTCTGTGGCACTTTCCGTCGGGTCACCCCGCCCAGCCGTTAGCTGGCATCCTGCCCTGTGGAGTCCGGACTTTCCTCACATGCCGACCGGCTTGCGGCAGCATGCGCGGCCGTCTGGCCCACTCCTGGCTGTAAGTGTACCATATCGCGCAAGCAGCGCCGGGAACTCCCGGCGCTGCTTGCGCGACGCGCTCTCATGCGACTGGCGCAGAGCAAAGCCTTCTATGCAGGATCTGTCACACCAGCCAGGCCTGGCTTCGTGTCTTGAGACTTGCCAACCGGCCTGGTTGCCACTGCTGCCAGCACCACTTGCAACACCGCGATGACGGCATGCACAGCCGTCACCCAGTCAATCAGCACAAGCGGCTGGGTCATGTCTTCGGTGAGCACGAACAGCACGATGGCGGCCGCTGCAGCCACGATGCCGAGCGCACACCAGAGCAGTCGGCCGTTGCCGCTTGTTGAGGTGTCTGACGAGCGGTTTTGCGACCGACGCACGCGGCGGAAGACAAGCGTGCCGATGGCAATCAAGCACCCGATGAGGGTGAGCAACAGGTTCAGTAGCGCCCAATGGCCTCCTGTGCTGCCCGTGCGAGCTGTCTCGGCATCTGGCGCCTCGACTATCTTCGCGCTTGCGCTGCCGTCTTCTTGCGGCTCAGAAGCAGACGACGACGTGGGCGCTTGCCCTGCCTGCTGCTTGCTCGGCTCACTGGGCACAGGATCGGCGGCGTCGCTGTTGGCAAGCACGGCGGCAAGCGTTGCCGCGCCTGTGGCAAGCACCGTCTGTGCTGCCGGAAGCGGCGTCGGCTCACCGGGGATGCCCGGCTCGGCCGGCAAAGCAGGCGGGATCGGCACAATGACCGGAGGGAGCACGGGCAGATCGGTCGTCGGGCCCGTAGGCGGGACCGGCGGCTCGACCGGCGGCAGCAGCTCGTCGTCTTTGAAGTAATACAGCTGCAAGACCAAGCTGCCGTCCGCAGCAACAATGCCACTGAGCGACGTGCGTTGGTCTTCTGCTCTGAAGCTGTGTCCGGAATACGAGCGCGGGATGGCAGTGACCGTCTCCCCAACCATGCCCGGCAAGTCCTCGGTGAGCGCAAGCGTCAACACCCCCGCGCTACTGACCAAGTAGTGCAACACTCGGTATGACGAGACAGGCGCCGCTGGCGCCACCTTCGGATACACCACCGTAGCGCTGAGGATCCCCGATCGAGTGTTCACCGCACGGAGCTGATAGGTGCCCACCACGGCGCCCCCGGCGTCTGTGGCAGCAACAAAGTTCTTGTCGGTTCCATTGTTATAAAGGTCATAGTAATAATAGGGAAAATAATTATGATAATACATTCCATAGAGAAGCGAATAGACGGCCTGTCGCTCATCGGGGTCCGAGATACTGTCAGCGCCATTCCAGGCCCAGTGGTCTGCCCATGCGTTGGCGAGATTGTCGGCGCTCTCAGGGGTTTCTCCAGCAGAGACCTTCAGGTCGTAATAATAGGGATAAAGTAAATGATATATCTCGCTATAGTATTCGCTTGCATATTGCGTACCGTAAGAGGCAAAGAACCCTGCGGTGCTGTCAGTCAAGTTGTCGGCAACTGCGTTAACAGCAGGGTCGGAACTCCACTCGAAGTCCTGCCAGGTGGCGCCCTCGTCGATGGAATACTGCAACTTGTAGCTATGATCGCTTGCGATGCTAGCGGCAAGACCCAGCTCAATGCCGCTCGAAGGGTCAGACGGGTCTTTTTGCTTTTCGTCGCTAATGCTCAGATTCGGCGCCGCTTGGTCGATCACAATCGTTTCTGACTTGATAGCAATGCTGTTCCCGTAGCGGTCGGTCACGACTATGTTGCGGTAGTAGCCGTCCTCATGCAACGCCAGCTTCCAGTTGCTGCCAGACTGCACAAGAGGAAGCGGGCCATGCTTGCTGGGAGCGCTTGTGTTGAGGTCCGCAAAGCTCAGGAAGTCGTACGTCACCGTGTAGGCGCCGTCTGCAACGACCAGCACGTCAGCCGGGTACGCCCAATAGCCATCAGCAATCGGCTGTGTCGCAACAATCTTGGCAGCGAGGGGGGCAGACCATTGGGCGTACAGCACGACCCCCGCTTCAAGGGCGGTTATGGTGTCGCCGGCCAGGTACTCGGTGCCGCTGCCGTCCGCCGCAGTATTCCAACGCTCGAACTTGAAGCCAGGCCGCTCAAAGGGGATAAAGCCGTCTCCGTTGTCGCGCACCGTGTACGTGCTGTGGTACGTGATGCCGGTGTCCGCAAAGGTGGTGGTGTCGCCTGGAGCCGCGTTTTGGCAGTAGGTGAGCTCCACAGGGGGCGCTAGCACAAAATCACCGCTGAAGGCGATGCCGTCAACCCCCTTGTGGGCAGCCAAACTGCCAAAAGTGGTGGAGGCGTCAACAGCCAGTGGCGGGTTAGTGGCAAGCCAGCCTGTTCCGTCGTTGCTCAAGTGCCAGCCGACAAACGTATGGCCAGGGCAGATGGGGTCCTCTGGCGCCAACAGGCCAGCGTCGCCCCACAAAACGCCGTCCATCTCGTAGGGGAAGGCGAGCGTCGGAAAGTAAGAGCCTGGAAAATCGGTCACCCAGCTCACCGTGTAGAGCTTGGGCGCGGGGGCGGCAGGAGCATACGCCAGAAGGGTGCCTGCGCCGCTAGGGATGCCGGAGCGGGCATTGACCGCCCGGAAATACGTGGTGCCATGGCTCCCGCTCGCGTCGGCAACAACGGTGAAGCTCTTGTCGTTGCCGTTGTTGGCATAATCGTAGTAGAAGAGCGGGTAGTAGGCATTGTGATAGATGCCGTACAGCTCTGAGTAGCTAGAGCCGCGGCCGGTGGGGTCAACAATATGATTGCCGCTGTTGTTGCCGAGCCAGGCGTAGTGGTTGGCCCAGCTGTCGGCCTGCGCGTTGGCCCAGTTGCTTGCATTGTCGCCAGAAAGGCCGTTGCTCAGTGCCTGCTGGTAGAACTCGGGGTACACAAAGGAATACAGCAACGAGTAACAGTCGGAGTAGTTGCCGCCCCCTGCACCACTCCACGCAAACGTGTCGGCCACTGCGTTTGCGCTCGTGTCCGCTCCCTGCGCTGCAGTAGCGTCTGAAGCGTAGTCGAAGTCTTGCCACGTGGTGCCATCGCTTGAGTACTGGAGCTTGAGAGAGTGATAGGGGTCAATGGCGGCCGACAAGCCCAAGGTGATGTCGCTTGCGGGGTTGTTGGGGTCAACCGGCTTGTCGCTGGAGATTCCAAGCGTCGGGACCGCCTGGTCAATGGTCATGTCGGGAAGGCTTAGTCTGTCTTGGCCATCTGTTGCTATTATGTTCCTATAGTATCCATCAAGGCTCAGTGTCGCGTAGTACTTGCCGTCAGAGCTGTCGATCTGAAGCGTCGTGGAGTGGTGCGTCGGCGAGCCGCCTACCGTCTGAGAGCTCTCAAAGGTCAGCAGGTCCCATGACAAGTCCACGGGGCTTGTGGAGACGAACGTGACGGCAGAAGGATACGCGTAGTATCCACTGAGCATCGGCTCAGAGGGCATCACGTCTACAGAAAATGCCGAAAAGGGGGCCAGCTCGATGGCAAAGCTCGAAAGCATGCTGGCGTTCCCGAGGCTGTCACTCACCACGATCTCGTCGTAAAAGCCGTCTTCGCTAAAGCTGATAGTCGAAGCGCCCCCTGCAACAGGCTCGACATAGCCGTTGCCCTGCCCTTCTGGATCGCCCAGGGCATGGCGGCTGGCACTGCAGTAACCGGCGGATGCGTTGCTGTCAAAGACTTGGAACACAGGTGCCTCGGAATAGACGGGGTATGACTCCCCGGACTCTTTGCTGTCGGTGCGCACAATGCTGGTTCCCGACTCAAGCGACAAGACAGGGCCCTTGCGATCGAGCCTCACCGTGAACGTGGACTCTGCTCCTACGGCACCGGTGTCAAGAACGACTCGGAAGGCATAGACACTGGTCACTTCCGCATCGGTTCCAAAACCGTCCTCAAACAGGCGTATGCCGCCCGCAGGAACCGCAGTCCAGCCCAAGGGGCTGGCCGTCGCCTCATGATAGTCCCTGCTTACAATCCGGTACTGAACGGCGTAGCCGACGCTCGGCTCGTCTGCGGGAACCGGGTTGAGATGAACGGCGCCCCTGACCCATTGACCACTGCTATAGGGCAGCCAGTTTGTGAGCTGGCCGTCGCTGTCGTACTCGGCGCTGATCGACACCGCTGGCGCGGTGAGGGTTGGCTCGGCAGATGCCTCCTGCTCGGCAGATGCCTCCTGCTCGGCAGGCGCTCCCGGCTCGGCAGGCGCTTCCAGCTCGGCAGGTGTTGGATCGACAGCCGACGCATCGGTGGCCTCAGCAGCTGTGGTGGGCGCGGTGACCTGCAAGGCTGTGTCTGCCGACTCAACCGGCTGCTCGACTCTGCTGGTGCTCTCAAGCTCTTGACCAGCTCCCTTGCTTGAAACTGATTCGTCAAGTGACACAACAGAGTCGCCAATCGCTGACTTCGGCAAGACCGGAATCATGGCGCACACGAGCACAAACACGAGAATTCCTCGCAAGAGAAGAGGCGAAATCGCCCGTAACTTGCTCATTGTGAAGCGCTCGCTCCTATGTCTCCCTCTCATAATCCCTCCTCATAGTCCTTACTTTCAATTATTCTGACAACTTTAGAACCGTTTTGCTTTGCTAAGGATACACGGCACTCTTGAAAATGCAATAGCAAACAGAAGGCATCTACTGATGCGCAAGAGGGCATCGGAGAGGCTAAAACACTGTTGATGCAGTTGTATCCCTCATTTTTCAGCATTGCGCAAGTAAAAAACAATTCTCATGTCTCTGTGTTATTTGCACAATAGACCGTCGGAATTATACTCTTGTTATTATTGGCAGCAATTAAGCCCAGAATATGATGCTCACACAGAAGATTGCACAGGCCTTCTCACTTGGCTGACGCTGGGGGACGGTGCGAGTGTGGCAGAGGGGTCGGATCTCAGTGTCATG
>JAITHV010000041.1 GCA_031279835.1 Coriobacteriales bacterium
ATCATGGCCTCTGTGGCGACCTTGTTGTCGGCGCTGGCGGCGGTGGCTCAGATAGGTTTGTCTGTCTGGCGAGAGCGCCAGGAAAAGCCGAAACGCCCACGCAAGTAGGCGTTTCAAAAAGAATTGGCGTACCCGTCACGCGATGGCGGGCACCGCTTCGACAAGTATACCAGCTCAAAATGCTGTCGGCAACAAATAGCCAGCATAAGACATTAAGCACATAAAAATGCAAAATACATATCCATCGCGTGCATGGCCCGCGACCTCGCCATGAGCACGCAGGGACGCAGCTATAGATCCCGGCTCAAGGCCGGGACTACACGGCAGGGGGCTCGCCGGTGGCGATGACACGCAGCAACGCTGCCTCGTCAAGCACGGGGATGCCGAGCTGCTGCGCCTTGGCGAGTTTTGAGCCAGCGCCAGGCCCGGCCACCACATACGAGGTCTTGGACGAGACCGAGCCTGCGGTCTTGGCGCCCCAGGCGCGCAGCTGCGCCTCTGCCCCGTCGCGCGGCCCGTGCTCAAGTGTGCCGGTGAGCACGAAGGTCAGGCCTGCCAAACTCTGCGGCTTCTCGGCAGCGTCAAGCGCCACAGACGCGAGTTGCAAGCCAGCTGTGCGTAGGCGCTCTACGAGCTGGAGGTTCTGAGGCGTCGCGAAGAACTCAATGACGGAGTGCGCGATGACCGGCCCAATGCCGTCTGCCTCGCACAAGTCCTCGGCACTGGCCTGCATAAGTGCCTCGGCAGAGGGCCAACGGTTGGCCAGCACCTCGGCCACCTGCTTGCCGACGTTGCGGATCCCCAGCGCGAAGAGCACGCGTGCAAACGGCCGTTGGCGGCTTGCGGCGATGGCGTCCACGATCTTGAGCGCTATAGTCTGGCCTACCAGCACCGGCTCCTTCTCATAGTCATCCAGCAGCTTGCGTCTCTCAGGAGAGAGGGCATGGACGTATTTCTCCTCACCGGTCTCCAAAGACGCCACGTCGCCAACGCCCAGGCGGTAGAGGTCTGCCACGTCAACCACCTTGCCTGCGTCTACGAGGAGCTGGATAATCCGCTCGCCGAGTCCGTCTATGTCCATCGCCCCGCGGCTCGCCCAGTGCCCGAGCCGCTCGAGACGCTGGGCCGGGCATTCAGCGCTCGGGCAGCGCCACGCTGCGCCGTCCTCGTCGCGAAAGACGGCGGAGCCGCATGACGGGCACTCGTGCGGCATCTCCCACGCGGCGGCGCCGTTTGGCCGCAGCCGCTCTACCGCGCCCAGTACCTCGGGGATCACGTCGCCGGCCTTGCGGACGATGATCGTGTCGCCCACGCGCACGTCTTTGCGGCGCACCTCGTCGTGGTTGTGCAGCGTCGCGCGAGCGACGGTCGTTCCGGCCACAGCCACCGGGTCGAACTCGGCCACGGGGGTGAGCACGCCGGTGCGCCCAACCTGCACGACGATGCGGCGCAGCACCGTGGTCTTCTCCTCAGGAGGAAACTTATACGCAATGGCCCAGCGCGGCGCCTTCGCGGTGAAGCCCAGGGCACGCTGCATCGCGAAGTCGTCTACTTTGACCACCACGCCGTCGATCTCATAGCCCAGATCGGATCGTCTTGCGAGCGCTTGCTCGCAAAACGCCCGCACCTCCTGGGCGCTCGTGCACAGGGCGATGTCGGGGTTGACGCGCAGTCCGTGCTCGGCGAGCCAAGCGATGAGCTCTGACTGGCTGGTCAGGGGCAAGGCGCGCGTCGCGTCGGTGTCGGGCATGGCGTAGATAAAGGACGCGAGGTCGCGTTGCGCGGTGACGCGCGGGTCCTTCTGGCGAAGCGAGCCGGCGGCGGCGTTGCGCGGGTTGGCAAAGGCGCGCGCGGGTTTTCCGGACGTCTCGGCCGCGGCCAGCAGCTCGGCGTTGAGCCGCTCAAAGCTCGCTTTGGGCATGTACACCTCGCCGCGCACCTCGATCTCGGCCGTGTGCGTAGCCGCGCCCACAAGCGACTCGGGAATGTCTTGTATGGTGCGCACGTTGGCGGTCACGTCTTCACCCGTTGTGCCGTCTCCGCGTGTTGCCGCGCGCACGAGCACGCCGTCGCGGTAGGTGAGCGCGATCGATGAGCCGTCAATCTTGAGCTCGCAGACGAAGCGCAGGGGGGCAGGGGGCCGGGAAGGCTGGGAAAGCCGGGAAGGCTGGGAGAAGTCTGGGGCTGCAGTAGGTGCCGTGGCGGCCACGGCGGGCGCGGCGGCCACGACGGGCGCGGCTGCTGCAGCAGCTGCCGTGGCGGCCACGGCGGGCGCGGCTGCTGCAGCAGCTGCCGCAGCGGCCACGGCTGCCTGCGTGCGCTCAAGCCAGGCGTCGAGCTCGTCAAGGTCCATCGCGTTGTCGAGCGAGTACATGCGCTCGGCGTGCTCGGCAGGGGCGAAGCCCGACTGCGCGTGCCCGCCCACGCGCTGTGTGGGCGAGTCGGGCACGACCAGGTCGGGGTGGCGCGCCTCGAGCTCGAGCAGCTCGCGCATGAGCCCGTCAAAGGCGGCGTCGCTTATCTCAGGCGCGTCGTGGGCGTAGTAGAGGGAGCTGTGGCGGTGTATCTCTGCGCGTAACGCAGCAGCGCGCTTGCGCACGTCGTCAGGTGTCGCCGCAGAGGGGTCATGGGGCGCAGGGGCAGCAGGCAGCGGGGCGCCAGTGTCAGGCATAAGGCAGGCCTTTCAGTTGGTTGTTGGTGTGCCGATGGGCGTCAGGCGATGCGAGAGGTTCCCGAGTTGCCAGGATCCCCTGAGTCGCTCGCGTCTTCAGGAGGCGCCTCTGGCTCGGGAACCTGGTTGAGCATGCCGGGCGACACCTTGGGATAATGATACCGGTTATGCAACTTGGGCGATGTTGAGACAGCGTTTGCCGGACACCAGTGTATGCAGGCGTAGCACGCGAGGCACTTGTCGGAGCGCACGGGGGCGCCGCGCATTGCCCCTGCAGCTTCCGCGCCGTCTGCCACACCAGCAGCATCCGCACCTGCCGCATCCGCCGCAGCCCCCGCAACCCCCGCAGCCCCAGCAGCCCCCGGCGGCAGCGCCAGGCCGGTGCCATCGATGGACGCGCACTCATCGAGGGTGATGTTGCGCGCCGGGCAGACCTGCGCGCAGATGCCGCAGGAGGTGCAGTGCTCGTTGAACGAGAAGCTGATGTGTCGGCGGCGGGCTGCCGTGTAGCGCCGGACGAGCTCCTTGAGCAGCTTCACTGAAGGGCGAAAAAAGGTCTCCTGGCCGTTGGCCACCTCTTCGGCGATGTCGTCGAGCTGGGTCTGCATCTGCGCCGTGCGCCGCATCACCATGGCCTCGGACGGAGGCAGCAGGCCAACGCTGCCCATCATGCGCACGCTGGCAGCGAGGTTGAGCACAGCGCCCTTCTCGCGGAGAAGGTCGTCGATGTCCCAAAACTCGTTGCACCCGAAGAGCGTGTAGGTAGAGAGTGCAAAGTAGTAGCATTCGGGGCGTACCGGCATCCGCGCGATGAACCCCCTGACCATCTCGGGGAGCGTCGCGCGGTGTACCGGGAACACGAACCCGATCTTGGTCGCGGTGCGCGCGGCCTCATACGGGTCGTCAAGTATCATGGAGCCGGGGATTGAGATGGGGTCCCCCGCGCCGAGCCGCTGGGTGAGCGATGCGGCGACAGTGTAGCTGTTTCCTGTTGCGCTGAAGAAATAGACTGCGTAACGGTCCATCTCGTCCTTTCAGGTCAGGTTACGGCCCGTTGCCCTCAGCGCGTAGCCTAGCACTACGGCCAGGGCGAGTGCGTCAGAAACCGTGCACCGTGCGAAAATACCTCGACAGACGGCGCGTCGGGCAAGGCAACGACGCGCAGGCAAGCAAACGCTTTGTTTGTTTGAGCATCGTCAACAGCCGTGCAAGGTGATAAAATGATTCGGTAAAGAGGATAATAATAGCATCGACATTGAGGAGCTGCTGCCTTTGTGTCTTTGAGCAGAAAGCGATGAGCATGGGCACTCGGTATACCTTGGACGGCATGATCAGCGTCGAGGAGGCATTGTCTGCGGTGCTGGACCTTGTCGAGCACCAGCCCTTGGAGCTGGTAGAGCTTGCGAACAGCATGGGGAGAGTCCTGGCGCGCGATGTTTTGAGCGACCTCGACATCGCGCCTTTTGCGCACAGCGCCATGGACGGCTTCGCGCTGCGCTGCGTCGACGTGAACGGCCCGGCCCCCGACGCGAGCGGCCCGGCCCCCGACGCCGCCGCGCCGCTTCGCGTGGTAGGGCTGCTCGCTGCCGGCTCGGTGTTCGACGGCACGCTCCAGCCTGGCGAGGCACTGCGCATCATGACAGGCGCGCCGATGCCTGCGGGCGCGGACGCCGTTGTGAGGATCGAGGACTGCGCGGTCATTGGCGAGGGCCCCGCGTGTCCCGCAGGCAGAGAGGTGAGCGTGCTCACGAGGCCTGCGCCTGGCGACAACGTTCGTCCCAGCGGCGAGGAGGCACGGGCGGGAGACATTATCATGCGAGCAGGCGAGCGCATCGGACTTGCCGCAGTCGGGCTGCTCGCCTCGACCGGCAACGCGGTCGTCGAGGTCTATGGGCGCCCCCGCGTCACGGTGCTCTCTACCGGCAGCGAGCTGGTGGACGCCACGGCGGTTCCCGGTCCAGGCCAGATCCGTGACTCGAACACCCCGGCGCTCTGTGCCGCAGCTGCCGACGCCGGCGCTTTTGCGGTGGCCATGCCCTTGGTCCCTGACACGGCCGAGGGCCTGCGCGCCGCGCTCGAGGCGGCCGTGCGCACAAGCGACTTCGTGGTCTTGAGCGGCGGCGCCGCCGAGGGCGACTTCGACTATACCGGCGCCGTTATCCGCGAGATGGGCGTGGTGCTCTTCAGCAAGGTGAACATGCGCCCCGGCAAGGCCCAGACCCTCGGGCTAGTGGGCGGCGTTCCCGTGTTCGGCCTGCCAGGAAACCCCGTTGCCGCTGCGGTGGGCTTTGAGTTGCTCGTGCGCCCGGCGCTCAGGAAGATGCAAGGCCACACGGCGCTTGAGCGGCCGCGCGTCACGGCCAGGCTGGCGGCCGATGTGACCAAGCGCGAGCGCCGTCGCATGTACCTGCGCGGCACGTGCCGACGCGACGAGCACGGCCAACTCAGCGCGATCCCGGCGCAAAACCAGTCCTCTGCCCTGTACTCCGTCATGCATGCGAGCAACTGCCTGATCGTCGTTCCCGAAGGGGCCGCCCCGCTGGCCGCCGGCGAGGCGGTCGAGTGCGTCTGCGTAAACCTGCCGGAAGGGGAGGTGCTGTGAGCCATGGCCTATGACCAGCACGGCCGCGCGATAGACTACCTGCGCATCTCGGTCACCGACCGCTGTAACCTGCGCTGCCTGTACTGCATGCCCGAAGAAGGCGTTGCATGGAAGCCCCGAAAAGCGATGCTGACGCTCGAGGAGATCTGTCGGCTCGTCCGTATAGCGTCGGGAGAAGGCTTCTCACGCATCCGCCTCACCGGTGGTGAGCCGCTCGTGCGCCTCGGCATCGCCGACCTGGTGCGCGACATCGTGCGCGTTGCGGGCATCGAGTCGGTCGCCATGACCACGAATGGCATACTGCTGCCAAAAATGGCAAAGACGCTCAAAGACGCAGGACTCAAGCGCGTCAACATCTCGCTCGACACGCTCGACCCCGCGCAGTTCGCCCACGTCACCCGCTGGGGCGACATCAACGACGTCTTCGCCGGCATAGAAGCGGCGCTCGCCGTGGGCTTTGACCCCGTGAAGATCAACACCGTCGTCGTGCGCAGCCTCAACCAAGACCTTCTCTCCTTCGCGCGGCTCTCGCTTGACCGCCCCCTCCACGTGCGCTTCATCGAGTACATGCCTGTAGGGGATTCCTGCGGGGGAGAAGGCCTCGGATGGTCAGAGTCCGACACCATCCCCAACGAGGAGATCATCGGGATCATCAACGAGCGTGCCCGTGCAGCGGGGCTGGGCGATCTGGTGCCCTGCAACTCCACCACGCGCGGGCCCGACGGCTGGGGCCCCGCCCGCTACTATCACTTCGACGGCGCTCAAGGCTCTGTTGGCTTCATCAGCGCGCTGTCTCGACACTTCTGTAGCGAATGCAACCGCCTTCGCCTCACCGCCGAAGGCCAGCTGCGCCCCTGCCTCTTCAGCGACGACGAGTACGACATGCGCCACGCCCTTCGCTCGCATGACGACGACGCCGTGCGCGACATGCTCCGGTTGGCCCTCAGCGCCAAGCCCGAAGAGCATCACCACAAGGTGGGGACAAAGCGACTCATGTCCCAGATAGGCGGCTGACTTGGCAGGAGGGGTCGAGTGTGACAGGAGGGGTCGGATCTCAGTGTCATGTGTCAGAGGGGTCGGATCTCCCTGTCACATTTTGACAGCATGCTGTCA
>JAITHV010000053.1 GCA_031279835.1 Coriobacteriales bacterium
GGACGCCTTCTTGGGACTGTCGGCGCTCGGCCGCTTCATGATGCGGTTGTACTCCTCGCGAAGCAGCGGCGAAGGCTTACCTTGGGCGCCGACGAAACCGGTCACTCCAGGAGTGTTGCGCACGGCGCTCCAGCTCTGGTCGTCGAGATCCATGCGCACGAGCACGTAGCCCGGAAACACCTTTTTCTCGGAAGTGACGCGCCGGCCGCCTTCCTTTATCTCGACGATCTCCTCGGTGGGAATCTGAATGTCAAACACGCGGTCCTCAAGGCCCATCGACTCAATGCGATGCCTGAGGTTGTGCTTTACCTTGTTCTCATACCCGCTATAGGTATGGAGTACATACCACTTTTTTGCCATCGGTCACAGTCCGCCTGTCATAAGAAGGTATCCGACCAGCGACACCGCTGTCTCTCCTGACTCGCCGACAGACTCAATGGCTGATTGCGCGGTCGGTGCGACTTGCCCGTAAAGCCCCAGTAAAAAGACCATTATCCAATCAAGGGCAAATATGATAACCCCGAAGAACAGCAGCGCGATAATAACGATGATGGTCATGTTCCCGACTTCACTGCGCGTCGGCCAGGTCGTTCGCTTGACCTCAAGGCGCACGTTATGCACATACGTGGCGATGCGCTTGAAGACATTGGGCTTCTTGGCCTTCTTTGACTCCTTTTTGACATCCTTTTTAGTGTCTTTGCCCGACTGCTTTGCAGCCTTCGTGGCAGCAGGGGTCGCAGAGGAAGAGTCGCGCTTCGCCCTGACCTTGATGTCCGAGGCCTCGGCGCTCCCTGATGTCTTGGTGTTGTTTGCCATCTGTTGTCTCGTCATTCTGTAGGTCTGGCAGGCCAGGAGGGACTCGAACCCCCAACATGCGGTTTTGGAGACCGCCGCTCTACCATTGGAGCTACTGGCCTGTGCATCGGACTGCGCGACGGATTACCTTGTCTCCCTGTGGGGAGTGTGGGTCTTGCACCACTTGCAGTATTTCTTGTACTCGATGCGCTCAGGGTTGCTTTGCTTGTTCTTTTTGGTCGTGTAGTTGCGGCGCTTGCATTCCGTACACGCCAAGGTAACCAACGTTCGCATGGATCCTCCTATAATAACAGTACAGGGGGCCGCCTGTGAAGAGCGGGCTGCTGACTCGCTGAGGATCGTGACCTGTGCGAGCAAGTTGCAGTCCTGAGGCACTCTCGTGTGAGCGGAAGTGCCACCCTTCTTAGACGACCCCTCGTTTTTTCAAGCTGCTTACTTGATGATCTTGGTCACACGACCTGAGCCGACGGTGCGGCCACCCTCGCGGATAGCGAACCGCAGGCCCTCTTCCATCGCAATGGGAGCGATAAGCTCGCCGCGGATGGGGGTGTTGTCGCCAGGCATGATCATCTCGGTGCCCTCGGGCAGGTGCGCGACGCCCGTCACGTCAGTGGTACGGAAGTAGAACTGCGGACGGTAGCCATCGAAGAACGGGGTGTGACGACCGCCTTCTTCCTTCGTGAGGATGTACACCTGAGAATCGAAATCGGTGTGCGGGGTCACGCTGCCAGGCTTGCAAAGAACCTGACCGCGAATGATCTCCTCGCGCTTTACGCCACGGAGCAGGATGCCCACGTTGTCGCCCGCCTCGCCCTGGTCAAGGATTTTACGGAACATCTCCACACCGGTGCAGACGGTCTTTGAGGTCTCCTTGATGCCGACGATCTCAACGTCGTCGTTGATGTGGATGGTTCCGCGCTCGATACGACCGGTGGCCACGGTGCCGCGGCCAGTGATGGTGAACACGTCCTCGACGGCCATGAGGAACGGCTTGTCGTTGTCGCGCTCAGGCGTGGGGATAAAGTCGTCAACTGCGTCAATGAGCTCCCAGATCGCCTTTTGTGCGTCTGCGTCGCCTTCAAGCGCCTTAAGGGCCGACCCACGGATGACAGGAGTGTCGTCGCCCGGGAACTCGTAGCTGGAGAGAAGCTCGCGAACCTCCATCTCGACCAACTCGAGCAGCTCCTCGTCGTCCACAGCGTCGCACTTGTTGAGGAACACCACGATGTAGGGGACGCCAACCTGGCGGGCAAGCAGGATGTGCTCGCGCGTCTGGGCCATGGGACCGTCGGTGGCAGCGATGACGAGAATGGCGCCGTCCATCTGAGCAGCGCCCGTGATCATGTTCTTCACGTAGTCGGCGTGACCGGGGCAGTCAACGTGCGCGTAGTGACGCTTCTCGGACTCATACTCGATGTGAGCGATGGAGATCGTGATGCCGCGCTCGCGCTCTTCAGGGGCCTTGTCGATGTCTTCAAACGCGGTGAAGTCTGCAAGTCCCTTCTCCGCAAGGGTCTTTGAGATAGCAGCCGTCAGGGTCGTCTTACCGTGGTCTACGTGACCGATGGTTCCGATGTTGACGTGCGGCTTGGTGCGCTCGAACTTTGCCTTTGCCATTGTGTATTCCTCCTTAAAGGATGTCGCTGCCCTGTGGGCACTGCTCTCGGGTGTTGCGTTAAAGGTACGGTGGTTCTTTGGTGACACGGGGTATTGCAGCGCGCTTTCGCGCGCGTTGTTGCTGGTAGCGGTGATTGGATTTGAACCAATGACGCCACGGGTATGAACCGTGTGCTCTGACCAACTGAGCTACACCGCCATGGCCAAAAGTCGCATGCGGGCGCGTCATGACGACACGCGGGCATCTGAGGCGATTGGATGGTTGCTGGAGCCCACAACCGGACTTGAACCGGTGGCCTCTTCCTTACCAAGGAAGTGCTCTACCGACTGAGCTATGTGGGCATCTGGTGAACATGCCGTTGCCAAATAGACAAAGGCACGGTACTGCATGCCGACCGCCGTCAAGGACGGCAGGAGAGCAGGCAGATGGTGGGGGCGCGTGGATTCGAACCACGGTAGGCATAGCCAACGGGTTTACAGCCCGTCCCCTTTAGCCACTCGGGCACACCCCCGGGTTTTCGTACAGACTCTGAGCTTTTCAAGTTGCAGGCTTGCGCACACGGGAGCGGTGCCGTGAACGCAGCAGAAGGATATTACCGGAACCATCGCGCCACGTCAACGCTCTACACGCATCCGGGCGTATCCATAAATACCGCAGTGACGCCAGGAGCAAGCACACGGACATACCCTGGGTATGGGACAATGACGTATGCCGAGACTTGTGGTAGCATGGTGTAAGTTAGCAATGGTAAACTTATGAAGGGAGCACGGATGCCCCGCGACACTAGGACGGACGGCCATGGCACGCCGTCCCCCGAGACAAGCGCCTCTGCCGCGCGCCGCTTGTCGAGCAAGGCGGCGCGTGTCGGGTTTTTGTTCCTGGGCGTGCTTGCGCTCGCGCTGGGAACCGTTGGCGTCGTCGTGCCCCTCCTGCCCACCACGCCCTTTTACCTTCTTGCCGTGTTTTGCCTCGCGCGCAGCTCGAGGCGCCTCCATGACTGGTTTGCCTCGACAGCGCTCTACCGGCGCTACCTAGAGACCTACTTGCGCGGACAAGGCATGACCATACGGACAAAGCTCTCGGTGTTCGTCTCAGTGACGGTGCTGTTGGGCGTCTCGGTCTTCTTCACCTGGGGCAACGCCATACCCTTTACTGTGGTGCTGGTCGTCTGGGTGGTCCACGCCCTGTACCTCTTTCTCAAAGTCAAGACGCTCAAAGCAAAGCCGTCTGGGCCCGTGGCGACGCATTCGTCCCCGACCCATCCCGCACCCTCAGCGCAAGAAGACAGCAGGCCGTCGCAATGATGCTTGACACGAGGCTTTTTTCGCTTGCGCCGCGCTCGATGCGCTTCGTGGCGCTCAGCGTGTTTCTCCAATGGCTCGCTCTGCTCGTCAACATTGCCATGATAGGCTTTCTGGCCATGCAGCTCGAGCGTCTTTGGGCAGGCGACGTCGGCTTGCGCCCGCTCGTTTTGTACGCAGGGCTGCTCCTGTGCGGCGTCGCGGTGCGCGGC
>JAITHV010000096.1 GCA_031279835.1 Coriobacteriales bacterium
TGACGCATGTCATGGCCGCCGTGACTGCAAGGTCGTCAGCGCTGTGCATCTTATGGCAGCTCGCACAGCTCAAGTCGGTGGCATGCGTCCCTTTCTCAGGAAGCTCATGCGGGTTCACGGTCTTGCCTTTGCTGTCTGTGAGCACGACGGACGAGGCTGTGACTGCCTGGAGCTCCGCAGTGTCATGGCATTCAGGAGTGAGGCAGCTGCTCTGAGCAACCTTCGTCTGCTTGAGCCTCACCGGGTCAGCGGCAGTAGTGTAGTTGCTGTGTGCCTGTTGCAGCCTCCCGTTGTCGTCAGTATGACAGGTGGTGCATGATACCCCTTCGGGAACATGGACCGAGTAGGCGCAGGCTGGGTTGGTCCCCGACGCCACCTCTGCCTCATGGCACATCTGACAGTCTGACTCGATGCCCCAGGTTGCCTGCACTATGGGAACGTCATCGACTGCTCCCTCAGGAGGCGACTCGCGCGGGGCACAGGCTGCCACGACAAGCACTGCGAACAATAACGCGAACACCGTCAGTATCATCGACTTCCTCGACAGTCTCATGCGCACCAACCTCCCATTGACGACCCGTCTCCTGCTTGCCTTATGCGTCCCAGCTTTCTAAGGCCGCCGCGCCCTCGCCAGCCCAAAGGCCGGTGATCATGGCCTCGGCGTTGTTCCAGCCGCCGTTGTACACCCAGCCGTAGCCGGCGCCGCATTCTCCCGCGTTGTACAAGCGCGGGATGGGCTTGTCGAAGGCATCGAGGGTCTGGGCCTTCGCGTTGCGCTTGGGGCCGCCCTGCGTGTTGTACTGGTTCGGATATGTCTGCACCGCGTAGAAGGGCGGCTCGAGCGCCACCATGGTCTCGGGGCTGCGCCCAAAGTCAGGGTCGTTGCCTGCGGCGCAGTAGCCGTTGTAGTCCTCGATGGTCTTGCGCAACACCGCCGGGTCGACAACGACGCCTGCACGACCGATGTTTTGGCGCTCGTTTGCCTGCTTCGCGGTCATTTGCGCGGCAAGGTCCTCAATGGTGTCGGCCTTGATGATCCAGCCGCGCGCCACCTCTGCCTCGTTGTCTGCGCTCCATGTGTACCCGCTGCGCGCCGTGAACCAGGTGAAGGTCATGAGCGGCGATCCGTCGGGGCCATTGACGGCGCCCATGCCGATGGCCGTAGTGGCGCCTGCTTTGTCGATGACGGTCCAAAACGGCAGGTTCGGCCACTCGCACTTGACGCCGTCGTAGAAGAAGAGGTACTCGCGCCGGCCGTAGCCGTGCGAGTCGTCCCGGTCCTCAGGCATAAAGCGCTTGCCGTACTTGTCGAGCTGGAGAAGGTTCTTGAACATGGCGCTGGCGCGTCCGACTGAAAAGCCGATGTTCACCGGCACCTTGTCGGAGTCATAGGCGCCGTGGCCGAAGTTCAGCCCGGGGGCGAGAATGGCGCCCACGCCGGAGTCAGAGGCGTTCATGTGCCACAGCCCCGCGCCTGCCTTCTGGGCCATGAGGATGCCGTCGCCCGTGTTGTACGGCGTGCCGCGGCTGTAGGGCGGCCAGCCAGGATACGAGTTCTGGAGAAGGTACTCGTTGAACTCGTAGCCGCCACAGGCCAAGACGACGCCCTTGCGCGCCTTGACGTTGATCTCCTTGCCGCCCTGCTCTGCCACAACGCCGATGACCTCGCCGGCCTCGTTGGTGATAAGGCGCTTGCCGGGGGTCTCGAAGTGGCCTTCGATGTTCGCCTCTAGGTCGGCGGCGGCCCGCAAGGCGTTCCAGAGCTGCCCGTTGACCGTTGCGCCGTTTTGCCAGGCCTGGATGACGCCTTTGCCGGGCAACGCCTCAAACTCAGGAGAGAACTGCGCAAGCTCAAGGCGGTTAAAGTCAGGCAACTTGTCGAGAAACTCGGTGTTGAGCGCGGGACCTGCCTCGACGAGCGCCTTGAGGTACTCGTTGTCGGTGACGCGCTCGCTCGCGGCAATGTAGTACTTCAGGCCCTCGGCGGGGTCGGTAGCCGTCGTCCACATGTTGCCCGACACGCGCGTGTTGCCGCCTTGGTCGTCCTCGTTGGACTTCTCGAGCAGGAGCACCTTGGCGCCTTTGCGCGCCGCCGCAATGGAAGAGCACAGCCCGCCTGCGCCGGTTCCAAGCACTACCACGTCGCCTTCGAGATCCCATTTGATGTTGTCCGCCGCCGATCCTGTTGGCGTGCAGGCGCCGAGCGCGGCACCTGCGGCGCCTACCGCCCCGACTGCTGCCGCGCCCTTTATGAAGCTCCGTCTTGAGATCTTGTTGTTGTCCATTGCTCCCATCCTTCCCTCTTTGAGACGCAGGCCATCTGGCCAGGCGCGTCTGGCTTGTGCGGGTAAAGAGGGCTTGGAAAGCAGTCAAGGGCTTTCCGAGACATCGCATGAGACCGCTTTCCAAGGCGTTCTCTTTTGCTCGCATCCCATCGAACAATGAGAAAATATACGCCCGCGCTTGATCTAAGTCAATGGGTGACAGTCGTATAGATTTCGCGCAGCTCGCGATGACACACCTGTCGCCCCGCTTCGAGCGCGGGGTGACTGCAGAAGGCGCCTAGCGGGCCAGCGCTATCTCAATCAGCTCTTCGAGCAGGTCGCCAAACGGGATGCCCGCCGCGCGGCATGCTATTGGGAACAGCGAGCGCTCGGTCATGCCCGGCGAGACGTTCACCTCAAGCACATACGGACGCACGCCGTCCCAGACGAGGTCCACGCGGCTCAAGTCACGGCACCCATGCGCGCGGTGCACCTCGAGCGCCGCCGCCTCGATAAGCGCGCGCGCAGACGCTGCGCTCTCGGGGTCTGCCGCAAGCGAGTCGGCGCGCACCGGGCTGTAGTAGTCCACCAGGTCAGCGTCAAGGCGGTGCGCAGTGTCAAAGAAGCCCTGCTTAGGGCAAATCTCAACCGGAGGCAAAACCCGCGCGTCGTCGCCGCAGCCCACCACGCAGGCGGCGACCTCCACGCCGTCTATCCACTGCTCTACCAGCGCCTCGGTGTCAAACGAGAGCGCGTCGAGCAGGGCGGGGGCGAGGCCGTCAGGCCCCACTACCTTTGAGATGCCCATGGCCGAGCCGCCGCGCGCCGGCTTGACTGCCACCGGGTAGCCGGCAGGTATGCGCGCCGGCACGAGGTCGAGCGCGTTTGCTGCGCCCATCTCCTTGACTGCGACCGCTGCGAGCGAGAGGTGCGCCGGCCAGCTGGCGGGGCCTGAAACGCCTCCGCCTGCCGCCGTCGTGCCGTTGCCCTCACCCGAGGCACCGATGCGATAGCGGGAAAGTATGTGACCGAACGTGGACTTGTCCCACGCTTGCCTACACACATCGCAGGAAGAGCCAATAAAGGGGATGTCGAGCAGCTCGAGCAGCGACTGAATGGTGCCGTCCTCGCCGTTCTTGCCATGCAGGGCTATGTAGACGACCTCGGGGCGCTGCGAGCGCAGGGTCTCGACCAGTGACGCGGTGGTGTCGAGCGGCAAGACGGTGTGCCCCGCCTCCTCGAGCGTGCGCGTCACATAACGCCCGCTCTCGAGCGAAAACTCCCGCTCGAAGGAGCTGCCGCCCATCAGTACCGCGATCTTGCGTGCCACACGAGCCATGCCTCGTCCTTTCTCCTTGCCGCCCGCCTGGTGCGCAGGCCATTCCCGTTGCCGGCAGCGCCGGCGCTTCGTCAACGCAGCTGGCCGGCGGCGATGAACGCCCGGCACAGCTCCATGCGCTCCTCAATGACAAGCGAGAGCCGACGCACCGCCTCGCGGATCTTGTCGGGCTCCTCATAACAAAACGCGATGCGCATAGAGTTGCGCCCCTTCCCGCTGCCGGCAGGGTAGCACCCGTCGCCCGGCACGAAGGTCACGCCGTTTTCTAACGCGACCGAGAGCATTTGCGGCGTGTCGATATACTCGGGCAAGGTCACCCACACGAACAAGCCGCCCTCGGGCCGCGTCCAGCGCGCCTCCGGCGGAAAAAACTCCGCAAGCGCCTCAAGCATCGCGTCACGGCGACGGCGATAGCGCTCACAAGCGCCTGTGAGCGTCGTGCGCCAGTCCGTCTCGTTGAAATAGCGCTCCACGATGACCTGGTTGAGCGCCGAGCCGCACAAGTCGGTGCCCTGCTTGACCAGCTTGAGCTTGCTGAGAATGGGGTGCGGCGCAATGACCCAGCCGGTGCGCAGGCCAGGCGCGAACACCTTCGAGACAGTGCCGAGGTAGACCACCTCGTCGTCTAGCGAGCGCAGGCAGGGCAGCGGCTCGCCCTCGAAGCGCAGCCGGCCGTACGGGTCGTCCTCGACAACGAGCACGTCGAAGCGACGCGCGAGCTCGAGCAGCCGCGCGCGGCGCGCAAGGCTCATCGTCACGCCGCCCGGGTTTTGAAAGTTGGGTATGGTGTAGATGAACTTCGCGCCTCCCCGCCCAAGGCGCTCAAGCTCCTCCTCCAGCAAGTCGGTGCGGATGCCCTCGTCGTCAAAGGGCACCGTGTGGATGTCAGGCTGGTAGGCGGAGAAGGCCTGGAGGGCGCCAAGGTACGTCGGTCCCTCAGTGATCACCACGTCGCCTTGGTTCAAGAAGGTCTTGCCGATAAGGTCGAGCGCCTGTTGCGCGCCCGTGGTGACCAGGACGTCTTCAGGGCTAGTCGCCACATGAAAGTCACGCATGAGGTCGCATACTACCTGCTTGGTCTTGAGGCGGCCGGTGGTGTCGCCGTACTGGAGGCCTGCGACGCCTTCTTCGAGCACGGCACGGGCGATGACCTCGCCCACCTCGCGCAACGGAAGCCCCGTGATGTCGGGCATCCCGCCAGAAAGCGAGATGATGTCCGAGCGGGACGCGGCGGCAAAGAGGTCGCGGACGGCGCTCGAGCGCATCGTCTCGACGCGGAGAGCATAGGTGTCTTGCCACTCGTCGAACTGTATGAGGCCCGGAACTGTCATCGTGCGTCCTCTTCTACGCTTCAGCTGGCAATACGGTCGGCACTGCCCAAGGGGCGGCACATTAGGTCAAAGGGGCGGCCGAGAGGCACGGTGCCCTGCCCTGCGAGGGCAAACGGGCACTGGCCGCGCAGGATGATACCAAAGTACGATACCGCTATTTGTTCGTCCTGTCAGCTGCGAGCTTCGCAGTCAGGCGGTTTAACAGGTGTATGGCGTCTATGAGCGCCTGCTCGACGACCTTGGGGCTCGGAGCGCCGCCCGCTTTAGGCTTGGCCTTCTTCTTCACCGCAGGCGGACGTGGCCGAGAGACCCAGCGCAGGCCGGTGCCGGTGCCGGAGCCGGTGCCGGAGTCGTCCAGGGGAGCGGTGCCGTATGACTCTGTTGCCAAGGCGTCGACGCGGGTGTCAGTGTCGCAGGACACACACACTTCCGCGAGCACCAGCGAGCGGTCGAGCCAGCGCGTCGCCCCCGAAACAGGCCCCGTGCCCGCAAAGCGCTCCACGAGAAGGTCTATTGCCACATGCTCGACCGCATGGGGTATCAACGCGCCGACGATGCGCTCGCCGAACCGCTCGACGCCGCCGCTGTGGCAGGCATGCTCGACCAGCAAGGGGCGCTCGAGCAGGAGGGCCTCGGCCAGCTCAGGGGTCACCGCTTGCTGCGTAGTGTTTATCCGCATGACAACACAGACAGAGTTCTCGCGGTGCTCGGATCGTATGAACGAGAGCGTGCCGGGCACAGGGGGCTCGACAGGCTGCAGGTGATCATGGCTCATGTGGGCAACCTCGATACCGGTTCAGGCCAGGGCACATGCGGGAGCGCATGGCCAGCAGGGACACAGAGTTGGTGTGGCAGGTGTTTTGGCTTGCATGGACGCTGACAGCCTGTCATCCTACCAGGCGCCACTGAACGGTGCGCACGCCCCATTGGTACTCGTCAGAGAAGCCAAGCGCGTGCCACAGCCCCGGCTGCAAGTCAAGGAGCCGGCCATAGGCAAGCGAGTTGCTCGTGTCGTTGACAACCGCCGTCATGACCGTGCCGTTGTAGTCGATCTCGATAGTGCGACCGAGAAGGTGAGCCATCGAGCGGTCAATAGCCACGCCACAGCTGTCGTGCGTCAGCTCGGTTCCGCTCGCGGTCCACCTGCCAGCGTTCGTCGGGCCATAGGCCGTTGCCCTGCACGCCTGCCAGGCACCTGTCGTGCTCTCGGCAGGCTTGCCAGGCTCCGTCACGACCAGCTCCGGCGTGATGCGGGGCGACTCAGCCGACGGGTCTGGGCTTGTGGGGGCAGAAGCCTCAGTGAGCGAAGGGGCAGGCTCGCGGACGAGAGGCGTGGCGAGCTGTTCCATCTTCTCGGGCTCGACGCCTGCGACGACATCGGGAGAAAACCGGCTCAGCGTGCTTGAGACGGCCGCAGCAGGCGCGTGCGCCTGAATGCGGCCGACTCCCAAGACTCGTGCCGAGTCAGACGGCGCTGAGAACTCGGCGAAGGCCTGCGGCAGCGAAGCGAATGCAAGAGTTGTAGCGAGCACTACGGCAGCAGAAATGCCGATGAGCCCTGGCGTATGGGTATTGCCTTTTGGCACACATGCTCCAATGTCAGCCTACCAGACAGTCCTTGGACCAGGCGAACGGTCCTATGGACGTTCCGCGAGACAGCAGGCGTGAGTTTTCTGCGAATAAACTGTCTGTGCGAATGTCTGTTTTAAGTGCTAAAACAGACAGTGCTTTTGCCCAAAACATACAACGAGCCGTCATGCAGCAACGGCTACATGACAGTCTACAACAGCTCGGGGCAAAAAGGAATCCCTTTTTAGGTATCATTCGTCACCTATAACCTCTATTATCCCTATGACCCTTACTATCGCGTGGTATCCTACGAGCAGGTGCACGGCGCAGAAAAGGAGGAACCGATGAGCGACCTGCCGAAGGCAACCGCCCACGAGCGCGCCCGTCTAAGCGAGCAGGACGATGAGCTGCGAAAGATAGTCGCCGCGTCACGGCGCATTGTCTTTTTTGGCGGGGCAGGCGTCTCGACCGAGAGCGGCATCCCTGACTTTCGCTCCGAGTCGGGGCTGTATAGCGCCCGTGCCGAATACGGCCACTCCCCTGAGTACCTGGTCTCGCGCGCCGCCTTCGAGCGTGAGACTGAGCTGTTCTACCGCTATTACCGCGCCTGCCTCCTGCATCCCGAAGCCAAACCCAATCCCGCGCACTACGCGCTCGCCCAGCTCGAGGCCTCGGGGAGGCTTGCCGCCGTCGTCACACAAAACGTGGACGGGCTTCACCAGCTTGCCGGATCCAAGGCCGTTCACGAGCTCCACGGCAGCGTTCACCGAAACGTCTGCGTCCAATGCGGCGCCCGCTACGACCTCGCGTACTTTCTCGACAAGGCGCACTGCCACGGCCTCAAGGACGACTCCACCGGCACGGACGCAGGCACGGACGCAGGCATGGGCGCAGGCATGGGCGCGCGCTCGGAGATCTGCCGTTGCGCCTCATGCGGGGGCATCGTTAAGCCCGACGTCGTGCTGTACGGCGAACAGCTCGACCCGCAGGTCCTCCAAGCTGCCTGCGACGCAGTTGGCCACGCCGACACGCTCATAGTAGGGGGCACCTCGCTCGTCGTGTACCCGGCGGCCGGCCTGGTCGGGCTGTTCAAAGGCAAGCGCCTCGTGGTCATCAACATAGGCACGACCGAGCGAGACCAGCAAGCCTGCCTTGTCATCCACCGCCCCATTGGCGAGGTGCTCTCGACGTTGTGCGCATAACGCGCACGAGGGGGGGCGCGACCGGCTTCCGCGTGCCCCGCGCCTTGTCACACCCGCCTTGTCACGCCCGCCTTGCCCCGCACCCATGATGATGAACTGTAACTTGTCTTTTACCTGATGGAAGAGTATCTTTTTTACTCGTTGTGGCTTTTTTACCTGCCACAAGACGCACGGGCAACACGGGAGCACAGATCATGCCGCTCGGCACGTTGCCACCGGCATTTGTGCGGCCGACGAGGAGATTTCTACCGCTGTGCTGAAGCTCAGACACTATCTGAAGCCCTACATCGCGAGCTTGTTGCTGGCTGTTGTCCTGCTGTTCGGCCAAGCGATCTGCGACCTCAACCTCCCCAACCTCATGAGCGACATAGTGAACGTCGGCATCCAGCAAGGCGGCATCGAGGACGGAGCCCCGCGCTCGGTCTCGTCACAAGGCCTCACCCTGCTCAAGTCGTTCATGTCGCCCGAAGACAAGAAACTCGTGGAGGAGAAGTACCAGCTCGTCCTCAAGTCCGAGCCAGACCCCACAGGCGTGCCGTACGCTGAGCGCTATCCTGACGCCGGGTTGAAGATCTACCTCCTCGACCCCGACACCAGCCCTGACGACCTCGCCCGTCTCGACGCCATTTTTGGGACTGTCACCTGGACGATGATGAACACGTTCAACGCTGTCAGGCAGATGCAAGAAGACGGCACCCTGACGCCTCTCCTCGAGGGTCAGGCAAAGGCCCTGATCCTCGAGGAGATAACGCGGCAAATCGAGCAAGGCGCCATACCCACGCCGCCCGGCATGGGCACCGACGAGCTGGCGCAGGCAGTGCTCGCCCAGCAACTCGAGACCAATCCACTAGCGCTCGACGCTTCTTTTGGCGACGCAGGAGGCACTGACGTCAGCCCAGCCGAGAGCACTGAAGGGGATCCTGCCGCCGCGGCCGGCCTGGCAGACCTCGCGAGCCTCGACATGGCGGCGGTCTACGAGCTCCAGCCGATCATCAACCTTCTCCCCGCCTCGCTCATTGACGAGGCGCGCGTCAAGGCGCTCGCCACCGACGAGATGATGCGCGACCAGAGCGCAACCGTGCTCACTGCGGCGCTGTACCGCGAGCTGGGCATCGACATGTCTGACTTCGAGATATCCTACATCCTGCGCATCGGCGCGCTCATGCTGCTCATCACCCTGGCGAGCGGGGCGGCCACTATCTTGGTGGGCTTCTTTTCTGCGCGCATCGGCGCCGGGGTGGCGCGCGACGTGCGACGCGACCTCTTTGCCAAGGTCTCGAGCTTCTCGCACACCGAGTTCGACCGCTTCTCGACCGCCTCTCTCATCACCCGCTCGACCAACGACATATCGCAGGTCCAGCTGCTGCTCACAATGGGCATCCGCTTCGTGTGCTATGCGCCGGTCATGGCCGTCGGCGCAACGCTCATGGCCGTCAACAAGTCGGTCTCGATGAGTTGGATCATCGGCGTGGCCGTGCTGTTGCTCATCGGGGTCATGGGCGTCACCGTCGCCGTCGTCATGCCCAAGTTCAAGCGCATCCAGATGCTCATCGACCGCCTCAACCTGGTGGCGCGCGAAGCGCTCAACGGCCTTATGGTCATCCGTGCCTTCGGGCGCAGCGGCTTCGAGCGCGACCGCTTTGGCGCGGCAAACCTTGACGTGACCGCCACCAACCTCTTCATCCAGCGGGTCTTGCTGCTCATGATGCCGTTGCTCATGCTGCTCATGAACGGGCTGAGCGTCGTCATCGTATGGGTCGGCGCCCAGCAGGTAGCCGCCTCGACCATGCAAGTTGGCGACATGATGGCCTACATGCAGTATGCGATGCAGGTGGTCATGAGCTTCATGTTCATCGCGATGATCTTTATCTTCGCGCCGCGCGCAAGCGTCTCTGCCGGACGCATCGTCGAGGTGCTGAAGACGAAGCCCGTGATAAACGACCCCGAGCAACCCGTTGCCATGGACGAGTCCAAGCGCGGGCGCGTGGAGTTCTGCGACGTTGACTTTCGCTTCGAGGGCGCAGAGTCAGACGCGGTGAGCGACATCTCGCTTGTCATCGAGCCTCGTTCCACAACCGCCTTGATCGGCTCGACAGGCTCGGGCAAGTCGACGATCCTCAACCTCATTGCCCGCTTCTACGACGTCACCAACGGATCAGTGCTCGTGGGCGGCACCGACGTGCGCGACATGACGCGGCACGAGCTGCGCTCGCACATCGGCTACGTCCCGCAAAAAAGCGTGCTCATGTCGGGCACTATCGCCGAGAACATCTCGTACGGCCGGCCAGACATGACCGCTCGCGAGGTCGAGGATGTTGCCGACGTCGCACAGGCGCTCGGTTTTATTCAGGAGAAGGACGACGGCTTCGAGACGGAGGTCGCCCAGGGCGGCAGCAACGTGAGCGGCGGGCAACGCCAGCGCATCTCGATCGCACGGGCCTTGGCGACCGACCCCGACATCTTGCTGTTCGACGACAGCTTCTCGGCGCTTGACTTTGCCACGGACGCGGCGCTGCGGCGGGCACTGGCAAAGCGCGCCCAGCACAGCACCCTCGTTATTGTCGCGCAACGCGTGAGCACGATCATGGACGCTGACACCATATACGTGCTCGACGAAGGTCGCATCGTCGGCCGCGGCACTCACCGCGAGCTGCTTGCGAGCTGCCCGACATACCAAGAGATCGCATCCTCTCAGCTCAGTGAGGAGGAGCTTGCCTGATGGGCGCGCCTGAGTCCGCACAGCACGACAAGCAGCGCGTCACGCGCGAAGGACGCCGACGCCGCGGCCCGGGCGGCGGCCCGATGGCGGGCATGATGCCCGGCGAGCGCCCACAAGACTTCAAAGGCGCGCTCCTCAAGCTGCTCGGCTACCTAGGCGCCTTCAAGTTCGCCATCGCCGTCGTCATCGTGTTCGCCATTGCCTCGACGGTGTTCGCCATTATCGGCCCCAAGATCCTCGGCACCGCCACCACTGAGCTGTTCGAGGGCATCATGCGTCAGATCTCCGGCAGCGGCAGCGGGCCAGACTTTGACGCCATCGCCTCCACCATGCTCTTCCTCGTCGGGCTGTACTTGGTCAGCTCGGCGTTTCAGCTCATCCAAGGCCTCGTCATGGTCAACGTGTCCAACACCATCAGCTTTCGCCTGCGACGCGACATCGACCACAAGATCATGCGCCTGCCGTTCTCGTACTACGACAAGGTAGCGACCGGCGACGTCATGAGCCGCATCACCAACGACGTCGACGCCATCAACCAGAGCCTGAGCCAGTCGCTCACGCAGGTCATCACGAGCGTCACCACCATCATTGGCATCCTTGTCATGATGCTGTCGATCAACTGGGTCATGACGCTTATCGCCATCCTCACGCTCCCCCTCTCGTTTGGGATCATCGGCGTCATCGTCGCAAAGTCGCAGAAGCACTTCGTCAGCCAGCAGGAGTACCTGGGCACCGTCAACGGCCTGGTCGAGGAGAACTACGGCGCCCACGTCATCGTGCAGGCCTTCAATGGAGAGAAAGACGCGATCAAGAGCTTCGAGGCCAGCAACGACACGCTGTATGCCTCGGCTTGGAAGGCGAACTTCCTCTCTGGCCTCATGATGCCGATGATGGGCTTTATTGGGAATATCAGCTATGTGGCAGCCTGTGCCGCCGGAGGCTACTTCGCCATGAACGGCCAGGTGAGCATAGGCGACATCCAGGCCTTTATCCAGTACATGCGCAGCTTTCAGCAGCCTATCACGCAGGTCGCGCAGATCTCAAACATCCTCCAGCAGACCATGGCGGCCGCCGAGCGCGTCTTCACGTTCCTTGACGAGGAGGAGGAGGGCGCCGAGGCAGGCGACGAGCAGGCCGTCGAGGTCGCGGGACTGGCAAGCAGCGTGAGCTTCAAGAGCGTGCACTTCGGGTACACGCCCGAGGAGACGGTCATCAACGACTTCTCCGCCGAGGTGCTCCCGGGGCAAAAGATCGCCATCGTCGGTCCCACGGGTGCTGGCAAGACGACCATCGTGAAGCTGCTCATGCGCTTCTACGACGTGGACGAGGGCGCCATCCTCGTCGGCGGGCATGACATCCGCTCCTTCAGGCGCGACGACCTGCGGTCGCAGTTTGGCATGGTCTTGCAAGACACCTGGCTCTATAGCGCCTCGATAGCCGACAACATCCGCTACGGACGCCTTGACGCCACCGATGAGGAGGTGCGCGCAGCCGCGCGTGTCGCTCAGGCCGACCACTTCATCTCTGCGCTTCCCGACAGCTACAACCTAGTAATCAACGAAGAGGCGAGCAATATATCACAGGGACAAAAACAGCTCATCACCATCGCGCGCGCCGTGCTGCTCGACCCGCGGATACTCATACTCGACGAGGCTACGTCCTCGGTAGACACCCGCACCGAGCTGCTTATCCAAAAGGCCATGGACAACCTCATGGCCAACCGCACGAGCTTCATCATAGCGCACCGCCTCTCGACGATCAGAAACGCCGACCTTATCCTCGTGATGGACAAAGGCGACATCGTCGAGCAAGGCACGCACGCCGGCCTTCTTGCCGACGGAGGGTTCTACGCGAGTCTCTACAACAGCCAGTTTGACGTCGAGGACGACTAGGCTCGCTCAGGCAGGACGAAAGACGCGCACGCGCACGGAGCTTTCGGCGCTGGTGCGGCTGGTGACAGTTGTGTAGACGACTAGGCGCTGCCTGAGCCCTGACCCTGCTAGCACGTCGCCATAGTCGGCAGAGTCGTCGAGCTTGTCGAGGATGAAAAACCGCCGGCGCGCCATGTCGAACCCCACGACGTTTTTCGTCGACTTGATCATGAGGCACCCGCCTGACGAGACAGGGGGCGACGAGGGCACTTTGTTGGCATAGAACACGTTGCCGTCTTGCAGCTGCTGATATGTGCCAAAATAGCGCAGCCCGCCCGCGTAGTCATAGTTCGCCTCGATGCAGAAGCTGAACGCGCCAGCAAGGTGCACGCAGTCGCTCAACCGCAGGCCGCTGGGCAGTAGGGCAACATCGGCGACTTGCCCTGTGTCGGCATGCAAGGCCGTCATTTGGTAGCGCACCGCATCAGTGTTCACACGGGGGACTATGGTGATGATTCCGTCGGCAGCCTGCGGGCAGGTGGTCATGCGCCCGTGCGACACATAGAGGGTGCGCACGAGGTCTTGCCCGTCGCGAGCGACGCCGCCTGCGCCTGCACCTGCGCCTGCGCCCGCCGCGAGGCTCACGAAGGAGGCCGTCTTGAGAAGCGAGTCCTCAGCAGACGCGGCGCCGAGGGGGTCGGGCATGACCGTCCAATAGACGCGCGGGCCATGCACGCACAGCTGCGGCGCCTCATAGCCTGCGCCTCCGGAGTCAAGCAGGAACGGCTCGCCGCGCACGCCGCCCTCAAAGCGCGCGCCGTAGACCTTCCACTTCCCCTGCGTCATCTCGCTCTCCACCCAAATGATCACTTGGTCGTTCGCACGGGCGTCGTAGATGCAGTAGCGCGACGCGTCCTCTACCGCCCGCTCCATGACGGTGGCCACAACGCCTGAGTCGAGGTCGAGCGTCGCAAGCGCGATAAGCACGTCGCTGGTCGCACCCGGCATGAGCACGGTGGCAAAACGGTCGCTGTCTTGATACAGGAGGCTGCCGACCGGCAGCTCATAGGAGGCCTGCTCGACGAAATAGTCGGTGTCGGGGGCCTCGTCGAACTCGCTGCCCAACACGAGGGCCTCGTCAGGGACTTGGAGCAACATGGAGACGCGCGCGTCAGGCGCCCCGCTTTTCACGGTGGCAACCAGCGCCTCGACGGCATCGGCGGGGGCACAGCCGCTCAGGGCAACCCCTGCCGCGAGCACCGTCCCTGCTCCGAGAGCTGCGGCAACAAACTGACGTCTAGTTAATCCACTTTGCAACGATACTCCTTACTGTTCGCGCCACTATGGTACAGTACGTGGCAAGAAGCGCCAAATTTGACGGCAGGCCGTGTGGCAGAGAAGGTGAAGCGCACGGTCAGGCACCGACCGAAAACGGGACACGCGTATGACGAAGAGCATTATCACCATCAGTCGCCAGTATGGCTCAGGCGGTCGCGAGATTGGCGCAAGAGTCGCCGAGCATCTTGGCTTCGCCTACTATGACAAGGAGCTCATCCGCCGCATGGCGCTCGCAGGCGACATGGACGAGGACCTCGCGAGCTCGGGTGGAGAAGGCCTCATGGGCAAGGTGTCCACGCTGCTCTTGTCGCGCGGCGGGGAGGGAAGCGACCAGCACTCGCTGCCACTTTGCGACCGCATGTTTCTCGCACAGGCACAGGCGATCAAGCAGATCGCTTCAGAAGGACCATGCGTCATTGTCGGCCACTGCGCCGACTACTTTCTCGCCGACTGCCCCGGCACGCTCAACATTTTCATCTATGCCGAAGGAGAGGCGCGCGTGCAAAGAGTCATGGCGCGCAACGGGCTTGACCGCCATGCCGCCGCCGCGCGCATCAAGAAGACCGACAAGAAGCGTGCGACGTTTTATGAGCAGTACACCGAGCGCAAATGGGGTTGCGTGAGCAACTACGACCTGTGCTGCTCCAGCTCGTCTTTTGGCATCGACGGCGTCGTCGACCTTATCGTGGGCATCGCCCTGCTGCCGTGAACTGCCCGCGAGTCGCCTGCGAACGATGGCAAACCACCCATGAATCACCCCTGAATCGCCCCCTGAATCGCCCTTAAACCGCCCTTAAACCGCCCTCTGCCCTCATCAGCGCCCCAGCGACTCGCGCGGCTTAGGCACCGTATGGCCTCATGTGCGTCTCACGCCGAACCGACAGTCAACTGTTTGGCCTCAAGGTCCTCGGCATGAAGACAAAATGGTACAGCCCATGCCATAATGGCAGCACATGCATCTGTGGTCGGCACAAGACCAACGCTCTTTGGGGGAGCCCTATGGCAGACAAGAATCTGAAGATCCTCATTGTTGAAGACGAGAAGGCGATTCGTGAGGCAGTGAGCGCCTACCTGGAGCAGGACGGCTTCGAAGTAGTAGCCACGACCGACGGCCAAGAGGCCCTGGTGGCCTTTTCTGAGGGAGGCTTCTGCCTCGTGGTGCTCGACCTCATGCTGCCTACTGTTTCGGGTGAAGAGGTGTGCCGCGTCATCCGCGCAGGCTCCGACGTCCCCATCATCATGCTCACAGCGCGCGGCGAGGTAGAAGACCGCGTCCAGGGGCTGGAGCAGGGCGCGGACGACTACCTCACCAAGCCGTTCTCGCTCAGGGAGCTCGTCGCGCGCGTCCATGCGCTGCTGCGCCGTGCGCGCGTCGGGGGCGAAGAGGCCCGCCGAAAGCTCGACTTCGGCGACCTGGTGATAGACGCTGACGCACATGCGGTCTTCGTCCGGGGAAGCGACGCAGAGCTCACCGCTAGCGAATTTAAATTGCTTTATACTTTAGCACAATTTCCCGGCCGCGCCTACTCGCGCATGGAGCTGGTGGAGAAGGTGCTCGGCTATACTTTTGCCGGATACGAGCGCACAATCGACAGCCACATCAAGAACCTCCGCGCGAAGATTGGAGACGACCCGCGCAAGCCCACCTGGCTCTTCACCATGCACGGCGTGGGATACCGGTTCTTGTCTCCGAGCGCGCCGAGCGGCCCGAGTGGCCCGAGTGGTCCGAGCGGCCCGAGTGGTCCGAACGCCGACAAGGCCAAGGAGGCAACGGTTGCCTGAGCCGAGCAGCAGTCTGACACCAGGACCTGGCCCCGGCGTCAGCCTCGGCGTCGGTCCGCTGCGGCCCGCCACCATAGCGGGCGGCCAGGAAGTTGCGAGCTTCGGTGTCCATAAGTTCAGCAACACGACCCGCCTCACGGCGGCTTGTGCCGTCTCGGCCTGCGTGGCCTTTGCTAGCGTCGCTGTCGCCCTTCTCGCCATGATCACCATGGGCGGAGCCAGCATGTCGGGCATGGGCATCTTCGCGCTCGCCTGCGGCGGGCTCGTTGCCGTGCTCATCGCCACGGTCATCGGCTACGCCGCCGCGCGCGGCGTCACCGCTCCTCTTGAGCACATCACGAAGACTGTTGACAAGCTCAAGTCGCAGGACTTCGACGCGCGCACCGGTTTCACTGGCTTTGACGAGGTGGGACGGCTCGGGCGCACGCTTGACGAGATGGCACAGGCCATCCAAGGCTCTCGGGCCTTTGAGCGGCAGTTGACCATTGACCTCGCACACGAGCTGCGCACGCCGCTCATGGCGATGCGCGCGACGCTAGAGGCGATGATCGACGGGGCAATCCCCCTTGACGACGCGCACCTGCTCGTCGTGCGCACCGAAGTGGACCGGCTCGGGCGCCTAGTGGACGCCCAGTTCAAGCTCTCACGCCTGGAGAACCGCTCTTTGCCGCTCGACATCAGGTCCCTCGACCTCTCGCAGCTTATCTGCGAGCTCGTGTCCTCGTTCGCCGCATTGGCGGATGACGCACAGCTCGGCCTTACGTTTGACGCAGACAGCGACGTAGAGGTGCAAGGCGACGCAGACCTGCTTCGACAAGCGACTGCGGCTCTCGTCTCAAACGCGTTTCGCTACACGCCTGAAGGGGGAACCATCGCAGTCGAGGTGCGCAGGCGCGGCGCACGCGGCGTTGTCAGCGTCACCGACACCGGCATCGGCATCGCCCCTGACGACCTTGCCCACGTGTTCACGAAATTTTGGCGCGCCAGGGGCGCCAGCAACCGCGAGCAGGGCGGGCTGGGCATCGGCCTTGCCATGGTCAAAGAGATCGCTGGGCTGCATGACGGCACTGTGCAGGCGTCCAGCACCCTCGGGGAGGGCGCGCGGTTTGTCCTTGACCTGCCGTTAGGAGGCCGACTCAGACAAGGCAGCCCCTCCGCTGCCCGCTTGGCAAACTGCGCGACTGCACGGCGACCCTGAGTCAGTGACGTGTATAATGATGATCCCGGTCCCTAGCAACCTCAACGGAAAGAACATGCATCAAACACCCCTAACAGACAACTATCTTACTATTGTGTATTCTAGACATCATGACAAAAAGGAAGCGCAATGAGCAACGGGCTGCGCATCAACTTCAGCACCCTACAAGGCGTAGCGAGCGCCCTCGGGAGCTATTTGCGAGAGCTCGACACCCTTGAGGCGGCTATAAAGGAATTCGACTCCCTGTTGGCGTCGTCCGAGGACGGGTCTGTCGAGGAGCTGCGCCTGAGCGAGCTCGGCGTGTTCAGCGCCATCGACGCCGACCGCACCCAGGCGGTCAAGGCCAAAGAACTGATGATGGCCTATATCGACGAGATGGCATCCGCGATCAAGCCCTCGCTTGTCGGCAACCCCTGCCGTGCAGAGAGCATCAGCGCTTATTGGAGCATTCAGCAGATCGAGGAGGTCGTCGGCATGCCTATGCCCAGCCGCCCCCTCGACAAGCAGGCTGGTCCAGAAGCGTCTGAACAGGCGAAGGGGCACGACCATCCTGTTGACGCGCTTATCGACGAACGGGCAAAGCTCCTCAAGACTGAGCTGGGCGGCTTTATCGAAGAGATGTGGTGCCTTCATCACAAGGCGAGGCGCCTTGAGGAGACCGACAAGAAGTATGCTGAGCATGCCATAAAGCTCTGCGAGGACTTTGTGGCACGCAAGACCATCGAGCCCTTTGCCCGCCAGGAGACTTTTGAGGCCGTACGGCACCTCGACATGATCGACGTGCCGAGCGCCCTTGACCATCTCGTCGGCACGAGCGCTCGCGTCACGCGCTATGGGATCTTCGGCTGCCACAACGCCAACAGCTTCAACGCGTTGCTGCGCTCGTTTGGCGCCCTCCCCGAGGACTGCATCGTGTCGTGCCGCCCTCACCCGAGCATAGTGGGCGTGACTGACATCACCTACCAGGTCCCTCGTCGCAGGTCAGACCTCACCATCCAAGAGCCTCTGGCGCTCAGGCCGGCCAAAAGCCAAAAAACCCTCTACGACCCTACGGTCATCAGCGACCGGCAGATGTTCGAATGGGGCGCACAGGCCATGCGCGGCACCCCGCCAGCGCTTAACGGCACCATAAAGGGCACAGCATCAAACGGCCTGGACTTCATCGGCTACACGAACAGCGCGGGCAAGATCGCCTGCCTCAGCCCCGTGTGCCAGCACAAGGCGGTCACGAAGCATGACGATTAGCCTGACCGAGCTGTCCGCTCGCGCCGAACAACAACTTGATGCCTATATTGACGCCCTGTGTGATGGCGAGGAGCTGCTTGCGGCCCTGCAGGGCCTTGTCACTGAGGGCGACTACTCCCTTGAGGGCATGGGGGTCTTTCTCCAGAAGTCCTTCCATGCCAACGAGCTGGGCTGCGGCTGGTTTTTGCCTGAGACCCTGCTTTTTGACGTGGCGCCGCTTCTGATGGGGCTGCCGACTACCAGCGAGTTCTCGTGCATCATGCCGAGCCGAGACTTTTACTCAAGGCTCACTGCGGCTGCGGCCAGCGGGCGCGCGTCCAAAGACCCGCAACAGGCACAACGCGCCCAATCGCTCCTGCAAGAGCTCCGCGACGTGCTTGACCTTGGCGAGAACGAGACCGCAGGCGAGGACAAGCGCACAGGCCAAGACAAGGCCACAGGCAAGGACAAGCGCGCGCGCGTCTGGTCGCCGCTCGTCATCGAGGACCCCGAGCGCTCGCTGCTCCTCCTTACGGGCACCTGGGCTGCCAGCTGAATGGGCAGACAGGAGAAAGCCGTGCGCCTGAGCGACGCCATAGCGCCCACTTCGCGGGGCAAAGTGCGCGACCTGTACGACCTGGGAGAGCTGCTGCTGTTTGTCGCCAGCGACCGCATAAGCGCTTTTGACTATATTCTCCCCGACGAGATACCTGGCAAGGGAGAAGTCCTCACCCGGCTGTCGCTCTTTTGGTTTGACGCGCTTTCTGACGTGGTGCCCAACCACCTGGTCTCAACGGAGACGACAGACCTGCCGCGCCCGTTTGCGCCCTTTGCCTCAGAGCTTGCGGGGCGCTTCATGCTCGTGCGCAAGGCAAGGATGCTGCCCGTCGAGTGCATTGTGCGCGGCTACCTGACGGGAAGCGGGCTTGCCGAGTACCGTCGCAGCGGCACCGTCTGTGGCATGCCTCTGCCCAAAGGGCTTCTTGAGTCGAGCCGGCTCGAAAGCCCGCTGTACACCCCCTCGACCAAGGCGGAAATCGGCGCACACGACGAGAACATCAGCTTTGAGCAGACCGTCGAGATGCTCGGAGCCGAGGACGCCTCAACGCTTGCCCGCCTCTCACTCGCGGTCTATCAACGCGCGAGCGACCTTGCGGCGCAGCGTGGCATCATCATTGCCGACACAAAGCTCGAGTTCGGCGTGGTGGACGGCCGCATCGTGCTTGCCGACGAGGCGCTCACCCCTGACTCGTCGCGCTTCTGGCCTTTTGAGGGCTATCGGCCTGGTGCCAGCCAACCCAGCTTCGACAAGCAGTTCGTGCGCGACTGGCTCGACGCGAACTGGGACCGGACGGGCGCGCCGCCCCAGTTGCCCCGCGAGGTCATCGAGGCAACCTCCGAGAAGTACGTGCAGGCTTACGAGCTGATCACGGGCAAGGCCTTCTCCCCTTTGTGAGTGGCGCGGCGCGCTGCGGCGCGCTGCGGCGCCATGCGGCGCGGAGGGCAGAGCGATGCGGTGCGATGCGGCGGGTGGGCACGGTGCGGCGATCACGGGCGCCAAGAAGCAGAGGCCCAGTTTGGTATAGTGGTTAGACGCATAAAAACTCGCTCGCAAGGAGACATCTGCTCATGGCACAACGCAATCCTATGAATCAGCGCTATCAGGGCGACGGCCCCGCCGGCAAGACCAAGAAGTCAGCCGCTAGCGCGAAGCCGCGCACTGAGGCGGCCGCCTCAGTGCATATCGAGAGGAAGCCCACGACGCCGCAAGAGCGCAAAGCCGCTCGCAAGCGCCGTGAGGCAGAGGTCCGACGCAAGCACGAGGTGCGACGTAAAAAGGCCGCCGAGCGCGAGGCTACGGCTCGCGCTGCCGCTGGCCTCGAGCCACCGACTGCAAAAAAGGGCTTGCTCGGGTTCTTGCGCCCCAACCGGCCTGACTCAGGCGGCTCGGGAGGCGCTTCTGCCACCACTGGCACTGGCAGCACAGGCAGCACGCGCGGCGCTGTGTCGGGCGGCTCTTCAACGAGCGCCTCGGGCTCGGGAGGCGCAGCGCAGGCAGGCGCTGGCGCCAATGCGGCCGGCGAGGGCGCGGCGCGGCGGCCGAACATGCCGCAGGACCCACGTTACAAGCGGCTTCGGCGCATCTACTGGATCCTGCTCGGCGCGGCGCTCTGCGCTATTGCCCCTTCCATGTACCTGATGTTTAACCAGATTGCGGTGCCCGCTGAGCTGAGCACCACCCTGCTGGTCATCGGCTATGCAGGGGCCATCGGCGCCATCGTCTTGGATGCCACCAAGATTCGCCCATTGGTCAAGAAGCACCAGCTCGAGCTGTCGAACACCAAGAAGTCCCCCAAGCAGATCAAGCATGAGCGCGAGGCTGCCGACAGCGCCCGCGAGATGCAGCAGGCGCGCGACGCCGAGCGCTCCTCAAGGCGCAGCAGCAGGCGCGGCCTGCTCAAGCGAGACGTCTCTGCCGTAAAGTCGGCAGCCTCGGCTGCCGACGACACAAAGGCCGACGAGGCCGACGAGCTTGACGCGCCTGACGAGCCAGTAGAGACGTGCGAGCTTGTGGAGCAGGGCGAGCCCGACGAGCCAGTAAAGCCCGACGAGCCAGTAGAGACTGACGAGCCAGTAGAGGCTTGCGAGCTTGAGGAGCAGGGCGAGCCTGACGGGACCGGCGAGGAGCAGGGGCCAGCAGACGCGAGCAAGGGGTGAGCCATGAGGCACTACCAGATCCATGTCACTGCCAAAAAAGGGATCTTCGACCCGGCGGGGACGACCGCGCAGCACGCCCTGGAAAACCTCGGCTACGATGGCGTGAGGGGCGTCAAGATCGGCAAGCTCATCGAGCTTGCCGCCGACGACAGCGTGACGGCCGACGAGGTCGCGCAAATGTGCGCAAGGCTGCTCGCCAACCCGGTGATCGAGGACTTCGACATCAAGGAGGCATGAGCGCATGGGCACCCAAGGCTGCCGGTTCGGGGTTGTGGTGTTTCCGGGCTCGAACTGCGAGCAGGATGTCATAAGCGCCTTGCGTCACCTGGGGCTTGAGGCCTCTTACGTCTGGCACCAAGACACCGACCTCTCCGGCTATGACGCACTCGTGCTGCCCGGCGGATTCTCCTACGGCGACTACCTGCGCTGCGGCGCTGTCGCGCGCTTCTCCCCCGTCATGGAAGAAGTGGTGCGCTTTGCTGGCGCCGGGCGACCGGTCATCGGCATATGCAACGGCTTTCAGGTCCTCACCGAGGCGCGGCTGCTACCCGGCGCACTTATCCGCAACCGGCGCCTCAAGTTCATCTGCGCACCGGTGCCCCTGCGCGTGGAGAAGAGCGTCTGCACATGGCTCGACCTGCCCGAAGGAACCGTGCTTACCCTGCCTATCAACCATAACGAAGGCAATTACACCTGCGACGACCACACGCTCGCCGAGCTTGTCGAGGGCGGGCAGGTGGTGCTGCGCTACTGTCTGCCAGATGGCACGCGTCCGCCTGGCGGATGTGCACCGAATGGGTCACTTGACGACATCGCCGGCATCTGCAATGCGGCAGGCAACGTGTTCGGTCTTATGCCGCACCCTGAGCGCGCGGTAGACGGCATCAGCGGCTGCACCGACGGTGCGGGGTTTTTCTCCGCAGTCGTCGCGTCTGCACGGGAGGTGGTCGGGCGATGACCAACGACACGCACATTCCCGCTCCCGTGAGTGACGACGTGAAGACGCTTTCTGCCGAGCTCGCAGAGCCGCTTGCAGCAGAGCTGGGGTTGAGCCCCAAGGAGTACGAGGGCGTTGTGGCCACACAGGGCCGGCTCCCCTCGCTCACCGAGCTGTACGTCTACTCGCTCATGTGGAGCGAGCACTGCTCTTACAAACACTCAAAAAAGCAGCTCCGCGCCTTCTCAAGCACAGGGAAGCACGTCTTGCAAGGTCCGGGAGAAAACGCGGGCGTCATCAGCGTCGGCGACGGCTGGGCCGTGGCGTTCAAAATGGAGTCGCACAACCATCCGAGCGCCATTGAGCCGTTCCAAGGCGCTGCCACCGGCGTGGGCGGCATTGTGCGCGACATCTTCACCATGGGAGCACGCCCCGTCGCCATCCTTGACTCACTGCGGTTCGGGACTCTCGACAAGCCCCGCCAGCGCTACCTTTTTGACGGTTCTGTCGCCGGAATCGGCGCCTACGGCAACTGCCTCGGCGTGCCAACGGTGGGCGGCGAAGTGTATTTTGACGCGGCCTACGAGGGGAACTGCCTGATAAACGCCATGGCCATCGGCCTGATGCGCGAGGAAGAGCTCACGCGCGCCGTTGGCTCGGGACCAGGCAACCACGTGGTGCTCATTGGGTCGAGCACCGGCCGTGACGGCATCGGAGGGGCGAGCGTGCTCGCCAGCCAGGAGTTCGACGAGGCCGCCGAGGACAAGCGCCCCGCCGTGCAGGTGGGTGACCCCTTTGAGGAGAAGCTGCTTATCGAGGTCTGCCTCGAGCTGCTCAAGGCAGGCAAGCTCGTGGCGCTTGGCGACCTCGGAGCGGCGGGGCTCACAAGCTCTGCCAGCGAGATGGCCAGCAGAGGCGGCGTGGGCATCGACATCGACGTGCGCAAGATCCCTCAGCGCGAAGACGGCATGCAGCCGTTTGAGATCATGGTGAGCGAGTCGCAGGAGCGGATGCTCGCCGTAGTGGCCCCTGAAGACCTCGACGAGGTGGCGAGGCGTTGCGCGCGCTGGGGCGTTGCCTGCTCGCCCATCGGCCGCATCACCGACACCGGGCGCTTCGTCGTGCGCGACTCGGACTTGCCCGCAGGCTTAGACATCGTGGCAGACATGCCAGCAGAGATGCTAGCGTCGAGCGCGCCGGAGTACGATCCGGCGATGTCGCGCCCCAGCTGGCTCGACGAGCTCCATGAGCATCCGCTTGACTTTGTCTACGCGACCGCAGCTGGCGGCAACAGTGGCGGCGACGACGGAGGCGTGGGCGACGGTGGCGTGGACGACGCGACTGACGGCGCGGGCGCGCCTTTCAACGCGGCGTTGCGCGCGCTTCTCACAAGCCCGAACATCTGCTCGCGTGCCTGGATATGGCGCCAGTACGACCACCAGGTGCAGAACAACACCGTCGTCTTGCCCGGCGCCGACGCGGCAGTCCTGCGCATCGGTGACACCGGGCGCGGCGAGGTGGGGACGCGCGGCATCGCTGCCTCCACTGACTGCAACGGACGCTACTGTTACCTTGATCCCTGGACGGGCGCACAGATTGCACTTGCCGAGGGCATGCGCAACCTGGCCTGCGTCGGCGCCGAGCCAGCTGCCATTACCGACTGCCTGAACTTCGGCAACCCAGAGAAGCCCGAGGTGTTCTACTGCTTCAGCCAGGCAGTCGAGGGCCTTGCGTCTGCATGTCGTCACTTCGGCATCCCGGTGATCAGCGGCAACGTGAGCTTCTACAACGAGAGCTTCGGCAACGCCATCTACCCGACGCCTACGGTTGGCATCGTCGGGATCATCGAAGACATCGCAAAAGTCGCGACCTCCTCGTTCAAGCAAGCAGGAGACACTATCATACTCGTGGGCGAGACGCTCGACGAGCTCGGCGGCAGCGAGTACCTCTGTGTCACGCACGGGCTGGTGGCAGGCCGCCCCCCTTCGCTTGACCTCAAGCTCGAGGGCGACGTGCAGGCCGCCGTGCGCGAGGCCGTGCGCGCCGGGCTGCTCGAAAGCGCCCATGACTGCAGCGAGGGCGGCCTGGCAATAGCGCTTGCCGAGTGCTGCGTCCAGGGCGGCATTGGCGCCGCAGTCGTGCTAGACGACGGGCTGCCGCAGGTCTCCTCCCTGTTTGCCGAGAGTCAAAGCCGCATCGTCGTCAGCGTCGCGGACGCAGGCGTCGAGCCGTTTATAGACCTGCTCGTGGCGCACGCCGTGCCCTATAGCGTCATCGGGGAGACAGGCGGCGACAGGCTCGTTGTTGAAGGCGCGCTCAACATGCCGCTCGAGCGTATGCGCGCGCTGTATGAAGACACTCTTGAAGACCTCGTCACGCGACGCTGAAGACAAGAAGCGCGCGGCTATGGAACACTTGCTTGCTGGCAAACAGCTGAGGTTCTGGATAACAGCGTCGCGCACGCGCTCGCTGGGGCAATCGCTCACGGCCTATGCCCTGGGCAGCATAACCGCCCTCGGTGCCCTGGCACAGCGCTGGCACGATCCCGCCGCGCCAGCTGCGCTGGCCATGGGGCTGGTGCTCGCCGTCGTGGGGCTGGCGGGCGTTGCTGCCGCACACTGCGGCCTCAACTTGTTCGACGACTACTTTGACGCAACGGGCGGCGCGGTAAAGCGACGCGAGGAGCTGCTCGACGGGGGCTTTCGAGCCAGGTTGGGCAAGTGTGCCTACCTCAAGGACGGCTCGGTCACCCTTGCCGACACACGGCGCGTAGCCTTGCTGTTCATTGGCGTCGCTTTGGCGCTCGGCATGGCCGTGCTCGCGGTGCGCGGCTGGGGCGTGCTGCTGTTCGCCGGCGTCGCCCTCATGCTCGGCCTTGCCTACGCGGGGCCGCCGCTGCGACTGAGCTATCGCGGCTTGGGAGAGCTCGTGGTCGGTGCCATTTTTGGCCCGCTGCTGGTTGGCGCGGCGTACTTCGTGACCGCCGGCCACCTCTCCTCCGCCGTCTGGTGGACGGCCGTGCCTATGGGGCTGCTCGTCGCCAACATTCTCAACACGCACGCCATCATGGACTTCGAGCCCGACCAGGCAGCCGGACGCACGACCTTCGCCTTGCTGCTCGGCTCAAAGCGCGCGGCGTTTTGGGCCAGCATGGCCATGGTCGCTGCCGCATGCCTTTGCGTGGTGGTGGGGGTTCTGCTCAAGGCCCTGCCTCTCGCATCGCTCAGCATAGTGGCCACCGTGCCGCTTTGCGCTGTGTTCGCCCGCCAGCTGCGTGCCTATGTGGAAGGACGCGAGACTGACTTTGAGCCTCAGTGGTGGATGGGGCCGCTGCGCAACTGGGAGCGGATCCGGCAGCGCGGGCTTGCATGGTTCATGGCGCGCTGGATGCTCGCGCGCAACCTCGCCATGGCCACCGCCTTCCTGCTTGCCGTTAGCAGCCTGACCCCGTGGCGCCTCCCATGAGCCGCGTCTCGGAGCTCGCCTACTACGCCAGCTGGTTCTTCCGGTGCAAGTTCTTGGGGAGGCGCCGCCCACTCCAGTCGGTCATCTTCATCACTGACCGCTGCAACCTCAGCTGTCGGCACTGTAACGTCGTTCGAGAAGGACCCGACTGCTCTACCAAGACCCTTGCCCAGGTACGCGACGAGCTGCTGTACTGCCACGAGTCGGGCAGCCGCTTCATAGACTTCGAGGGTGGCGAGCCGCTTCTGTGGCGCGACAGCTCGCCCGAGGCGCGCGCGGCAACGGCCGACGGGCAGCCTGCCGACATCAACACGCTCGTTCGCATGGCGCGCGAGATAGGGTTTCACTCGACCACAGTAACCACAAACGCGCAGCTTCCCATCACTGTGCAAAGCGACTTGGTGTGGATAAGCATCGACGGCATGCGCGAGCTGCATGACGACCAACGCGGCGCCGGCAGCTTTGAGCGCGCGATGCGAAACATCGACCAGTGCGCGCACCCCAACCTCAATATCAACATGGCAGTCACGAGCCGCAACTACCAGGACTTCGAGGCGGTGGCCCAGCTCGTCAAGGACCATCCGAAGCTCAGGCGCTTCTCGTTTTCGTTCTTTGTGCCCTACACCTCGCGCGACCTGCTCGTGCCGCCCGCCGAGCGCAGTGCCGTCATCGACTCAGCCCTAGCGCTCAAGGAGGCAGGGTATCCCCTCATGAACTCGCTCGCGGGGCTGCGCCTGCTGCGCGACCCGCAAAGCTTCGTCAATCGCCGTCAGTGCTGGGTCACGAACTTCATCGCCTCCGACGGCTCACGCAGCGCCAGCTGCCCCGGCGACGCCGCCGGCGTCTGTGACGACTGCGGCTTTGGCATGGGCGCCGAGATGACCTTGCTGTGGTCGCTTCACCCGAGCATGGTGAAGGCGGGGCTGAGCGTGAGGTCGCGGACATGACATGCCCACACGCCAGCCTGCGACTTGGACTGATAAGCGACACCCATGGGACCTTGCCTGCGGCGGCATGCGCCGCCCTCAAGGGTTGCGACCACATCATACACGCCGGCGACATCGGCTCGGCGGCTGTAATCTTCGAGCTGGAGGCACTTGCCCCGGTCACAGCCGTGCTCGGGAACTGCGACCTTGAAGACTACGGGCTGGGGCTTTCTTGCCAGGCCGAGCTTGCTTTGGCAGACGTGAGCATCCTCGTGGCGCATCGCCCCCTAGACCTGCACCGCGCCCTAGCCGCGCCGGGCGTGAGGCTCCCCCGCCTCGCCGTGCATGGGCACACCCATACGCCGCGCGAGGAGCGTGTCGGCGCGGTGCTCACCGTATGTCCCGGCTCCCCGTGCTACCCGCGCCGTTCGGCGCCAAGCGTCATGGTGCTCGTGCTGCGCGAAGGGTCCGTAGACTCGGTGGAGCTGATAGAGATCTGAACGAGACCGGCCAGCATGCCGGCCTCAGCATCGTGTCGGCCTCGGCGACATGCTGGCACAGCGACATGCTGGTGCTCCGTTAGCCGCCGCCTATCACACACACGCGAAGCATTGCCGTATACTGGTACACAGCTATTCATGAGCGTCTTGCCAACGCCCGACACCTAGGAGGCCTGATGGCAACATCCTACCAGCATGCCCTGCTCATGTTCTCCAAGCCTCCCGTCCCCGGTCTTGTAAAGACACGTTTGACCAGGGAGAAGGGCGGTCCGTTCTCGCCAGAGGATGCCGCCGCGTTCTTCCATCGCTCGCTGTTCGACGTAATGGAGCTGAGTATTGAGGCCATCGGCCAGCTTGAGGCGGAAGACAAGGCCGCACACGAGCTCGACGCTGACGCGCCGTCCCACACGTACGACATTTTTATCTCAACCACCCCGGCCGAGAACGTCGCGATCATGCGCAAGACCTTTGAGGACGCAGGCGTCTGGCCACGCGAGTTCACTTACCTGCTCGATAGCGGCATGACCTTTGACGAGCATTTTGACGACGCCTTCAAGCAGGTGTTCGCGGCAGGCTACGACAGCGTCTTGAGCATCGGGGGCGACATCCCGCTGCTGCCGCGCGAGCATGTGCTCAACGGCTTTCGCTGGCTGCAGCACTTCTTGGCCACGAGCGACAAAGGGGGCGTCATCCAAGCGCCGTGCCAGGAGTGCGGTGTCAGCGTCATCGGGTGGACAAAAACCACCGACATTGACCATCAGGGCGTCTACTACAACATGACAGGGCGCCCGGCGCTCGACGCCTATGTTGAAAAATGCTCCGAAAAAGGGATACCTCTTGCCTCGATGTCTCCCGTGGCCGACATCGACGACATGTCTGACTTTGCGCATGCCGTCACCCTCGCGCGCAGCGCCCGCTACAGCGCGCAGTTCCAGCCCCAACTCTACGTGCCTGAGCGCTTTTTGGCTTGGGTGGACTGGAAGGGCATTCGGGTAGGCACGCCGCCCAACGAGGACCGTGACTCGCGCGAGGGGATCGACTCCCCCGCTTCTGCCGTTGCGCCGCTATAAGCCTGTATTCTGATAAGCCTGTGTCAACATGACTGTCCAAGCATCTATACCTCATGCAATCTCACTTCTTGGGTCCACACGGGCACTGTGCCCCACGTGCTTGACGGCGCTTCCGGCGACCATTGCGGCAGACGCCGAGGGGCGGGTCTGGATGAGCCGGTCTTGTCCGCAACATGGGCCTGTCGAGACGCTTGTGTGGCATGACGTGGAGCATTATCGCTGGATACGCTCGCTCGCGTTTGACCCGGTGCGTCCTAACGAGAGCGAGCTGCGCCCCGTCACCGGACCGTGCCCCACCTCCTGCGGCATCTGCATGCGCCACCGCCGTCGGCCGACGCTCGTAGAGATAGAGGTGACCCAGCGCTGCAACCTGCGCTGCCCTGTGTGTTTCATGAGCGCCGGACCCGAGGCGCGCGACATGCCGCTTGCGGAGCTCCGCGCGTTTTACGAGGCCATTGCCCGCACTGCGACGACCGATGTCGGCGTCCAGCTGACGGGCGGCGAGCCTACTGTTCACCCCGAACTTGCGAATATAATAGCTCTCGGTCGCTCAATGGGTTTTTGGGGCGTCGAGGTCAACACGAACGGTGTGGCCATCGCTTCCGACCTCGACTACCTGCGCACGCTCGTCGATGCCGGCCTGACGGGGGTCTACCTCCAGTTCGACGGGCTGACGCCAGGGCCGTACCAGCAACTGCGCGGTGCCGACCTGCTCGCTGTCAAGCTCAAGGCGGTAGAGAACTGTCGCGCTGCCGGCGTTCAGGCCGTGCTTGCGATGACTGTCGTCAGCGGCACCAACGATGCCGAGATCGGCGGCGTCATCGACTACGCGCTTGCCAATGTGGACGTCATAGCAGGCGTCGCGCTCCAGCCGGCATTCACCTCGGGGCGCTTTGACGCAACCCGCGTTGAGCCCCTGACCATGGGCGACGTGATACGGCTGCTCGACGAACAGACCTCGGGGCTTGTCCGCACCCGAGACATCGTGCCACTCGGCTGCTCGCACCCGCTGTGCGACACGGGGACCTACCTCGTGCCCGACGCGCGCGCCGAACACCCGAGCGGCTATCGCGCCATCACCCGCGACCTCACGCGGGACGAGTACCGCGCACGCTACCGCCCCGACTCGCCGCAGGGCTCGGTGTTCTCCGACATCCTCGCACATCAAGGCATCTCCACTGAGCGCGGCCTGAGCGTCATCGTCATGAACTTCATGGACGCCTGGACCTGCGACCTCGAGCGCATGGAGGAGTGCTCGATGTTCGTCACCATGGCCAACGGCGCGCTGATCCCCTTTTGCTCCTACCAGCTGACCGACAAGTCCGGCTGCCGCCTGTATGCGCCCTGGGGCGACGCCCTCGCAGAGAAAGGCACCACATGACCACGCTGAGCGCTGTCCGCTACCTCATCGAGGTGGATGCCGAGCGCTGCACTGGCTGCGGCCTGTGCGCGGCGTTTTGCCCTGTTGAGGTATTTGCCCTGGACATCACTGCGCTCGGCGCCGCGCCACAAGGCGCCCCACCGACCATTGTCGCCGCCGAAGCATGCTGGGGCTGCGAGACCTGTGCCGGGCAGTGCCCGACTGGGGCGCTGCGCGTCATCGCGGGGGGAGCAGGCGCTCCTGCGGGCGCGGCGGGCGGCGCTCCTGCGGGCGCGAGCGATCATGGCGCCATGCAGCAGGATAAGGCCGCCCCTCTCCCCGCTGACCGCGTGGCGTTGTTTGCCGATTGGGCAACGACGCTCAAAGACGTCTTGCAGCTCAGATGGGAACCAGTCGCCATCAGTCTCATACCGGTCGGCGAAGCGCTGCCCGATGTGCCGGTGCCCGACGAACGCCTGCGCTACTGCCAAAGCCTCATGGCAGCCAGGCGCGGCGTGAGCCTCATGATGCCGGCGGCGCGCCATGCCTGTCCCGACGGAACCTCCATCCTCGGACTCACCGAGATGCCGCCCAAGCTGGCATCAGGCGAGCTGTACCTGCTGTTCAGAAAACTCCACAGCATCGAGGCGGCGCGACGCATGGTCCACGAGCGCCCGTGCCTCCCGCCGCGCAGCATAGAGGCTACGGTGGTCACGCCCCTAGCGCAGGCAGCCTGCGAGCCACACGTAGTCGCTGTCTTCGTCCAACCCGAGCAGGCTATGTGGCTGCTCATGAGCTCGTCGTACTACACCGGGCATCGCCATGACCTGCACGCGAGCGGATACAACGCGCAGTGCGTCGAGACTACGTTGCTGCCCTACCAGAGTGGGAAGATCAACGTGTCGTTCGGCTGCTATGGATGTCGTGCCGCAAGCGACATAGGAGACGACCTCATGTTCGTCGGCATCCCGACAGCCCTCATGCCCGAGGTTGTCCGCGGGCTTGTCGAGCTTGGCAGCAAGGCCATCCCCCAGTCGCGCGCCAAGATCTACCTTCCCCCGATGCGCTGAGGCAGGCGCTCGATGTCTGACTTTGCAGTCGCCGCAGAAGAGGGCAGCAGCCTGTTCTCGTTGCGCCCGGCACAGCTTGACGACCTGCCAGGCATTCGGGTGGTGAGTGACGACGCGCGCATGCCGGCAATTGAGTCTGTCGCACACTGCCTCGTCGCCGTCAACGACGATGACGAGGCAGTCGGGTTTATCCGCCTCAAGCTCTTGCCCGACCCCCTTGACCCTGCGCTGACAGTGCCCTACGTGTATCCCGTGGCCGTGCACTCGACCTGGCAGGGCCTCGGTGTGGGCACAGCGCTCGTCAAGGCGGCGGCGCAACGTTATGGCCAGCTGCGGCTGGTTGCCTGCTCGCGCTCGCAGGGATTCTACGAGCAGCTCGGCATGGCGCGCGCGCCGTGGGAGAGCATCGCCCCCGAGATTGCCGGTGACTGCACGTGGTGTCCCGACGCCGCGCATTGCACGCCGCAGCCCTATTGGTCGGATGGGGAGAACATTGGCTGATGCTGATGCCTGAGGCTACATGACCTCAGGCATCTCCTTGTATAAGAACATAGTGTCCAAGACCTCCTCGTAGGTGTTTCCTACGAGCGCGAGAAAATTATCATAGGCGCCATACATTTTTCCTGATTCGGACAGCATCAGCACAAAATACTCGTTGTAGGCCATGCCGACGACGACGAGCGACTCGCCTGCCTTGTGCTCGCTTTCTTCAACCTCATCCCGAAACACAATGTCGCAGGTGCGAAGTGGGTCGAAGTGCAGCTTCTCAAATTTATTCTCCCTATTATATAATGGCTGCAGCAATTCTAGTCCCCCGAACCGTGCGAGGAACTCCTCGACAAATGGGCTGACGACATAGCCCTCCTCTTGCAGCCTGTCCAAGTATGCCGATGTGTCTACCCGTCTGTTTTCGCCCCACCCGGCATCATCCAAGTATTCTTGCGTCACACCCGATAAGCTCATGTTGCGTCTCCTGACTACACTGAAACAACGGTAATGCCTTGGAAGAACTCCTGGCAATAGGTACGCATTGGAAATTTCTCCCCTGTTGTAACCCTTGCTGTGGGTATCACTAAATCCGAAAAACGGGCACCTGTGTCAAGCGCGTTGTTCGCAGCGTTGAAGTCAGCGCAGTTGGCCACAGGCCATGGATGCGCTCCGCTTTCTGGCATGCGCGACTGCAGCGCCCGGTTGATGTTTTCCGGAACACTTCCGCTGTCTCCATAAAACACCCTCCCTGTTCTCGCATCGACCGCAGCAGATGTGGCTGTCGGTCGCCCCTCGCAAAGGCCACGTTCACAAAGCCGTCAAAGAACGACCCGCCATGTATGGCACTGAGTATCCCGCCGCTTAGCCCGCCTATCCCTGCGCCGAGCACTGCACCCCATGCCATGGCGGCAAAGATTCCGCCGACGCCCGTGCAGATGAGAACAACAGACGCTGCCACAAGCACTGCCACGGCAATAATCTTCAGCGCTGTTTGCCAGTTTTTTGCGCACCACTCGCCCACCGAGTCGGCGAAGTCGCGGATCTTCTCCCAGCCGCCCTTCTCGCACTCGGGCTTGAGGCGGCTGTGCTCCTTGTAGAACTCGTCCTTGCGCCTGTTTATGAGGTCGGCCGCGGCGTTGTCTATGCGGGCGGCGTTTTCCGCGAACTGCTCGATGCGCCGGCCGAGCGCGTCGAGCGAGGCGATCATGCGCTCCTGCGTCTGGGTGAACGCCCGTATGGCGTCCTTGAGCTCGCCCGGGAGGCACAGCCCGGGCATCTGGTT
>JAITHV010000125.1 GCA_031279835.1 Coriobacteriales bacterium
TCAGCGCAGAGTTGATGACAAGCATGTTTTGTGCCCCAATAGGCGCCACATAGGCAAGGCCAATGACAAGGCCCTGGACAAACAGCCCCATTCCTAGGTGTCCGAGCGTCTGCGTGACGTTTGCTCCAACGCCTCGAGCAAGACTCCTTCAAGAATGTCAGTCTCGCTCACCACGAGTTGCGACACGTTGCTCAAGCGCAAGGCGTTTGTCAATACGACGAGCCCGCCTACGACGACCGGAGCACGAAGTGGATCGAGGCCAGCCACCTCGCAGCATTGTACAAGCGACAAAGCAGAAAGCCTCTCAAGAATTGCCTCTAAGTCCTCAATTCGCAGGATCGTCCCATGGACGAGTGTCGGGTCGTAGACCTGCAGCTCTTTAAAGACGGATGCCGCAGTCGTGGCCGTCCCGGCAACAGCGTAGACAGCAGCAGGCATGAACCCGTTCTGTGCGAGTTGCGCGTAATACGGGGACATCTGCCCGGCCACCCATGAGTTGGCAGCTGCGAGCTCATCGCGGCCAGGAGGCATGCTTGGCAGGAACATGTCGGTCACGCGTCGGCTGCCTATGTCAAACGACTTCGCCTGTCGCACAGTCGAGGCCTGTCGCTCATGTGGCCAACTGGAGTCATGCCGCGCATTCGAAGGCCCGACGCTCTCTTGTGCGAATGCTTCTCGCAAATCGCCCACAATAACCTCAGTCGAGCCGCCTCCAACATCTACGACCATCACAGTGCGAAGCTTTTCCCCGTGATCGAGCGCAAAGCCGCTCAGGGTCCCCGAGAACGCGAGCGCAGCCTCACGGTCACCAGAAACAACCTCCACGTCAAAGCCGAGCCTCTTTATCCGCGCACAGGCCGCATCCCTGTTGGCTGCGTCACGCATTGCTGACGTGGCGATTGCGCGAGTCGGCACTCCGGGGGGGATAAGCGATGCGAAACCCTCGAGCGCAGAGCAGACTCGGTCAAGGGCGGCCGGGCTTATCGTCCCGCGCTCAGCCAGCCCATCCCCCATATGCGTGATAACGGCGTGACGCTCTAGCACGGACAGCCCATAGTTCCCAACGCGCACAAGAAGCATCCGAGAGGTGACCGTTCCCAGGTCTATGACCGCATGCAGCTCTCCGCAGGCTGGAGCAGGCAACAAGGTAGCCATGCAGTCGTCAGCGGATAAAGGGGTCGTTGAGCTCTTTGGCAGGAGGCGTGGCGTCATACCCAAACAGCGTGTCGAGAAAATCGGTTTGCCAGTTCGACTCAGGGGCGTCTGAGCCTGGAACGATCTCCGAGGTGAACTCAACCGTTGAGCTCGTTGTTCCCAAGCCAGGTATGTTGACGGCCTCTTCCCCCGGCAGCGTCATGTTGTATTCCTTGCGGGCAATATCCATTATGCCTTCATCAGTATAAAGGCGGTCGGTTTGAGCCTTTATCTCGTCGTTCAGCCGCTGCTCTGCCGCACTCTTGTCGTTAAGTCGTTGTAGCTCGCGTTCGGCAAAGTACTGGTCCCGTAAGTTAATAAAGGTCGAGGGCGTTGCGAGAACCACCACTATGACCGTAAAAAGCGCGATGATGGCAAAACGATAAGGGCGCCGACGCGGCTTGCGCGGCTTTTTGGGGACACCGTCTCGTTCACTCGGATCGGGCATGACTGCCTACTGCCTGCCTAGCCTTCAAGTGACTCGACGCGCGGCAAAAGGATGCCGTAGCTGCCGTCTTTGCGACGGTACATGACGTTCACTAGCCCGTCCACCGGATTTGTGTACATGAAGAAGTCGTGGCCAAGCAGGTCGATCTGGATGAGCGCCTCTTGCTCGGTGAGCGCCACAAGGTCGATCTCCTTTGTGCGCAAGACCCTGCCGTCGTCTTCGACAAGCTCGCTGACCGGCTCTTCTCCCGTCGACGAAACGATGGTGCCGTCTTGCAACGCCTCCTGAAGCTTCTTTGAGTGTTGGCGCTTGTCGAGAACCCTCGTCTTGTACTTCCGCAACTGGCGCTCGACTTTTGCAGCAGCAACGTCAATAGCCGCGTACATGTCTTCTTCAGCTTCTTCAGTGCGGATAATATGGCCTTTTGTGAACAGCGTCACCTCGGCTATAGCCGGCTTGGGTATTGCAGGGTTCTTCTCTTTGCGCAGCACGACCTCAGCTGACATAGGCGTGATGTTGAACACCTTCACGGAGTTACCGATTTTTTCCTCAACGTAAGAATGCAGGGCGGGGCTGACAGTCATCTTGCGTCCAGTTACCGTGATATCCATGTGGTGATCCTCCTAAAGGCCGTTCTGGCACTGCTTTATTGGAACCTGAAGCATACCAGCTCGCTGCGATTGGACTTTGTTTCGTATGCGAATTGTAGCAGATTGAAGCACGTGCCGACAGTCGCGCCGCGCGCTACTGCATGTTTGGCGATTGGCTGTGTGGCTGGCATGCCACGGGCACGTCATAGGCTTGCCGCCTTATATGATGTGACCGAGAAAGTCCTTGGTCCTCTCGTGCTGTGGGTCGTCAAACAGCTGCTCGGGCGTGCCCTCTTCGACAATAGCGCCCTCGTCCATGAAGATGGCTCGGTCGGCCACGTCACGGGCAAATCCCATCTCGTGCGTCACCACGATCATGGTCATGCCCGCCTGCGCCAGCGCGCGCATGACATCGAGAACGCCGCGGACAAGTTCGGGGTCCAGCGCGCTCGTCGCCTCGTCAAAGAGCATGACATGCGGGTCCATCGCCAATGCGCGCGCGATAGCCACACGCTGCTGCTGGCCGCCCGAGAGCTGTGCAGGCATGTAGTCAACCCGATCGGCGAGCCCTACCTTCCCCAAATGCTCGAGCGCGATGCGCTCGGCCTGTTCTTTTGTCCGCTTAAGCACCTTTCTCTGCGCCAGCATCACGTTATGCTTTGCAGAAAGGTGAGGGAACAAGTTAAACGACTGAAACACCATTCCCACTTGCTCGCGAATCTTGTTGACGTCGGTCGCAGGGTCAGTGACGCGGGTGTCCTCGAACCATATGTCTCCCGCTGTCGGCTTCTCAAGCAGGTTCACGCAGCGCAGCAATGTGGACTTCCCTGATCCTGAAGGTCCCAGTATGACGACCACCTCGCCCCGCGCGACGTTCAAGTCAACGCCGCGCAAGACGTCAAGGGCGCCAAACGACTTATGCAGGTCCTCAATGCGGATAACCACCCCGTTGCTCTCCGTCATGAGCCTTCACCTCCCGCGGCATGCCCCGTGCCTCTCGCGCCCACCGCAGATGCAGCAGCCTGCAGAGCGTTCTCTTGGTGGCTGTCTTCAGCCGTCGAGTCGCCAGAGGATCCACGTCGGGCTCTCTTTTTTTTCTTGCCGGGCGGCTCGTCAGTATGCCCTTCTGCCGCTGCGAGCTTCTTCTCGAACGCTGCGATGATCTTGGTAAGCGGTAGCGTAACGAGGAGGTAATAGCCGGCTGCAACCACATACGGTGTCATGTCAATTGACGTAGCAACGATCGACTTTGAGAACATCATGAGTTCCATGACCCCGACGGCAGCGAGCAGCGACGTGTCTTTATAGAGCAAGATGAACTCTGACGTGGCAGTTGGAATAATGCGTCGGACCGTCTGGGGGATTATCACCGAGAACATCGTTTGCGCGCCGTTCATGCCAAGAGACGCCGAAGCCTCGAACTGGCCTTTGTGGATCGACTGTATGCCGGCCCTGAATATCTCGGCGAGGTATGCGCTTGAGTTGAAAGCTAGCACAAAGATGCCCAAGAGGTAATTGTCCACATTGACGCCCAGCATAGGCAACCCAAATATGATTATATATATCTGTAGGAACAACGGGGTGCCCCTGATGACGTTGACATAGATACTCGCAATAAACCTCAGGACGGCAAGCTTGGACATCCGCAAAAACGAGAAGGCCAGCCCGATCGGAATTGCGAGTGGGAAGCCCAACAACACCAACCCTAGCGAGCGCAGCCATCCGACAAAAAGCGCGGGCACGGACGAGACGGCTGTCTGCGGCTTGAAGAAGGTCTGACACACCGGGAAGCTGTTCCACTGCTGAACCCACGGCTGGTCGCTCAGCCAGTCGGTAAGCTTCTCGACGGGAGGACGTGCAACTACCTTGATTGGCTGCATGGCGCGGGAGTCAAACGTGCGCGTCGCGCCGGTGTCGTCAGTATATGAGCCAGTGAGGGCATAAGACGCGTCCGCGTCCGGAAAAACCAAGTTGACAACGCTGATCTGGATCTTATGCCCCGTCTCGACCGGCTTGCCAAAGGTGACAGTCGCACGTTCATTGTCAATTACCCAGGTCACATCCTCCTCGATGCGGTTGCTGCCGCTCGTCACCTGAACGTCAACCCTCGAGTACTGGTCTGATCCCTGGTCGTCTTGAGAGACAGGCTGCCCGCCCAACTTCTCTGACCGGCGTGAAGCATCGTCACCGAGGAGGGGCGACACACCGTCAGGGAGATTGATGACAACCGACTCAATCGACTCAGAAGGGCCTACGGTGCCGATCCAGGTCACACGCACTGGCCGCCCGCCCATTACCTCGTTGCCGCCTATCTGGTTTGATCGCGCCGTCACGCTGTCTACCGTAAGCGCCTCTGCGGGCGATGCGGCAATCATGGGCAGCAACAGTGCGAGCACCATGGCAAACAGCAGTGTTGAGCGCACTAAACGCACCAGGGCACCCTGAGTCCTCATCGTCATCACGCCCGTCCTTATCGGCGTAAAGTGTTATTCTGCCGTGCTACTTGATGACCGGAGCGGTCAGATCAGGGAAATACTTGTAGAACAAAGAGTCAAAAGTTCCATCGGCCTTTAAGTCTACCAATGCTTGGTTCACTGCGTCGCGAAGCTCAGGGTTGCTCTTTGACACTGCTATCCCATACTGTTCGGCAGTGGGGACAACAACCAGTATCTTGCAATCGGTGTAGGTTGTCGTGACATGATAGGCAGCAATAGGCGCATCGTAGATGGCAGCCTCGACGTCGCCGGTACGCAAGGCAATCACAGCATCAGTGGTCGCGTTGAAGTTCTTAACACTGACCCCCGGGATGAACTCTGCTGCCCAGTCAGCTCCTGTCGTGCCGCTCTGGGCGCTCACCGCGAGTCCCGCGAGCTCGCTGTAGTCGGTGTATTCGGAGTTGCTGCGCACAACGACCGCTTGGTTCGAGTCGCAATAGGGCTTGCAGAAGTCCACGAGCTGCTTGCGCTCCTCAGTGATGGTAAAAGACGACACGCCAATGTCTGCCTTGGTGCCTGCGGCCACTTGAGACAAGATCGTGTCGAAGTTCTGCGGCTCGGTGTACTCGAGCTCGAGCCCGAGCTTGCCTGCAACAGCCTGCATGAGCTCGTACTCAAAGCCGTTTGGCCTGTCTCCCTCCAAAAAGATGAATGGCGGGTAATCGCAGTCGGACGCAACCGTGAGCACGCCGTTCTTTACCAACTTGTACTTTGTCTCAGCGGGTGCATCACTTGGGCTGCTCGTACAGCCAACGAGAACGATGCTTAGGGCTAGAATCGCGCTTGCCACAACGGCAAGCGCCTTGCGCGACTTTGACAATGATGACATATTCGGCCTCCTTCGTGCAGAAATGCTTCCCTCCAGCTGCTACTCCAGTGCAACAGAGCGCTAGAGTACGATAGACGAATACTACCAGATACCCAAAGCAGAAACAGCAGAGAACGGCCTATTTTCCGATCACGCCCACACCATCCGCCCGCGAGTAACTGCCAGTCATAGGCGTGAAGAGCGCTATCTGCCCTTCTACTGCGTGCCGTCGCCCGCGTTGGACGGGTCGGGCAAGTCGTCTCCCGTGTCTTGCGCAGCCTGATCGTCCGGCGCCTGAAGGCCAGCGCTGACGTCGGTGCCCTCTGTGCCCTGTGCGCCAATTGTCGAAGAGGGCTGCTGAGAAGGGCCTATGGCGTCTGAGGCACTTTGGGAGACTATCGCCTGCGTGTTCATGACAACGGTTGAGGAGACCGGCCCGAGCCATTTGTTGAGTATGACCCCCAACTCGCCATTGTCGCGTATCGTGCGCAGGGTTGTCGTCAACACATCGGCAAGCTGGGAGTTTGTCTTGCTGACCCCGATATAAACCCCCGTCGGAGTTCCCAATAACTTGACACAAGAGATGTCGCGGTATCGGGCGGGGTTCTTTGGATCGTAGTTGTAGGTGAGATATGACCCAATAATGGCATCTGCGGCGGCATACGTAGACTGCCCGTTGCCCACTGCGTCGAAGACGTCGCTCAACGTGGCAAGTGGCCGTGAGGTGTTTGCACCTATGAGCTCGTCAACGGTCCATGCCGAAAGCGAGTCTTTTTGGGCAACCACAGTCGTACCCTTGAGAGTCTGCAAGTCTACCGAAGGCACCGTGTTGGAGCGCGTGACCATGAACAAGGCAGGCGCCGTGTAGACATACGGGCCGATAACCCTGCCTTGTGATATGACGTTGCCGCTCTGCTCAAGGCTCATGACCATGTCTACCTCACCCGAATTGAGCAGGTCGTCAGCGCTCTTTCCGGCGATGTCAACAAGCTGAAGGCGCAAGCCGAGGCGGTCGGCAATCGCTGCGGCAATGTCTACGTCCATGCCAACATATCCTGATTGATAGGAACTGGTAAAGGGGGCGAGGCGCTTGGAGTCTACTCCGACCTTCAGCACGCCTGCCTGCCCGATAGCCGGCGTCGAAACCGTTGGGCTGAGCGGCAGCTGCCGTGAGCCTGTCGCACCAGCACAGCCAGTCAGTCCCATGCCTGCAAGAGCAAGCACCGTCGTGATGACAAGTGCTCGCGCCCAGAAGCGCCTACCAATCATATGTCCTACCTTCTCTCGAAACATCGGCCCCTTCGGCTGACCTGGTCTTTGACCCCACACTCGCATACCGGGATGGTTGCTTGATACTATCTCACTACTGATCCTCTCGTCTGGGGAGCGGATGCTCCTATCACCAAACGGTACGGCTTACCCCTAAGACGCGCCATGCTCGCGCACAGAGAGACCTGTGCGTTTACGTGGATCCTTTCGGCCGCGTCTACCATGGACTAAGAGCATGCACGAGCGTTCGCTCGAAGCAGCTCTGCAACCACAGACCCGAAGGGGCTTCGATGATTCTAGCACGTTTACGCGGCAGGGGCGTGAGCCAGTCGCACCCCTGCCGCCCCATGCGTCCGGACCGACCGGACAACACGTCTGTCAAAGTGGAACGGCAAAAAACCGCGCCTATCCCCTATCGAGGAGGAGGTCCTGATAGAGCGCGGTAGTCCGTACCGAGGGCAAAATACCGAGTGTCTCAGAGAGAAAGCTCTTGCAAGCAAAGTAGGTCTCAATAGCTGATGTTCGTTGCCCGGACTTTATCTGCGCGTCCATGAGGGCCCGGTAGACGTCCTCGCGAGAATGGTCACGATCATACGCCCGCCTCGTGAACCACAGTGAGGTAGTCAAGTCGCCCAACTCGTCGGCAATGCGAGCCGCTGCCAGCAGCGCGTCGATCAATAGATCGTGTTGGCGCTGGCGATGGTGCTCAAGTGCCCCGGGAAGCTTGTCGCCCGCGAGTATGCCGTCGCAATGCAGGCGCTCCATCTCGTACGCCGCATCGAAGCACTCGTTGTGCTTTGTGTCGCCGAAGAGGACGGTATGCGCAAGCTTCTCGAACAGGTCAACGTCGGTGGTAACAAGCGAGCTGTCAAGATGGTAGAGTGTCCCAGTGCGCAGGAGGTACCCGCTCCCTGAGTCACGGTTCGGCGCAAGAGCCAACTTCAGCCGCGAGCATGCCACATGAAAGTTCCTGACTCCACGCTCGTGGTCCATCTCTGGCCAAAACTGCTGAATGGCCATGTCGCGCACAACGCATTTATGCGGGCTTAACAGCAACAGCGCCAACAAGGAGCGAACTCTTGATCCAGACAGGTAGCCGTGCTCAACCCTCACCATGTCACGGTATATCTCAAGCCTGCCAAAAAGGCGCACAAACAGCGACTGGGCATCAGGACGCTCGCGTTTGCCTGACTTGAGAGACTCGACAATAGCATGCCCTAGCTGCAGCTCGCCTTCATGGGGCTCAATGAGCGCGCCGCCTGACTGCCCAGCCGACCATGGCGTGGGCTCTATGGCTGTGGAATCCGGTTGGCTTGGCGCTGAGTCGAACATTGCCTCCAAACAGGCCAACAGCTCATGTGAGCGCGCGTGTTGGCCGCGTTTTAGAAGATGGACTGACAACCGTGTCAGGTCCTCAATAACCAACCCGCGCACCTGTTCAAAGTCGCTGTGGCCATGGTACTCGGACAAGACTGCCTTGATTTCTTCCACGATCGGTTTCAGCGGCATCCCTTTGAGAGACAGGCGGCACCCCTGGCCATCGGCGCTTTTCTCGCATGTGAACAAGGGGTTGAGATCGGCGATAATTGCTGGGAGGTCGTCACGTGCCTCAAAACCTATGGCGCGCAGTTCTTCTCCGTCTGCCTCAGCGAGCACCATGACGAGCATGGCAAAGAGGCGCATCTCAAGTGGCAGCTCGTCGGTCAAAAAACGCGCCGCACAGTTTTCGCGGAGCTCAAGCGGGCAATGCCCTGGGTCTAACAGTTCGGTCCCTTTGACGAGCTGGCGATCAGATTGCAGGCGCTCAAGACAATCGTTGAGCGGCGTCGTCACAACCAGAACGCGCCAGCCGTCTTCTATTAGCCCATCGATGTCGTCCGAAAGGCATTGCGCCTGATGATCCTCGAGAAACGCGAGGTTGTCGATAATGAGCAGCTGGTTTTTTGAAGAGCTGCCAGTTACGCGCTTGGCAAGAAAGTGCCTGATAGTTCCCGCCTCGACTCCTTGCGCAAATGAGGCTGCCTTTCCGTCTAGCCAGTGCACGTCGTCGCTTGCCCAGTGTCGCTGCACGTAGCGCAAGGCAAGCGTGGTCCTTCCTGAGCTTCGTGGCGCACGGATAAAGCAGGGAACCCCGGGATCCATGAGGATTTTTGCCGCCAGCGCATCAAGATGTTTGTCAAACAACTGATAGTTTGTTTCACATATCAACTTTTTTGTATTTGCACTTGCTATTGTTTCTACAAAGAGGCTGCCGCCTTTGTTCTGACGCATGTTCTGCTCCTGTCTACTGCGTGATGTCTAGGTACTATGCTTGTCGCCGCTCAGGACGCTTTTCCCGTCACCTTCGGCCCTGCGCCTGCGTCTATGGCTCAGACCGCTCAATAGCGCCACTGCTCCTATGAGCGTTCCGCCAGTGAACAGCACGGTGAGGACAAAGGCGTTGTCGCCCGTTTTGGGAAAACTGGTTCCCGTGCCGCGTGACACCTTGGGCTCTACCGTTGGCGTGTCGGCGCCAAACGTCATCATGAAGGGGCTGATCACTGTAGTGATGACATTGTCGACTGCATCGTCTGTGAGCACGTAGTTGCGTGCAATATGCGCTGAGGCACTGGAGACGATCTCATCGGGTGGCAGCATTTCGCCTGGGCAGACCACCAAATAATATGCCGGATACAGCCCTTGTGCCAACGATGCCTGCGCAAGTGACGATTCAACGGGGCCTTTCTGTGCACTGCTGCCCTTGGCCTCGGCACCCCAGGGCATAGTGGACGACAAGAGGTAGGGACTCCAGTCGAGCGGGGACTTCCAGACCTGCTGCTGAGGCACTGCGGCGTTGTCGGTGGTAAAACCGACCTCCACAGAACCATATTCATAGCGTACGCCGGTGACATACTCCCCTGCTGCCAGACCAAGGTCTGCCGTCGCAAGATGAGTGGTGCGCGTAGTTGGCAAGTCCTGCGCCCAAAGCTGCCAGCCTGAAGACGAGAAGCGCTGTGCGTTCTCGGGGTTATGGCGGTTTGCAGGATTGGTAGACATTGCGCTCGCTCGTGAATAGATGACGTCTGGGTCACTCAGATTCGTACGGTACCAGAGGTTCATAGCGCCATCTGTGTCGCCATAAACCACCGGAGTCCAGAGTTGCGTGAGGCGCACTTGTCCCGAAAGCGCGTTTTCCATTGGGTCGATGACAGTGAACTCATCGGCGCGCACATTCGAGGTAGAGCGGAACCCCACTTTGTACGCAAACTCCTCAGTGCCGACATTGTTAATCTTCAGGTAGTCTTTCTCAAGTGTCTTGAACGCCGCTGAAGTAACATTTATGGTGTCCTTGCGCACCTCGCACGAGATCTGTATGAGGCTGTCGTAGAACACTTGGACCTCGCCAGTAGAGTCTTTGTCTAGCACAAAGACGTGCGGCTCACCACCTGTCTCCTCATATGAGGCATAAGCTTGGTTGGGCTGTGTCTCGCGCAGCTGATAGACCCCAAAGGAAAGCCCACCGAACTCGACTTTTCCGTCTGCCCCGGTGAGAACGCGGTCTGTGACCGGCGCCCATAAAGGGTCGTCAGCGGCTATGGCCCCAAGATCGCAGTCGACGCGCCCTTCGAGCACCGGTACCGGGTAGCGAAGGAGCTCGAACTCAGTGTTTGGCAGGGGGGCCTTGGTGTCAGCGTCTAGCTTGATCCCCGTTTGCGTGACACGGCGATGATCAAAGAAGGTGACCGCGACGACAGTCTCCTCATCCGCTACCATAAAGCACGTCTCAGGGGGAAGCCCTTCCTCTGCCCGCTCCATGTACTCTGGGTTCGCGCGAGTCTCCACCACTTTGTAAGAACCAGCCTCTACCGGCGCAAAGGACGCGGTGCCATCTGCACCCGTGAGCTTGGTCTCGAGCAGCTGCCAGTCGCCTGCCTCTGGCACAGACTCCCTGAACAGGGCGAACTCGGTGTTGGGCACAGCCTCTTTTGTCGCTGCGTCAAGTTTGCTGACTACCAGGGAGCGCGACGTGTTGTCAAGCGTGATGACGATTCGGCCTGACGCAGGAGTGACCTCGAACAAGACGCTGCGCTCCTGTTCACCAGGAACAACATAGAAGGGGTTGGGGTATTCCTCGGTAAGCCGGTAGCTGCCGATTGCAAGCGGCGAGAAGAGCGCGGTGCCGTCGGAGCCAGTTTCTTTTGCCGCCACCTGCTGCCAGTCGCCTGCCCCTTTGGCCGACTCGCGCGAAAGGCTGAACCCGGTGCCGGGGATTGGCGCACCCGTCTCATGGTCGAGTTTGACTACCTCTGCCTCGTGAGGCTGCTCGACGACGACAAGCGCGTTGAGGCGGCTCACTGAGTCTTGCGCGATGCCGTCAGTCGACAGGGTTCGAACGAGCTTCCCGTTGGCGTCTTGCCGGACCATGAGCACCGACACAGGGTTGGGGTCGGGAAGCAGGTAGGCGTCAGGTGCCTTTGACTCCTGTATGAGCATGGTGCCGAGAGGAATTGTCAAATTATGATCGCTGTCAAAGTATAGCTCGTCACCAGAGACTTGTGAGGACTTGCTAAAGTAGGCGTACCCGCCATCCCCAGTCTCGAACACCCAGGTCCTCGTCGGCTGGCCTGACGCCTCAGCGGCGGCTGCCGTGTGGTAGTAGCCGTCAAAGTAGCGCCAGGTGTACTGCGCGCCGGCCAAAGAGCGGCCAGAGCGGTCGTCAAGGCCGCCCGCCTTCCCCGTCACCGCATCGAGCTTTTGGACGTGCATGGGCGCTGGGTCGCCGACGGGCTGCTCAGGCACTGCTCCGTCATTGACCAAGGCGGGGCTGTTGGCCGCAGTGAGGCTCACCTCGTATACTGCGGGATCAAGCGCGTACCCCTGGGAGGCGACGACCTCCTTGACGTGATAGACGCCGAAGTACAGCTCGCCAGACGTGGCCTTGCCCGAGCCGTCGGTGACGAGCGTGCCGACGCGCCCTGTGTCTTGGTGTGCTTCGGCTTTGCTGGCATATACTCCATATGTGGCACCAGTCAGGCTGTAGCATGCGTTGTCGCTCGTTATGGACGTGACGGCCGATCGTTTGGCGAGTGTAAGGCGGCCTTTCTTTGGCGCGTCGAGGGCATCGATGAACTGCTCGGAGGCAGCTCCTGCCGTGAACTTGCGCCAGCCTTCGTTGCCGTTTTGGTAGTCTGGGCTCGGGCTTACCTCGCGCCACTCGTACTCGGCCCCGACACGCAGCGCCGCCGGCGCCCAGTCTGTGTAGGTGCACGGCCTGCCCCCCGCTCCTTCATTCAGAGCGTAGCGCGTCGTGAGCGTCGCGAGCACGGTCTTGTCTGCTCCACGCAGCTGAAAGACCGTGCCCATGGTCGAGTAGGACGGGTTGTGGTCGGTCGCTGGGTCGGCCGAGTACTTGCCAAAGCGAACCTTGGGAAAGACCCAACGTATGCCCACAGAAACGTCCCCGAGATACTGATAGCTTTGTTTTGCTGGATTCTCGACATCATAGATATGGGTCGCCTTGGCCGTGTACCAGGCAATCCCCGCTGCCTCGTCAAGCCAATCAAGCGAAAAGGCGACCGGTCCCCAGTTGCGCGTGCCCGGTCCCAGCGGCCCTGCCAAAAACGCGTCGTCAGGCCACAGCCAATGGGTCGGGCCCGAGCCGTCAAGGCACATGAGTCGCCCGTCGTCGAAGGCCGGCGCGTTGGAGCCCCATGACGCGATCTCAAATCCGTCATTCGTCTGAAGGTGGCCTTGGTGATAGGCGACCGGGACTGTGCCAGCGTTATAGTCCGTTGCGACTGCGCACTCAAACGTGCCGTAGATTTTCTGAGGCGGCGCACCCGTGCCCGGCTTGCCCGTCGTGCTGTTGGTGAGCGGAGTCGAGACGCCAAAGGGCATGATGGCCTCAGGACCGGATCGTGTTGAACGGGCCTGCGGCAACACATTCAAAGCTGCGTCATCTGCCAGTATGTTAGGCAACGGTATTGCTATGACAACAGTTGTTGCCACTGCACAAAATGAAGTCGTGCTGCCTGTGTCCTGCTCAAAAAAGAACACTGCGTCGTAGTACGCGCGCCCGGCAAGCGTGTCGAGATTCTTGAGCGATAGGCACGAGCCGTCTGATGACTGAGACCGCACGGGCAAAGCGGCAGTGGGAGTCAGTATCTCTGCGTCTTCGCTGTCAAAGCGAGGGGTCTCAACGCCAAACGAGACGAGTCCCGGCTGAGTCACCGCGCCCGCCACGCGCCCTTCCTTCACAGCCTCGACCGTAAGCGTCGCAGTATTCCAAAGCTCGTTTGAAGGTGCGCTGTTGGGCGCGGCAGGATGTGCCCGAGCATCAAGCGCCTTCTGGTGCTTGTCGGTAAGCCAAACAGGGCTCTCGACAGCGGGCGTGCCGTCGCCATCTTGCCTTACGACCTTGTCAGGCACCGCCACATCTGGCGTGGGTCGTGTGGCTTCCTGCTGGTTTGGCTGAGAGCCGTCATTTGTCTCGCCAGCCTGTTCGACGGTCGCAGAAGGCTCTTCTTCTTCCTCGCCTGCCGCATGAGGTATCGCGACGTTTTTTACTCGTTGCAGGGCGGTGCCCGGCTCAAGCTGTTGCTGCGCAGCAACAGCTTGTTCTTCCGAGGGGACCGCGCCGACGTCGTCGGCCAGCGCAGGCGCTACAGGTATAGACGCCATCACCAGGACCGTTGCCAGTGCAATGCTTAAGACGATCTTCTTGAAGCTGTTTTTGACCATGGTTCTCCTCTCCTTGCCGTATACAGTCCCGCCAGACGCTCAGGGCATATGCCTTGCTTGTCGCGGGTCTTACTGCCAGTACCCTTCGTGGTGCACGTTGTGCGAGGTGTCTACCCAGACGTCCACCTTGTCGTCCCAAGCATCATCAATCATATATGTTTCATAGCCTATAACATCTCCTGTAAAGTAGTTATAGTGCTTAGTCTCTTCATTGTGCGGGGTTATCGAACCAGCAATGGTAAACCCGCAGGTTAGGCATCTCGCGCCGATTATTGGACGCTCACCCCATAGGGCTTCATAATGGACGACGGTGGTCTCCCAGTGGCCCTCGGTGACCCATTCGTCTCGTGGCGGTATCCAGACCCGTGATGGCTGCACGACGCCTCCTTTGTCGCCGCCGCTCGGAGCAGTGGCATTTGAGTCGTTCTTGTCAGGGGTGCCTGCGCCTGGCTTGCTGTTCTCGGCAGGCACAGGTCTTTCTGGCGTGCTCGGAGCCTGAACGCTGGCAGGCGACGATGCGCCCTTGTCTCGAGTGCCCGTGTTGAGCGACGCACTGGCAGCATGGGCTACGTCTGCCGTGTGAGGCATGCTAGCATACTGCGTGAGTTCTTCTGGCGCGGGCTCAATAGGCCCAGCAGGGTCCTGGTTGTTGCCGTCGCCCAACACCGAGCTCGACAAGTCTTCTGCCCTAATCTGCGTGACAGGCGATACTATGCGTGACATGCTGCTGAGAGGAGTGCGGCCGTCAGGGAACACCTCATACTCCCGCGATCCTGAAGCGGCAGACATGACGACAATTATCGTCACAAGCCCCGCCGCCGCCACAAGGAGCGAAACTGCTTTGCCAATAGTCAAGAGCCTCTTGTCGCTCTGTGTGCCGTCAATGCTGCGCTTCATGCGGCACCTCCTTCTGCGCTAGTCGGCAAACATGCGTCGAGGGATGATTCCTCTGCGAGCAACCCGCTGCTTGCAAGAGCTAACAACCGTTGCTGAAGATCTATCTCTCGTTCAAGCGGAATGATCATCATGTGGCGACCTCTCCACACAATTGACATGACCCCCTGCTTGGCTGCTAACGAGGGCTTGACCCGAAGTTGGTGCGACTCCTCAAGTGACGTGAGCGCACATTGGTCGGGTATGACAAACGTTGCAACACCCTTTTGAATCCGCACATGCTTACGACAAACAGTACGCGAAGCCTCTTGAGGACCGACTGCCACAAGGCGCACGTTCCAGTAGCGTGCGAGGATCAACAATGCCAAAGCCCCAAGCAGCACGACCAACACCGCCATAGCGACCGCCTGTGACCAAACAGGCTCTGGCGCGGGGCTATTCGCAACCTGTGGCGCGGCCAAAGTGGACACTTGCACAAGGGGAGGTGAAGCAGGCAGCGGTTTTTCTTCTGTCTGTCCGACCTCGGGCAGCAAGCGCGATACCGTTCCCTCATAGGTCGCGGTAACAGTCACATAATCGCTGACAAGCTCGCGCTCAAGGCCTCGATAGGTGACAGCAGCGGTGTATCCGAGAGGTCGCCCCGACTCGTCGTAGCCTTCATGCTCCCAGGTCACGGCCGTCATCTCGAGAACAGCGTTCGTGCGCGCACCCGCATATGCAGCATCTGCAATTTCATACTCTCGAAGTTGAGGTATATAGAGAATGTCTGGATTTGGTTGATTTTTGTAAAACGCCTCGCGTTCGACTTGCCGCTCATCAACTCGATAGGACACTTCACAGGTAATCCCAATACGATCAAGGTACCCGTCATAGCCATCGTCTGAATAGCGCATAGATGGTGTAAACATTTGTGTTAGATATTCTTCGCCACGTTGATATATTTCATTAGTCACTATTTGACTCTGACTCATTGTGCGCGAAACGCTCTCGGTACGGTCAGATGAAGGGTTTGAAGGAGTTTCAGCATACGCTAAATTCACAGGTAAAATACATATTAGCAGCAATATCACTACAATTAGATAACATCCCCCAAGCACTCGATAGGGAAAAAATGACCCACTAAAATATACGTTCCTACAGTGGTTAGGTAGAGTGCGGTTGCCATCCATAGCTAATCCTCTCCATTGGACAATAAAACGCTTGCTAACCGTCAGGCATTGACGTATACTAGCACAGGATTTTCAATAAGTCCATGAAATCTTGACATATTTCTAACTTTTTTGAGAGGAGAATTCGATGTGCTATCAGGTATGCTAGATATGGTGGTGCTGAGTGCTGCCTTGCACTACGGGTCACGCATTGCTCGGCAATGGCTCTGTGGGGCTGCGGGCGCCACATACGTATTATTAGACGGCCGTATTCATTGTTCCGGCTAGCCGGATGATTTCGACCATGGACGACTGCCGTGTCTGACCAGAGCGAAGGTGTTCGACGATGATATACAAAGGACGCAATAACAATTTGTACCTTTACGAGGTGACCGAACAAGACCTATTGGTCCCCAGCGAGCTTTCTCAACAATACAAGGCAGGCAATGTGCTTGTGTTCTCCAGTAAGAAGCAGGTTGAGCTGGGACAAGAACTGATTCGTGCTGACGACATGGAGGCGGCGTACGAGTTCCTCGAGAACAGCGACGGGTATCTTTACGAGAGCGTCAAGTCGATGCAGAAGCGAATCGCTGACCTCGAGCATCGAATCGTCCTTCGAGACAACCTTCTTGGGGAGCTCAACGATGACCTGCTGAGCCAGCAAGAGACAAACGGCGTTCTAATCGCATTTTTAAAAAAGGCGCAGTCTCAGCTCAAAGCCGGGGAGTTGAGCCGCAACGAGCTCGTCGACGACTTACAGCAAGTGAGCGCCGAGACACACACGATAGGGATTGCCCTTGAGCGCTCTCTTGAAGAAAAGGAGCAGCTTCAGGCGGAATTGGCAAAGCTCATCACCGACCTCCTTGACCTCAACTGCCAAAACGACGACCTCAAGAGGCAGTTGTCCGAGCTTCGCACGATCGGTGAGGGGGACGGCCCACAAAAGGGGCCAGAACCAACAAGCAATGTTCAAGAAATGCCTGTGCCTCATGACAATATGCTCAGCAAGGCCGCAGTGCCTCAACTTGGCACTTGCGAGCTGGCAGTGGAGCCATATTCACGCGAACGCGCACAGATGGTAACGATGACGTCTGGCAAGCAGGTGCATGTGTTTCATGAATTTGGGACGCCTCCCCGCCGAAGCGCCCGTTCATGGGCATCGCTGACCGTTCGCATGCTTCTGCGCGCCGCCTTAATAACCACCGCAGTCATGGTGACGTTCGTGCTTCTCAGCGTCTTTGCAACCGCTCAACTCAACGGCATCAGCATAGGCGAGGCTCTTGACAAGCTCGCCCTATTGCTCAAGCTCTAGTCTGTCGTCGCGTCCTATTTGGTTTCGTTCATTCAGCACAAGACTAAGGAGTGCCGCTTCTCCTCGGCACACAAACGAGAGGCCCCCCCACAACGGAGGGGCCTCGCTCATGACATCGCCTGGCAATGACACACCAGCAACACTATGCAGCACAATGCTCTTTTACCTATGCGCGGGCTTCCCACAAGCCATGTAGGTTACAAAGGGCCTGCGCCACAATCTGGGCGTCACTGTTGTCGACGACAAGCTCGAGCTCAGGCTTGTCAGTGGGACCAAAATGAACGTCGCTTGCCAGTTCGCCGCCGACAAACACGCGAATCCACTCGATCAAATGCTCTTCGGTCTGTGGGTGCGCGATGTTCTTAAGTCCGATGGACACCTTGACAAGACGCCCGGCTTCCTGATTGGCCACCTCGATGCAAGGGGTATGCTTTAGCTCAAAGTCGGTAGCAGAATCGATGTCTTTTATACAGTGCACTTCCTGTGCGACACCATCATTGACCTCAAGGTTGGCATTATCGTACTCAGCTAAGTCACTCATGATAATTCTCCACTTCTTAGTATACTATTCTGATAGGTGCATAGGCATGTATGCCCTCCAATTATACCCGTCGTTCAGTGTGGTACCATAGCATGTCTCTTACCGTTTGACGACAGGTCTTCTTGTGACAACACGCACACACACGCCCCCCCACCCCAGCCCTGTGCGCCTTGCGGCGCTTATCCCCGCTGCTGGCCTCTCATCGCGCATGGGCACGTTCAAGCCTCTGGAACCAGTCGCTGGCCGGCCATTGATCCAATGGACCATCGAGTCAGTTTGGGCGGGCGGAGTCTCCCGTGTGTGCGTCGTGCTCGGCCGTCGCGCAAGAGACGTGCGCATGGCACTCGAGGCTGCCGAACTGGCATGTGGTCGTCAAGGCAGTTTGTACTTTGTTGAGAATATTTCTTATACGACAACAGACATGTTATACTCTTTACAGTTGGGACTAGGCGCCCTACTTGCCAAAACCGACCCTCCTAATGCCCTGTTTGTCTTGCCGGGAGACATGGCGGGAGTCTCGCAGACGACCTTCCGCACACTGGCGAAGCGCGCTCAGCATTCTCCAGCCCGTGTCTTGCGCCCTACATGCAACGGAATCACTGGCCACCCCATCTTGATCCGAAGCGAGTGCCTGAAGCCCGTCCTCGGCTATTCGGGAGAAGGCGGGCTGCGCCAGGCGCTCGCAGGCCATCCTGTTGAGTCGGTTGAGACAGGCGATATCGGCGTGCTTCTCGACGCTGACGAGCCTGCAGACCTAGAGGTGTTGAGAAAGCATATGGCCGCTCTGCGCCATGGCAACAGCCAAAATGTTGCCACAGCAGACACAGGTCGTTTGCCTGGCCCACAGGTGCCAACAGTATAGTACCGAGAAAGGAATAAACTTGTCCGAGAAAAACGTGTTGACTCGAACCATGTATGCGCGTCTCCTTGAGATCCTCAAGGCAGGAGAATCGGCAGCAGTCGTCACCGACTACCATGCATCAGGCGCCGTGACGCGCCGCCTGATGCCGAACACTGACGCTGCGGCAGCTGCTGAAGTCGACGCTCTCCAGAAGCACCCTGACGCCGTCGCGCACGGACCGGTCACCCACATTCGCCGCAGTGACACCGCCATGACCGTTGTGGAGAACTACGCTGTGAAGCCACGCCTCATTATCATCGGCGCCGGCCATGTGGCACTTGCGCTCGCACAGATGGCAAAACTCGCAGACTTCACGGTGATCGTCTTTGACGACCGTTCAAGCTTTGCGAACACTGAGCGCTTTGCCTGCGCCGACGAGGTAGTCTGCGACGGCTTCGGGCATCTCTTCGAGCGCATTGCAATTCAAAAGACCGATTATGTGGTCATTGTCACACGAGGCCATCAATATGACGCGGTGAGCCTGGCCGGCGTGCTGAGTGGCGTCGAACCGTGCTACACCGGGATGATTGGATCCAAGCGACGCGTTGCCATCGTTAAAAAGCAGCTGGCGCTCGAGGGCGCCGACTCGTCTCGGTTAGAGCGGCTGCACTCCCCCATCGGGCTAGCCATCGGCGCGGTGACGCCCGCTGAGATCGCAGTATCGATCTTAGCCGAGATACTATCTGTCAAGCGGCTCGCGAGCGCCACATGCCATGCCTCGTGCGACCTTGAGGCTGTCGAGGCAATCGCCGCTGGGATGGATGCCGACGCGCTCATCACAATCGTAGACACCTTTGGCTCTGCGCCCAACGAGCCAGGGGCAAAACTTGCCATGAGCTATACCGGCGCTATACAGGGCACGGTGGGCGGAGGCTGCGGCGAGGCAGACGCTATGCGCGCGGCGCGCGAGCTAATAGCTGTCGGCGGATGGCGCTGGCACACTATCGACCTCAACGACAGCGCTGAAGACGAGGGCATGGTCTGCGGTGGAGAGATGCGCCTGATCATAGAGACGCTCGATTGAGCAACGTTGCGAAGCCACGTGACAGAGATGCGAAGCAACGCCACGCCGCAGCGCCTATCTGATATTTCGCGAGCATTTGACTATAATAGCGCTAACATCTGGCTGCAGCCCTTGCGGGCAGGATGGAGCGCTTAGCCGGATACCACGGGCGAAACGCGGAAAACTGCCTGATGTCTGCCTCCACGCCCAAGGCGCCTGACACGACGAGCTGCCCCAGGCCTTCTCCTAAAGCCACTCGGACGTCTTGCGCCGAGAGGGCGTGCCCCGGAAGCACGGCCAACACGAGTGAGAGAAGGCACTGGGCAGCATCGTATGAGGCGTGAAAATCCACGACTCCTGGCAGCTTGAAGAGACAGTCCTCCAACTCGTACATCCCAAAACGGCGGCCATGGCATGCTATCTGCTCGTCAAGCCTCCCCTTTACGGCATCGATGCGCACAAGCAGCGATCCGCAGGCGCAGCGCCCGCTGATGAGGCGCGTCATGTCGCCGGTGCGGTAGCGGACAAGCGGCATGGCGCGGCGCGTAAGCGTCGTGACCACCAGTTCGCCCCAAGACCCCAGATGTGCGAGCGCGCCCGTGCAGGGGTCAATGACCTCGAAGACCAGCTCGGATTCGCGGACATGGTAGCCCGTATGATGCGGGCATTCTACCGCGCCGCCGTAGCCAGTCTCGGTCATGCCAAAATGGCCAAACACCGCAGCGCCCCAAATGCGCTCGACCTCGCCTCGCAGGCTCGGTGCTATGGTGTCGGCCGATAGCAGCACGCCTTTTACGTCTAAAGAGACCCCCACATGCTCGCACCAGCGCGCAAAGGCAAACACGTGCTGGGGGAATCCCACGATGCCTTGCGCTTTGTGGCCAGCCAAGGCGTCCGCAAGCTCAGGAAAGCCTGTGGGTAGCCCCAGGGCGAGCGGGGTCGAGCCAGCCTGGCGAATTGCCTGTGCCAGTAGGTCGCCGAGGCCGCCAGGACGCTCGCAAGGATACAGAATTGCAATTGCCTCTCCTGCGCCTGCGAGCATGCGCATGCCTGCAGCAAAATAGTCTACGGTGGCCGCATGGTCGGCAGGCGTGAAGGCCACGCGCTTGGGCGTTCCCGTTGTGGCGCTCGTGGGCAGGGTCACTAGCCTGCTCACCTCGTCTTGCCCGACACAGAGCAACGGCCCAATGCCTGCCGAGAGGTCCGTCGGCCCCATGAGCGGCAGGGTCACGAGGTCATCAAGGCGCAAAAGTCGCCGAGACGGCAGCTGAGAGCGGTAGAATCGGCTGTGGGCACGGGCATGTGCGATCGTCTCGTTAAGGAGCCCAATGCGCAGATGGTCGAGCTCGCCGCGCGTAAGGGCCCCAGCAATTCCTTGCTGCACACGATACGCATACGCTAGCTCGCCTCTCAGACTGCCCAGCCTCCCCGTAGGCCTGCCATCTGCGCGCCAAGCGCTGCTACTCATAGTGGTGCAGGGCACGTGCCGCACGGTAATGGCTCGGCGTGTTGTTGCTGCTCAAATTGTAGGCGCAAAAAGGCACCAAGGTTCCGTCGGCATCCATGACAAAGATGTAGCAGCGGCGCAGCCGGTCAAAATCCATCGTCTCAGCGTCCATAAACGCCATGCCGGTGAGGGAGAAGCCGCGCGCCTTGGTGCGCCAAAGGAAGCCGTCAAGGGTGGCAGGAGGCAAAGGCCCGAAGCCAAGCTCGCCGATGTCGCAGCCCCATCGTCGTGCCTGCGTGTCTTGCGCACGCTGCACGGCGTCTGCCTGCGGCATGCCGCAACAGGTTCCCACAGACGGGCCGTCAGGGCGCACAGAGACGAGCCTTCCCTCATCGTCAATGAGATAGTTGGCGTTAAACGAGCAGTAAGGGTTCTCTGCAGTGCCTCCGCTAAAGTGCTCGCGGCTGATCATTCCACCGCTTTGCTCTTCAAGCAGTGCGAGCACGTCAGGTATGGTCATTCGGCGTGGGGGCGCAGGGATGTCAGAACGGCCAAAAGAGGCAAGAGGCTGCACGTGCACGCCCCGGACCACCGGGCATCGCGATACGCCGAATTCCACAATCGGCATGAGCTCATGCTCATTGACGCCGCCGGCAAGAGTGCACACAAGCACGACCGGCAATCCAGCGACGGCACAGGCGTCGATCGCTGCCAGCTTCTGCTCGCGCAGCGCGCGCCCTCGAAGCAGGCGCACTGGCTCGTCGTCAAGTCCGTCAAACTGAAGGAACACGCAGGTCAGCCCTGCCTCCTTGAGTCGTTGCGCGCGCTCGGGCTCCTCGCCGAGAAGGATCCCGTTCGTGTTGAGCTGAAAGTAGCTGAAGCCCTTGTCGCGTCCGATGCGAATGATGTCTTCGAGGTCGTCGCGCAGCGTAGGCTCCCCACCTGAGATCTGGATGTGGCATAGCCCAGCCACAGCCCGCAGCGCGTCGTACCAATGGGCAATAGCCTCAAGCGGCGGGTCCGCCACGTCAGTCGCCGCATGCGCCTGCTTCGCAAGGCGAGACCGGCCGGCGTCAGCATAGCAGACCGGGCAGGAGAGGTTGCAGCGCTGTGTCACCTCAAAGAGCACACAGCAGGGGCGGGTCTCGTGCTGAGCGCACGTACGACACCCGTCGGGACACGGTGGTCCCACCAGCGCATTTGTGGGCCTGGCTTCCCCCGGTGCCAGGTCGCCTGCTGCAGCAGCGCCACAACACGAGGACAGCGCGGATGCCGCTTCGGGGTTGCTCCATGAGGAGAAGTCGATGCGACGGGACCACACAAGCTCTGAGAAGCTGCCGTGTACAGGGCAGGAGCGCTGGAGAAAGACGTCTCCCTCGCGAATGACGCGCCGTGCCTCCAAGGGCATGAGGCACACAGGGCAGACACTTGCAGTTATGGCGCAGGGCCCGTCACCAGAAGGTCCCGTTGCCAAGGATGGTGGTACTGGCTCATTTTTTGAGCAACATACGTCCATAGCGCTACCTCCTTGTTCACAGGCACAGCCTGTTCATACTGATCAAGACAAAACAACTGTGCTTGTTGGGTGCGTTGCTGTCAAGCGGCCCTCAACGACAACTCATGGAGTTGTTGGCGCTGTTGCTCTTGGCAGGGGAGGCAAGGGATCGTCTTTTTTGCTTTCAGCCTGCCTGCAGCCCGCCTGCAGCCCGTCAATGCTCACGCCCCCTGGCATGCTTTCTTGCGGCACACTGGGGGCTCGGCGTGTCGGGGCCTGCCAGCCTCTGCTGTTGTTTCATGGATGGATCCTGCGGCTTCGGCGCTTCGCGCCTTTGCGCAGGATGACGGATGAGGGGCATGCTCGCAGCCCGTCATATGTCTTTGCGCCATTGACAACATTCTCAGACTAGAACACAATGCTCATAAACACAAGGCATCTGCTGTTGGTATCTGCTATTAGCACGTTATCAAGTAAGGAGTGGAGCGATGTCTACGACACAAGTATCGAGGCTGCCTCGGGAGAAGGGCGCCAGCACGACCGCCAGAACAACGCGCGCGGCATGGGCATCAATGGCGCTTCGGGTGATGCTCGTTCTATCGGTGGTCGCCACGGCGACGCTCGCCAGCGCGGGCATGTACGCAGGCTCTGCGCCAGCAAGCGCAACCGCCACAAGCGCCACAGCCGCTGACCTGCGGCCTCTCGCGACGCTGGAGCTCTATGTCGCTCCGGACGGCGACGACGCGGCATCTGGCAGCATCGACGCACCGCTGGCCAGCCTAAAAGGCGCCCGCGACAAGCTGCGCACCCTCAAGCAACAAGGGCCGCTGCCCCAGGGCGGCGCCACCGTCTATCTGCGTGGCGGCACCTACCTGCAGGAGCAGGGGCTGCGCTTCGGGCCGTAGGACTCCGGCAACGCGGACGCGCCCATAGCCTATGCCGCCTACCCCGGCGAGAGCCCTGTCATCAGCGGCGGCGCCAGCTTCGGCCAGACCGACTTCTCGGCTGTCCCGGCAAGCTTGGCCGCCCGGCTGCCCCAGGCGGCGCAGGGCAAGGCGGTGGCCGTCAGCCTGTTCGACCAGGGCTTCACTGCTGCTGATCTAAGCTACGACGAACCGTGGTGGACGGAGGGCAGCTACCAGCCCACCGGTCTTATCTCGGTCTTCGTCGACGACACGCCTTTGCACATGGCCAGGTACCCGAACAAGATACCCGGCGACTTCGGCGGCATTGACTACACCCGGTTCCTCTACCTCAAAGACGCGGTGAGTGGATAGAGGGCGGTCAGTTCCCAGATGTCCAGTACCCGGTGCTGCGGCTGCCAGCCGACGTCGCTGCGCGGGTAGCTGCCTGGCAGGGCACCGAGGACGTGCTGTTCTCCGGCAACCACAGCTACGATTGGCTGCATGAACACAACATCATTCGCAGCTTTGACGCAGGCACTGGTCATCTGGAGATATCCAAGAACAACCAGCTTGACTGGTCCCGCTGGGAAGGTTTTGGCATGTATTACTTCCAGAACGTGCTGGAGGAGCTGGACGCCACTGGCGAGTACTACATCGACAGGCTCACAGGCACCCTGGTGTTTTACCCGCCCGCCACGGCCGGCCAGAGCTTCAGCGTCAAGGTGCTGAGGCAGGACAACAGCGCAGACGCCATCATCGAACTGGCAGACGCATCGCACATCGCATTCCTAGGCCTGACCTTCGCCTACTCGCAGAACAGCGGCTTTATAGCCTGCGGCGTCGAGCACGTCACGCTCAAGAACAGCGTTGTGAAGAACGTCAGCGGCCATGGGCTGGTCCTCGGCGAACACGACCCCGGCATGTTGGGGCTTGAGTATAAGTACGGCGACAACGGTTGGTACGACGACGGCCACACCGCCCAGGACAACGGCCTGCACTACACGGTCACCGGATGCGACATCATGAACTCCGGGGCCTGGGGATGCCTTGTCTTCACGGGCGACAGCTCGCGGCGGGCGAGCGGGCATCTGCTGTTCCAGGACAATGTAGTCGAGTACCCCGGCCTCATCCACAACACGCCGGCCCTGGAGATAACCGGCGTCGGGACCAAGCTCTTGAGCAACCGCTTTGCGCATGCTCAAAGCGGCGGGGTCGCGCTCTCGCTGGTAGACAGCGAGTTCGCCTACAACGAGATCCGCGACACCTTTGGCGACATGGGCCAGGACGGCGGCGCCCTGGCCATCGCTACTGGGCTCCGCTTCGGGCTGCGCGTCCACCACAACCTGATCCACCAGATACCCCGCCAGCAGGTCGCGCTTTCCTGGAAGCCGCGCGGCGTCGCCAACCGGTCGGGAATCTACGTTGACCAGGTGGCGACGAGCATGGAGCTGAACCACAACGTGCTGTTCGGCTGCCCTCGAGGCATTATCATGCCCCAACATCAACGAAAAGACAGACTTCAAGCAATACATGGACAAGGTAGACGACAACGTTGCGATAAACCTGGCAGTTCACAAAGTGCCACAGGAACGGTCGCGAGTCCTGCCTGCCGACGGCGCACCTGACGCACCGACACCCGACCCGCTCTACGGCAGCTACGGCAACAACCGCTACCTGACGAGCGACCCCGGCTTCGTCGACTATGCAGGGGGCAACGCCCAACTGACGCAGGAGGCCGCCGACAGCCTGGGCATCAACTGGATAGACCTGAGCAAGATAGGCGCCCGACGTGACACGGTCAGCGAGGAGCCGCCTGAACAACCAGGGCTGCCAGAACAACCAGAACAACCTGAGCAACCAGAGCCGCAGGTCTACCCGGTGCTGAGCAGCTTTGGCACCTGGACGGGCAGCGGCACGGCCAGCGCCCACATAGACGCGCCGACAGCCAAGTTCACCGGCTTGGCCACGGCAGACGGCGTGCGACTCGGCGCAGGCGACTACTCTGTGGCCGAGGGCAGCACGGCCATAACGCTCAGCGAGGCAAACCACGAGTCCCTGGCAAACGGTAGCTACGCTTACGTGGCGCGCTTCACCGACGGCCAGAGTGCCGAGAAGGCGCTCACGGTGAACGTGGCTGCGCCCAGCGAAGGCAGCCCGCCTCCCGCGATCCCCAACACGGGGGACAAAGGCGGGGCGCTCCTGGCCTTCGCGATCGCCAGCGCCCTAGCCGGGACGGCGGCGCTTGGCAGCTTCTTGCTGCTGCGCATGCGCAGCCATGGCGCGTCCTTATACCTCAGAGTATTCGATATTAATAATAATAGTAGTAATAATAACTTGATGAGCCGCCAGATGAGACGCCCCCCGAGTCGCTGAACAAGACGATGATCGCTCCTATGACCATCAAGAGAAGGGTCAGGACTAAAACCCATTGGACAATCAACTCGATCGCTCTAGGGAAATACAACGTGTCAAGCTCGTTGATTGTCTTGAACACAATGCTGCCCTGCACAAAGAAGAGCACAACCCCAATCAGGAGGTACAGCAAGAAGGGGGTCTCGACGCCGGGAAGGTAGTCTGACCGCACCAGGTGGTCAGTTTTATCAAGCACTGAGCTGAGGCTGAAGGCGAACCATGCGGCAGGTATGAAGGGAGAGAGGGCACAGAACACCCACCAGGGAGTCTTCCTGTTTGAGTAACGCCTTGCCATTGTCGCTACCTCACTGTGACGCGCGTCGCCTGTGGCGCACGTTGCCAGCCAAACCGCTGCATAGACTATTACACACGTAAGCACTCTGCCCAACGCGAGCACCCACTTTACGACAACTGAAGTAATTGACGACGGCAGATGGACGCAGGCGCCTGTCATCGCGCGAGGCCGTGGGCACGCGAGGGCGCAGGAAAGCCTGGGGTGTCGCAATCGCGGTATACTGTGTTACAGCAGAAACAACATGCTTGCCGCATGTGAGGCGTGTGCTTCAGAAGGGAGCAGATAGGTCTATGCGCGAGAGAATGGTGACCTTGGCGTCTGAGGGGTTTGCCTGCGCCCAGATCATGATGATCCTTGTGCTTGAGAGCGAGGACAAGTCAGATCCAGACCTGATCCGGACCGTCGGGGCGCTCAACAACGGCGTGCGCGACACCGGGAACATCTGCGGCGCTTTTACGGGGGGTGCCTGCATGCTCTCTTACTTTGCCGGCCAAGGCGAGCGCGACGAGGTCTCTGAGCCATCGCTGGACGCGATGACGCAGGAGCTCTACGACTGGTTTGCCGCCCTCGCGCGCGCGCGCTATGGCGACGTGACCTGCCCGGCAGTGCTCGAGGGAGACGCGACAAACAAGCTCGTGCGATGCCCACAACTCGTTGAGGAGACCTTTTCTAAGGTGGTTGAGCTGTTGGAGAGGGAGGGCCTGCTGTGACCGGCCAGTCTTCTGGCATCGAGAAGGCCTATCTCAACAATGCCGCAACCTCGTACCCCAAGCCACCGTCAGTCGCCGAGGCCGTCTATGCCGCCCTGCAAAGGCTTCCTGGCGCCGCTAACCGCGGAGGCATTGACGACTTTGACGTGATGGGCACCGTGCGCCAGCGCCTTGCCCCGGTGCTTGGCGTCGCTGACAGCAGCCGCATCGCGCTCGGGCCGAACGCCACCTGGGCGCTCAACCTCGCCGTGTTCGGGCTGGGCTTGCGCGCCGGCGACTGGGTGGTGACGACAAAGGCTGAGCACAACTCGGTGCTTCGACCGCTCTATGCACTCAAAAAAGAACGTGGCGTCGAAATCATCTACATAGACACTGACCGCGACGGGCTGGTGTTGACCGACGACTGGGAGGAGCAAATCAGCTTCCATCGCCCACGGCTGTGCGTTTTCTCCCATGCTTCCAACGTGACCGGGGCTGTCAACGACGCCTCTCGTCTCACGGCAATAGCGCGGGGGAACCGGGCGCTCACCCTCATAGACCTTGCCCAGACCCTCGGCTGGGTGGACGTGCGACTCGAGGCATGGGGCGCCGACCTTGCCGCCTTTACCGGCCACAAGTACCTCCTCGGGCCGCAAGGCATCGGGGGCCTCTATGTGCGCGGCGGCCTTGAGCTTCGACCTCACCTGGTGGGCGGCACTGGCATCCACTCCGAGCTTGACACGATGCCTCCCGACATGCCGCTGCGCCTTGAGGCAGGGACCGGCAACGAGCCAAGCGCCCATGGCCTGCTTGCAGCGCTTGCCTGGGCTGCCCAAAACCCCCTGGATGCTGGCGAGCGAGACCGCGTGTCACGCGAGGTCGAGTTCTTGCGCACCGCCTTGCTGCGCCTGCGCTGCAAGGTCGCCAACCCCGACCCTTCAGGCCCGTGCACCCCCGTGATCTCGTTTTCGGTCGAGGGCATGAGCGCGAACGACGTTGGCGGTTTATTACTAGATTGCTATGATATTATCGTGCGCACAGGGCTTCATTGTGCGCCGCGCGTCTTCGAGTGCCTCGACTTTGACCCGTCTGCCGGAACCGTGCGGGCAAGCCTCTCGCGTTTCACCACTCACGAGGAGGTTGTCGCTTTGATAGAGGCAGTCAAGGACATCATCGCGTCTGGCTGCGCTAGCTGAGCCAAGGGGAGGGCCGCAGTACTGAAGTTCGAGTCACACAAGACAAGCGACTGCTTTGTCAATGCGGAGAACTACGAGTACCGCATCGCATCCACCTGTGCCGCGTTCGTAGCAGCTGCCTCGTCGAGCTTTGCCGAGCTGCGCGTCTATGAGCAGCTGCGCCGGCCTGCGTTTGCGGGAACCCTGCTCAGTGGCGCGCGCGTCAAGGGCGTCATGACTAGCGCCGTGCTCAAAGTCGGGTTTGACCCGACTTGTCTCGACCTGCAAAAGACGACCCTTGAGCAACTGCTCGACGCACTGTGACCCAGGTCTTCTCCTCAGCCGAGATAGCGCTCGCGCGTCTTGAGCTTGCGCGCGACGCCCTGCTTGCCACAGCGCTCGCACAATAGCTCCGGCGACTCCCCGCCTTTGCGGGTGAGAAAGTCGTGCTGCTCGCGGGTCATTAGCGGCGCGTTGCAGCCAGTGCAGCGCATGAGCTCGAACTCCCTGCCCCAGACAGACACGGATTCGTCGGTGTGCTCATAAGCGATAGTTCCTGTTGGGCACACATGCGCGCACGAGCCACAGCCGATGCAGTCTGGTGGCATGCCGTCAAACGGCGCGGCTATCTTTTTTGTGACGCCGCGGCCCACTTTGGCGATTGCCCCGGTGCCGAGTGCCTCGCAGGCGGCGGTGCAGCGTCCGCACAGCACGCAGGTGTCGCTCTCGGGCGCCTTCACGAGCCGAGGGATGTCTGCGCCAAGCTGAAGGGCGAGCCTCTTGATCTCTGTGCTGCCGGGCGCAAGGCTCAAAAGCAGCGCGATGATGACTGAGCGTTGCTCGCGGATGCGCGGGCTTGCAGTATGGACCTCGATGCCGTCACGCACGGGATACACGCACGACGCCACCACCTTGCTGCGCCCACGCTCGATTACCTCCACGATGCACACGCGGCAGGCGCCGATAGGGAGAAGCCCCCTGTGATAACAGAGATGTGGTATGAGCATGCCGTTTCTCTCGGCAACGTCGAGCAGGTACTCGCCCTCCTCGCACGCGCACACACGGCCGTTGACAGTAATGCTGATCATGCGAGCGCCTCCTTGCGCTGATGGGCCGACACCGCGTCGAAGCGGCAGGACTCGCGGCAGGACCCGCAGGCTATGCAGCCGTCGCGCGCGATCTCGTAAGGTGTGTCTTTGTCTCCGCTGATCACGTCTACAGGGCATGCCTTCTTACAGGCCCCGCACGAGGTGCAGGCCTCGCTGTCTATGACAAACGTCGTGAGTGCCGGGCACACGCCGGCGGGGCACCTGCCCTCCTCGATGTGCGCGGCATACTCGTCGCGAAAGTGCGCAATGGTCGAGAGCACCGGGTTGGGCGCGCTTTGCCCAAGCGCGCACAGGGAGCTCTCCTTCATAGTCGCGCCGAGCCGCTCAAGCAGCTCGATGTCACCTTGCTGCCCGCGCCCCTCGCACAGGTCGGTGAGTATGGCGAGCATCTGGCGCAGACCCTCGCGGCACGGCGTGCACTTGCCACAGCTCTCGTCCGAGAGGAACTTCACGTAGTAGCGCGCGACCTCGACCATGCAATCGTGCTCATCCATGACGATCATGCCGCCCGAGCCCATCATGGCGCCCTTCTCGGTCAGCGTGTCAAAGTCTACCGGCAGGTCAAGCAGCCCCTCGGGGATGCACCCGCCCGACGGGCCGCCCGTCTGAACCGCCTTGAAGCGCCGGCCGCGCCTGATGCCGCCGCCGATGTCGAAGATGAGATGGCGCAGCGTCACTCCCATAGGAACCTCGACGAGGCCAGTGCGCTCCACCTTGCCTACGAGGGAGAAGACCTTCGTCCCCTTGGAGCCCTCGGTGCCGATCTCGGCAAAGCGAACGCCGCCCTGCGCGATGATGACGGGGATGTTCGCCAGTGTCTCGACGTTGTTGAGCACCGTTGGCTTGTCCCACAGCCCGCGCTGGACGCTGCGCACGTACTTCGCGCGAGGCTCCCCAAGCCTGCCTTCGATAGAGGCCATGAGCGCGGTGGACTCGCCGCAGACGAAAGCCCCGCCGCCGCGCACTATCTCGAGGCGCAGGCGGCGCCCGGAGCCTCGTATGTTGGTGCCGATGTACCCTCTCGCCTCAGCGGCGCCAAGCGCTGCGGCGACGTTGGCGCACGCAAGGCCGTACTCGTCTCGTATGTAGAGAAACCCCTGCTCGGCGCCGATGGCAAGCGCGGTGATGGCCAGCCCCTCGATCACGCTGTGCGGGTCGCCCTCTAGAATTGAGCGGTCCATAAAGGCACCGGGGTCGCCTTCGTCGCCGTTGCAGCAGACATACTTGGGAAACACCTCCTCAGCGCGGGCAGACGCCCATTTGACGCCCGTCGGAAACCCCGCCCCGCCCCGGCCGCGCAGGCCTGACGCAGTGACCTCGGCGATTATCTCGTCAGGCTCCATCGCAAGTGCCCGTTCGAGCGCCCGGTACCCCCCTGCGTCCAGATAGTCGTCGATTGCAAGCGGGTCGATGGTCCCGATGTTGCGCAGCGCGACCTTGTGTTGTGGGGCGTAGAAGGGGTTGTCCGCCTGCCGCAGCACGAGCTTCTTGTCTGCGTCGCGAAACAACAGCGACATGACTGGCCCATGCCCGAGTGACGCGGCGATCTTCTCTGCATGCTCTGGCTTCACCCGGTAGTATGATATGTCGTCAGGCTGCACCTTCACGATAGGGCCGTTCTCGCAAAACCCGTTGCAGCCGGTGCGCTTGACGCTTGCCTCTGGGCAAGCCGCGTCGAGGGCGTCAGCGACCGCAGCGGCCTTGTTGGCGAGGCACCCCGTTCCACAGCAGACCAGCAGGGTTCGGCTTGTGGCGTTGTCACTCATCATTCTCACCGCCCTCACGATAGCTGTCTACCAGGGTAGGAAGCTGCTCAAGGGAGACCTTCCCGTAATAGGCCTCACCGACGACCATGACCGGGGCCAGTGCGCAGGAGCCGAGGCAGTTGACCAACTCGACCGAGAACTGTCCGTCGTCGGTCCTGCCATCCGCATCGAGCCTGAGCTGGCGGCTCAAGCTTCCCAGCAGGTTGCCAGCGCCGCGCATGTGGCAGGCCGTGCCGTCGCAAAGCTTGACGACATGCTTGCCCTTAGGCACCAGCGAAAGCGACTTGTAGAATGTCGCAAGCGCATACAGGTGTGCCTGGGGCGTGTCGAGGCGCGCTGCGACGATAGGCAAAGCCTCTGCCGGAATGTAGTTGAACTCCCGCTGGATGTCTTGCAGTATTGCAAGTGAGAAGCGCCGCTCGGCAGGGTAGCGTCGAGCGATCTCCTCGATATGCGTGCTGTGGTCCATGGATGCCTTCCTTCGTCTTCTCCGTGGCGGCGCCTGGCGGGCAGGGTCAGTCGCGCAGTATGCCCATCCGGTGGCTGTAGGCGCCAAGCACCAGCAAAGCGTCGCCGTCACGGCGGTAGTGGGTCCAATAGGTCACGTCGTTCTTCTTAAGCGAGGCCAGCTTGCTGCCGTCGTCTTTGTGGGCAAAGCAGGCCGCCGTGCCGTTCTCGGCGGCGGCTATGGTGTCTGCGAGGTCTTCCATGAGGATAAGGCGCTCCTCCATGAGGCCCAGCAGCTCGGGCGACACGGCAAGCGGCATGCCGTCGACCGTCGGCGGCGCACAAGGGCTTGCGCTGTCGTCGTCTTGCGCATGGACAGCCCTGAGCAAAAGACGCCGACACTCCATGCGGTTGACGCGGCGCTCAGACAAGGTTGGCATGCGCTTCGGCTCCCCGCCTGTTGCCAGCGCCTCGGCGCTTTTTGGCTCTCCGCCTGCTGCCAGCGCCCCGGCCATTGGCACTTGAGAGGGCGGCCCAAACACGAGGTCGAGCAGGTGGAACGCGCGACGTCCGGATTCCACCAGCAAGTCGCGGCACATCGCGCAATAAACGAGCAGGTCGTTGGTGCCCGAAAGCGGGCGCTCTGAGGCGAACTGCCGCCCCTGCTCGCGATCGGCATAATACACAAGGCCGCCGTAGCCACAGCATGGGGCGTCATCACGCGTGTAAGGGAGCTCGTCTATGCGATAGCCGAGACGCCCTGCTATGAGACGCACTGCCTCATGGAGCGGGGCGTTGCCGCGCGCGGAGCAGGCATCGTGTATGCTGAGCGCGCGCTGCTGGCCATGAGGCTCGTCGCGGGCGTCGCGGGCGTCGCGGGCGTCGCGGGCATCGCCGGCGTCGCCGCCTGCGTGGCCTGCGTGGCCGCTTCGTTCGGGAAGGCCAAGCTCGGACATCAACTCCCAGAGTGACACCTGTCTCATCTCAGGCAGTTGCTGCGCAAAGGTGTCCATACAGCTCGGGCAGGCGCAGACCACGCAGGGGCGGCCGAGCCGCTCCCAATGTGTGCGAACCGTGCCGACGGCCTCCTCAAGCAGGCCATCGCGTCCTGCCCATCGCGCAGGCGCTCCGCAACAGCCAAGCATGGCAGCCACTCCCTCAGGCAAGCGGTCGCGCAGGAAGCCGTAGGCGCTCAGCACGTGCTCGGGGCTATACGCAGACAGCTGGCAGCCGGGAAAGAAGAGGTAGCGAGGCTGATCGCCCGATGCCTCGAGCTCAGGCGGGCAGAGCACAAGCGAGCAGGCGGAGCTGTTCGAGAACGCCATGTCGCGCAAGGCGAAGTCATGGGCAGATGGCGGCATTTTTTCTGTCGCCACCATGCTTCGTCGTGCTGCGGCAACGAGCCGCGTCATGCCGATGCCCAACGTGCAACGCTGCTCGCACAGGCCGCAGAGCGTGCAGGAGTTTATCATCCGGTTCGCGTAGCGCGTGCCCATAATGACGTTCTCGTTCGTGTACACCTCTCTGCCGTACGACTTGGGCCGCTTGCCGTAGCGCCGCAGATGGGCACAGGCCCTCGTGCAGGCGTCGCACGTGCACAGCAGGCAGCGCGACGCCTCTGAGGAGGCCTCGTCTTGTGTGTAGACGGTGCCCGTCTTTTGCACGCGAGGCAGCGACGCAGCTTCGGAGAGGTCGTAGTCGAGCAGGGTCTCGTAAGCGCCCTCGCGGGCGCGCTCAGCGGTGAGCGAAAGACGCTTGATGTAGCGCTCGACCGATGCGGCCGCTCGCTTGCCTGAGCTTGCCGAGGCTATGACGGAGGAGTCGCCAAGAAGCCTGCCCGCCACAAAGAGCGGCCTGCCTGCAGACTGATAGGTTGTCGCGTCGACTGGCACGCAGTCGCCCCATGATCCGGTGGCCAGCAGCACGGCGGCGTGTGTCGCGAACAACTGCTCAAGACGGCCGGCATCGAGTGAGGCGCCGTAACGCACGGTGATGCCAAGAGCACAGAACCCCTCGAGCTCGCGCTCGATATACTCGTGCGAGACGAGCGTGCCCTCGAAGGACCACAGTCTGCCGCCGAGAACGTCGGCCTGCTCGAACAGCTCGACGGCAAACCCCTTGCGGTCAAGCTCCCCTGCTGCAGAAAGACCGCTTATCCCGCCGCCCACCACGGCCACCGACCCTTGCGTCTTCGCAGTCGCGAAGCGCCGTTTGAACGGCTTGTAGCCGTAGGCGACCGCCGCGCGCTCGAGCTCTCCGACGCTCACTGCGGCGTCAAGTCCTCCGCGCACGCAGGCGTCGGTGCACGGATGGTCGCAGACCATGCAGACGGCCCCCGCGAGGGGAACATGCTTTTGAAGCAGCGCATAGGCAGCCGCGTACTCGCCGCGCGCCACATGACGCGCAAGCACGGGAACGTCCACGTGCACCGGGCATCGTGCCGTGCATGCCGCCGGCTCGTCTTGCAGGCACCGCTCAAGCTCGTCGTACAAGGCCTGCTCTATTGGCACCACTCACCTCCTCGCGTCATCGGATGGGCCGCAGAGGACCCTGCCGGCGCAATGCCAGCAGGGCCAGTCTGTCTGCAGGCGCGCCCGTCGGCAGAGCGCGGCAAACGCGCTAGAGCGCCGCAAGCACCTTCTCCGGACGAGCAGGGAGCTTGGTGACGCGCGCCCCGCAGGCGTCGTAGACGGCGTTCATTATGGCGGCGTGCGGTGCCGAAAGCGGCATCTCACCCGACCCCGAGATGCCCCATGGGCCGTGGGGGCGCGGCGTCTGTTGATGGATAATGACCATCTCGTCTGGCACGTCCTTTATGCGTGGGATGCCGCATTTGAGGGGCGACACATGCCGTTTGATGTCTTCAAAGTCCTCGGTGAGCGCAAGGCCGATGCCTTGGGCAAGGCCGCCCCAGAGCTGGCCTTCGAGCACCGTCTTGTTCGAGACAGTGCCGCAGTCAGACACGAGGGTGAGCTTGTCTACTTTAGTTGTTCCTGTAGTAGTGTCTACCGAGACCTCTGCCAGCAGGACGCCGTACATATAGCAGGAGAAGGGGTCTCCCTGACCGGTCTCGACGCTGCACTCGGCGTTCGGCGCCGTCCACGAGCCCTCGTAGCGCGTGTCGAGGCCTTCAGCGACGACCTCGTCGTAGGTGCGAAAGCCGCCGTCGTCCTTGCGCAGCGCAGCAACCAGGTTCTCACAGGCCACACGGATGGCGTTGCCGGTCACGACGTTCGAGCGGCTGCCGCCGGCGGGGCCTGAGTTGGGCGTCCGCTCCATGTCGTTCATAAGCAGGCGGATCTTGCGGTAGTCGAGGCGCAGCTCCTTGAGCGCCTCGCTCGCTGCGGTCAGCGCGCCCATGTCGGCGCCCTGGCCGTGGTCCTCCCACGACACGCCAAGCGTGACACCCTCGGGCGTCAGCTCAACCCATGCGCTTGAGCTGTCGGCGCCGTCAAGGCCGCAGCCGTACTCGAGCAGCGTAATGCCCGCCCCGTGCTTGACCGGCCCTCCCTTGGCATTCTTGGCGCGCGCGTCCTCCTTGGCCTTTTGGTACAGGGGGCGCATCTTGTCAAGTGCGTCAGGGAAGGCTATCACGTCAGGCGGACAGCCGTTCGGCGTCGTCGAGCCCTCACGGTAGACGTTGAGGTAGCGGAACTCGAGTGGGTCCATGCCGACCTTCTCCGCAAGTTCCTCGACGAGGACCTCGGAGGAGAAGAGGCTTTGTGGGGCGCCGTAGCCGCGGAACGCCGATCCCCATGCATGGTTGGTCGCCACGGTGCGCCCGTTGCCGCGAATGTTGGGAATGTCGTAGCCGGCGCCGATGAACTGCGATCCACGCATGGCGAGAAGGTCGCCGAACTCGCAGTAGGGACCGTGGTCGATGGTCCAGTCGGACTCCATCGCCTGGATGCGCCCGTTTGCGTCGGCGCCCATTTTCAAGTGGACGAAGAAGGGCGAGCGCTTGCCGGTGTAGGTGATCTGCTGGTACGTGGTCAAGCCGAGGTAGACCGGCTTGCCGGTGACAAGCGCGGCCACGCCGAGGAGGCCTTCCATAGTCGGCGAGAACTTGTAGCCAAACGTGCCGCCGGCGTTGTTTTGGACGATGAGGATCTTGTCGGCGTCGATGCCGATGCCTTCTGCGACCATGAGCGAGTGCAGGTGTATGCCGATGCTCTTGGAATGGATGACGAGCCTCCCCTCCTCGTCAAGATAGGCAAAGCCGACATCGGGCTCGATGGGCAGGTGCGGCTGGCGCTGCACGTAGAAGTCGTCCTCGACCACATAGGGCAGCTTCTCAAAGAGGTCCGAGACATCGGCGCCCTTGACGACGTGGTTCTCAAAGTACACGTTGGGGGTGCCGGGATGTATCTCGATGGCGTCAGGCTCCATGGCGGCTGGCGCGCTCAGGTAGGCAGGCAGCTCCTCGAGCTCGACCTTTACGAGCTCGGCGGCCTTCTCCGCAACAGCTGGCGAATACGCGAGCACCATAGCTATTGCGTCGCCAAACTGAAAGACCTTCGTGTCGTTGAGGATGGGGCGCTCCTTGCCGTTGCCTTTGTTCGAGGGAAACGCGAGGCCGTTGATGCGATTGGTGCCCGGGACGTCCTTGTGCGTGATGACCCGGTAGACGCCGGGGACGCGCTCGGCGGCAGAGGTGTCGATAGAGAGGATGTTGGCATGAGAGACCTTCGCCTGCACGAGCTTGACGTGCAGCGTGCCCTCGGGAAGTTTGAGCCCAAGGTCTGCGCCGAAGTCCCAGACGCCGGTGACTTTTGCAAGCGCCGAGGGGCGCGGAACCGACGAGCCGAGGAGGCTTGCGCCCTCTTCGACCTCGACTCTGGCCCAAAGGTCTTCGGGGCTCAGCTCCTTGCGGATGACACGCGCCGCGTCCATGACGGCGTCCACGAGCGGGACGTACCCGGTGCAGCGGCAAAGGTTGCGGTTCTTGTGGAACCAGTCGCGCACCTGTTCGCGCGAGGGGTCGGGGTTCTTGTCGAGCAGCGCTTTTGCCGACACGATGAAGCCAGGCGTGCAGTAGCCGCATTGGGCGCCGCCATGAACCATCCAGGCAAGCTGCAGGGGATGCAGGGCGTCTTTGGTGCCGACGCCCTCGATGGTCACGATGTCTGCGCCGTCAGGTATCCGGTCCATGGTGTAGTTGCACGCGCGGACCGCCTTGCCGTCCCAAATAACGGTGCAGGCGCCGCACTCGCCGAGCCCGCCGCAGCCAATCTTGGTGCCCGTCAGCTTGAGCTGGCCGCGCAAGACGTTCACGAGGGTCTCGTCGGGCTCGACGACGAGCTCCCGCGCGATGCCGTTCACAATGAGATGCTTGGTTATCATAGGATTATCTCCTCGTCTCTGTTCGTCTTGTTTAAGGCACTGCGGCGTCATTCGACGTCCATCAAGGACTTGAAGCGGGCTGCAAGCGCTCGCTTCTTGTCAAGCGCCGAGGCCGTGGCGCTTGCGTACACGATTGCGGACGTGGGACAGTACTTCGCGCAATCGGGACTTCCGCCGCACAGGTCGCACTTCACGATGCGCTTCTCGGCGAAGTTGAACTCGATGTTGCCGAAGGGACACGCCCCCACGCACAGCTTGCAGCCGATGCAGCGGCGCACGTCGACAAGCACGGTGTCGTCAACGTCGCGGTACAGCGCGCCAACGGGGCACACGTCCATGCAGGCAGCCTCTTCACACTGCATGCACATGACGGGGATCGCAATGCTCGCCTCGTCGTCTGCAAAGGCGATGACGCTGACGGCGGCATTGTCGCAGACTGACTCGCAGGTGCCGCAGTCCTTGCAGAGCCGGGGTGTGATCAACAGGGTCTTATCCATAAGCTCGTGGCAGCGCGCCTATAAGGGGCGCCGCCGGCTCACCTCCTCAAATACTGGGTCGGTAACGACGGGTGGATGGCCACGCAGCGCAAGGCATGCGCAAATCCTCATAATTCCAGGAAGACCGGCTGCTTGGTGACAAGGACGGCCGCGCACGCCGCCGCCTCGGCGCTCGCGTCGGTCCCATGGTCGACACCGCTTGCAACCGGAAGGGCCTCGATGACGAGGGCGCTTGGGTCTATGCCGATGCCGGCAGCAATCGCCGCCGCGTTGATGTCGGGCTTTTGGGTCTGCACGACGAGCCGCCCCTTGCTGTTGAGGTAGGCGAACACCACTGTTGGCTCGGGCAGCGCGGCGCCCGACAGACCGGAGCCCACGGCGCCGGGGGCCGAGGCGTCGGGGGCCGAGTCGTCGGCCTCGAGCTTCGCCACAACTTCACAGGCAGCCTCGGCGGCAAGGCCCTTGTGACAGGCCAAGACGATCGCGACGGCCTCGTTGCCGCGTGAGAGCGTCCGGTCGGCAAGTATCTTGCCGGTCGCTCCCAGGCGGTTGCTGCCAGGAATGTCTGACGCGGTCAGCACCTGCAAGACCCCGGGTGTCCTCAGGGCGCTGGCCGTGTCGATCGAGAGAATGCGCGCACCGAGCACGCCAGGACACACCAGTCTTGCATACAAGGTGTTCGCGGGAAGGCCGATGCCGACGTCGCAGCCAAAGCGCGCCGCGCCGGTCACCTTGGCGACCTCCTCGCGCTGCGCGAGCTCGGCACCAGGCGTATAAGGCTCGCCCTTCGCCTTGAGCCACAGCTCCTCGACCGAGGCGGTGCCCGACATGAGCCGCGCTGCGTCGAGCACGGCCTTGACGGCGGCATCGAGCGCCTCGGCGCCACAGGCGCCCTCACAGCCTTCAAAGGCCGCAGCAACCTGTTCGGGAGCGGGGTTGCCTTCTTGGTCGAGCAGCGCCTTGGCGCGCACGATGAGGCCTGGCGAGAAGAAGCCTGCCTTCGCTACCCCATTGATGATCCACGTGACTTGTAGCGGGTGCAGGCACTGTGCGGTGCCCACCCCTTCGATGGTAATGACGCGCGCGTCTTCCGGTACCTCTCTCATAACGAGCTCGCCGGCGTCTGTCGGGCTACCGTCAAGGATGACCGTGCGGGCTGCCTTGCCGGCAGGCCCCCGGACGTCCTTGGTGCCGGTGAGAAAGAGCTGCTCGCGCAGCACCTTCAATAACGTGTGCGCCGGGTCGGCAACCACACGTCGTTGCTCACCGTTGAGTATCAGTGTCTTTTTTAACATCAGCCACCTCCACCTTCTTCTTCACTTGTCTTCTAATGCTTTTTCGACCTCAAGCATCTTGCCTAAGGCAAGCGCCTCGCCGACGAATACCTCGCCGCAATCTGGACAACACGACAGCTCGGCCTCGAAGTCCTTGCCGAGGTAGGCCAGTTTCGTCTTCCTCGGCACCAGGTCAGCCCCGCACCGCAGGCATCGCCAGCCTACAGCGCTGTAGGCGTCATCTCGCATGGATTCGGCTTGCTGTCGCAGACAGGCACCGCGCCTGCCTTCCCTTTTGTGGTGCTGTCACTGCAGATCCCTTCGTCAGGTGGCTTGCTCCGGGCATGTGCCGGGACGAACCGCCGAGGAAGCGGGGCTGCCCCTGCATGCCTGACCGTGCGGCTGCCGGCCACACGCAGGCAGAACAGAAGTCACAAACGCTTCCACAAGAAAACAATAGCCCCTTTTTGGTGATAAGTAAAGCGAGCGCGTCGCCCACTCAAATAATCTGGTCGAAGCAGGTTTCGTCAGTTTTTCGTGTTGGACGGCTGCGGGCGAAAACCGGGTCGGGTCCCTGCAGGAGGCGTGGAAGCAGCCGAACCGATTGGACACAGGCCGTTGATTTCTTAGTGAGCTCTTCGCTTTCTGTCGATTCTTCTTCACACCGTCATTTGTTTTTGGAGACGGCCGCTTTTCGTTGCCTTAGGCAAAGCTCGGTGGGTGACCGTATCACCAACTTTCGGACATGATCACACTTGGCAGAATTATTTGTATTTATAGATTATTTTATATTTGTGTTTTTTATGATTTATTCTTTTATTACTATAGGACTTTTTTATCGAGAATCACACTCTTCACAAGAAATATGATAAGATCCCGAACTAGAAGACAGATAGTTATTTAACCACGTAATCTTGGAAAGTTAGGTATGTAACAACAGCGGCTCCACAGACAGAGGTGTGCCCAGCGCCTCGAAGAGTTCTTGCTGTCTTGCAAGCAGGTTGCTTGAGACCCATCTGCCGCC